>NZ_QUIK01000023.1:0-53177 GCF_003480105.1 Clostridium sp. AM42-4
AAAGCAGGGCTGCCGCCCAGCAAAAAATATTTGCTAGTGCGACAGCCTCCAATGGCTACGAAGCGATTTCTGCGCTTTTTCCTTTCTTTCATTACGACAAAACAGGTTTTTTGCAGGCATTACGACAGCGTTGATTTGTGTTGGATTGTCCGTTTTCTTTTGCACTATGCACAATTATATCCGTATGCCGTTCGCATAATTTTGTGCATATATCACAATATATCACCTTATTTCGCGAAAACGTCCGGGAAACACATACAGAAACGCATGTCCGTGGTGGACGGATCCTTGACCACCACATTCATCTCGTTTCCGAGGTAGCGGGCGGGCTGCTGGACGCTCAATAATATTTCGTCGCTTAATGCTAATTTTCTCATAAAGCCTTATTTTACCTACATTTCTTCGATTTTTTGAGACTCCGTTTTCTGTCTCTTCCATCGTATTTTTCTTTTTGAACTTGTGTCATAAACGGAATTTTATCTTAGGTCATGCAAAACCACATTTTATGGCACAGTGCAAAGTAACCAAGTCATTATAAGGTATTTCTTATTTTTGTGCAAGTCTGTTCTTCGTCTTCCAGATTTACTTTGCACTCATTATATTAAAAATGCTCAAAAAGCGAAGATTATCTACGCAGTAACTCGATAATCTTCGCCTTCCTTATGAATTTATTCTAGTATTTTTATAACATCGAGCCGATCAGCTTTAACATTTGTTTAATCTGGATCGGCTTCGCCAGATATCCGTTCATACCACACTGCAGTGCCAGTTCGCGGTCATCGTCAAATGCATTTGCAGTCATGGCGATGATCGGAATCTGTTTGCAATGCGGCGCTTCCATGGCGCGGATCTTTCTGGTTGCTTCATAGCCATTTAGGATCGGCATTTGTATATCCATCAGGATCAGGTCATACTGTCCGGCTGTGGAAGCTTCCATCTTCTGTACTGCAACAGAACCATCGTTTGCAACATCGACTACAAATCCGGCATCTTTTAAGATTTCTGTGGCAATTTCCTGGTTGAGTTCATTATCTTCGACCAGAAGAATCTTTTTCCCTGCCGGAATGACAGGCAATGTGTTTTCACCTGTTTTTTTCAGTTCTATTGGTTTTGTAAGGATGTCACGCAGTTCTGACATAAACAGTGGTTTTTCACAGAAAGCAGTAACTCCCGCCTCTCTTGCTTCTTCTTCCACATCGGACCAGTCATACGCGGTAAGGATAATGATCGGGCTGCTGTCGCCAATGACTCTGCGGATCCGGCGTACCGTCTCAATTCCGTTCATATCCGGCATCAGCCAGTCGATGATATAGGCATAGAAGTCATCACCCATATCGGCTGCGTGCTTCGCACGGATAACTGCTTCTTTTCCGGAAACTGTCCACTCAGAGCGCATTCCGATTTCGGTCAGCATGGAGGAAATGCTCAGGCAGGTATCGGTATCATCGTCAGCTACCAGAACACGAAGCCCCCGGAGTGATTCGATCCTCTGATAAACTTTTCGCTCACCGCTCAGCTTAAAGGTCAGGCATACATCGAATTCGCTGCCCACGCCCTCTTCGCTTTCGAGATGAATGGTGCCGCCCATCATTTCTACGATTTTTTTTGTGATGGAAAGGCCGAGACCGGTTCCCTGTATGCCGCTGACGGTTGCAGTCTCTTCGCGGGAGAAATTCTCAAAAATATGCTTCTGGAATTCCTTGCTGATGCCGATTCCGGTGTCACGGATGATAAAGTGATAGGTTGCACAGCCTTTCGGTGCTTTCTTTTCCTGCTTCACTCTCAGGCTGATGGTACCGCCTGTCTTATTGTATTTGACACCGTTGCTCAAAATGTTCAGCAGAATCTGTGTCAGGCGCAGCTTGTCTGCAATGATATCCTCATCAACCACATCGACCGTATCGATCAGAAAATCGAGCTGTTTGGAACTGATGGACGGGCAGATGATGGTCCGGATATCGTGCAGCAGGTCCGGAAGATGCAGCGGTTTCTCTTCGATTTTTACTTTTCCGCTTTCGATACGGCTCATATCAAGAACATCATTGATCAGGGAAAGCAGATGCTCACTGGATGTCCCAATCTTTGCCAGATAGTCCTTCACCATCTCCTTATTGTCAATATGGGATGCCGCCAGCGATGTAAAGCCAATGATTGCATTCATTGGTGTCCGGATATCGTGCGACATGTTGTTTAAGAATGTCGTTTTGGCAGAGTTTGCGCTTTCTGCCTGGATTAAAGCTGCTTTTAATTCATCCTGACTCTCTTTCAGCTTTTTGTTCAGCTCCTGTGACTGACTGGCTGCTTTTTTTGCTTTTGCTTCTGCTTTCATTGCTTTACGCAAAAATCCCAAAATGATCAGAAGGATTCCGGCGAAAGTCAAAGTAACTATAAAGATCACAATCAGCATATTGTCACGGATAAAGTCCATCAGGGTGACTTTTCTTGCTGAATTATTATAGAAAGACAGAGCACCAGTCAATTTTGATGCCGGCATGGTCTTTAACGTCTTGTTCAGAATCGACAAGAGCTTTGAATCACCACGTTTTACAGCAAAAGAAATGTTATCTGCTTTGAGCAGAAAGATGCTGTGAAACCGTGTGTTTTTGATATAAGGCGTCACCTGGTTTGCCCTTGTGATAAAGCAGGTTGCTTCGCCTCGGCAGACCATCTTTTCGGCATCTTCCCGTGAGGAACAGTCCAATATCTTCCACTGTGGATAGTTGTAGGATACGTATTGCTTTAAGGAAAGATTATCATTGGATATCGCGACGGTGTTTTCTGCATTTTCATCAAAATAATCCTGTGTTGTGATTGCAGCCAGATTGAATGTCCAGACCGTGTTGGACAGGGATAATTTTTCTTCCTGGGAGGCATATGGATTCTGGGCTGCATGGAAGATCATGTCGATGTCTCCGGCTTTTAAGGCCTGGATCTCTGCTTCCTGGGAATCAAAACCAACCGGCTCAAACTGCAGCGTATAATTGTTAAGACAGTCTGCAGTGTATTCCATATAATCGTTGATGATGCCGGTCAGGTTACCGCTTGATGCATCAATGGAACTCACGCCAGGGTCATTCTTTAGAAAACCGATCCGGATCGCGCCATGCTGCGATAACCAGTCGCTCTCCTCGCCAGAAAGAACGGCAACCGACTCTGCAGTCAGATAGCGCTGGTAGAGTTCGTCTGCGTAAAACGGCTTGTCATATTCCATGTTGCGCATGGCGATATCCAGTTCTTCTTTTAAATCTGGCCGGTTTTTGTTGATCGCATAGTAAATGCTGGAACCACCGGTTGTGGCGATCGCAGACATGCCTGCTTCTACCCATTCTGGTGTTTCGGTAGAGATAACACCCACAACATCGCCGGAAGCGATCATTTCTTTTGCAGTTTCGATGCTGTCCGCATTGACGTGCTCTGTTTTGATGTTATGCTTTTCTTCCCATACGGAAAACTGCGTTGCCTGAATGCTTTTTTCCATGGCTATCACGCGTTTGCCATTTAAGGTAGAAAGATCCGAGGCGGAAATGTCCGCATGGGTAAGGTCTGCATACAGGTAATATTTTTCCTCTCCCATTGGAATGTCGGAAAACAGCATGGTCTTTGCACGCTCATCGGTGTAGGAAATTGCTGCCATAAGATCAATTTTTCCTTCCTGCAGCATGCTGAGCAGTTCGGACCAGTCGCCCTTTACATACTCGTAATCCCAGCCGGTATAAGCAGCTACAGCCTGTTCGTATTCATAGCCATAGCCGCTGCGGATGCCGTTTTCGCCGGTGATGTGGTAGGAATCCTCGTACCACCCAACCCGGACAACCTTTGTCGCTGTTTCTTCCGCTGCCAGTGCAGAAGATGGAAACAATGCAAGTATGAACAAGACAAAACATAGCAAAAAGTGAAGATACCGGTTTGATCGTGTTTTCTTCTGATTCATGTTCTCCCCCTGAAATAAAATGAATAATGGCGTATCCTTATTATAAAATCTTACCTAATTTCAGCCGGTTAATCAAGTTCTTTCCATGGTACAGATCATCATAATGTTACTGTTCGCGCGTGCGTGTCCGGCAACGTCATAATTTCTATTTCTGGACAGATTCCCCTTTGCATTTTTCGTATGCAAACAATGCGGCACCAAGTGCTCCGCAAAGCTGAGCTTCCTCGCAGATATAGAGCTTTGCGCCAAGCTTTTCTTCCAGCGCCTGGATAATACCCTGGTTCTTGGCAACCCCGCCGGTCATCATATATTCACCCGGATGATCTTTGCCAAGCCGGGCAGCCAGTGCGCCGACCTTGGAAGCAACCGACACGTTCAGTCCGTGAATAATGTCTGACACGTCCTTGTTCTGGGCCACTAAGGATACAACCTCAGACTCTGCAAATACGGTGCACATGCTGGAAATGACAATGTTTTCCTTCCATTTTAATCCCAGAGTACTCATTTCTTCCAGGGAAAGACCGAGCGTCTTTGCCATCATCTCCAGGAAACGGCCGGTTCCGGCAGCGCACTTGTCGTTCATCAGGAAGTTTTTTACGGCTCCGTTTTCATCGATGCTGATCGCCTTGATGTCCTGACCGCCGATATCGATGATCGTGCGCACGTTTGGATTTAAGTAGTTGGCGCCCTTCGCATGGCAGGTAATCTCGGTAATGCTGTCATCCCCGCCTTCAATATAAGCGCGTCCGTAGCCAGTGGTGTCGATCCGCACGATTTCTTCTTTTTTGATCCCGGCTTTTTCAATTGCCAGATCCAGACTCTTTTCGGCACTCATCATGGCTCCGCCGCCGGTCGGAATGATCATGGAGGACTTGATCTTTCCGTCCTGATCCAGAATCACAACGTCGGTACTGGTGGAACCGCTGTCGATTCCTGCTACATAATATACTCCTGATTCCATCTGCTTTTTAGCCTCCTCACTGATTCCTTTTCCCGGGTCCATATCTGCGGAACCCTCGATGGTTTCTGAAAATGCCTGGATCCTGGTTAAAAGCTGTCCGGCACTCTGACTGGTAAAATCGGTTTCAATCTTTAAAATCGGGACTTTGATTTCCCGTTTGATGCTTGCATACTCAAAACCATAGTAATCGCAGAATTTGATCGTATGATAAATAATCCCCTTTAATGCCGGGTCCAGATACAGGCGGTTCCTGCGTGCGCTGTGGTTCATGCGGAAGCATGGCATCTGGCTAAGAAGGGCATCTGCATAAGCCAGGAAAAGCGCGTCTTCTTCCATCTGTTCCAGTTCTTTTGGAATCACAGACAGTCTGCGCCCTCCGGTACAGGTCAGGTTTTCTACGTCCATCTCGAAGTTTTCGCGGATCATCTGTTCTAAAACACCGCTGACCCGCACGCCAAGCACGCCGATGTAAGGACGGCTTTTTGTGTGAAGCAGGGCAAAAGAATGCAAGAAACGCTCTTTATCGAACTGTTTTCCAGAATAAGCCTCGTAGGATTCTTTTAATCTGCGGAGGGCACCTGCAAATTTTTCTTTTTCACATTCGTTATCATCGTGTGGAAGATCCAGCATATACAAAAATCTGCATCTTCCTGTGCTTTCTACGATATCGTAAACGCGGCGCATGGAATCGCAGCAGTTTACCAGGACCAGTTCCTCCACTTTTCCTTCCAGAACCGCCTGGATCACGGATTTGCCAAATCCGCACAGATTGGCATGTGCGATCTGGTCGGACAATTCAAAGTTTTCCGGCATTTCTTCCAGAACAGCACAGTCCTCCCCAAATGCACGAAATAATTCTAACGGGGTGTATTTACAAACATAATGGATCATGCGTGTGCTTCCTCCTTTCCTTTTTCCAGCATCTCCACGAAAGCCTGAAGACGGGTGGAAACCTGACCGTCACTGGTATTGGCCGGATTGCATCCATCCCCATCCAGAATTATGGTCGGCAGGTCCGCATCTTCTAAAGAACGTTTGATCAGGCTGGAAGCGCCGATGGTTCCCTTACAGCCCCAGTGTGCAAACAGGATACCACCATTTGCTTTGGTAATCTCGGCCAGCTCCTCTGCCATCTGGATCCGCTGGTTTACATTGCCGTTATAAATGCAGTAAACCATCTTCTCTGCCATGGCCTCATACGGATCTTCGGAATGCATTTCCCGGAATCCATCCGCGATAAAATCGCAGGCGCGGATATGCATGTTTTTGCTGTAGTTAAATAATTCCTTTACCGGTGCCTGTAAAAACGGCAGGGTGTGCATCCACAGGACTGAAAGTCCCTCTCCCTTCGGAGCATTTTTTACATCTTCCAGCAGCATTTTGGTATACTTGACAGCTGATTCGGAACCGGCAAGCAGATGACACATAAAAAGAGCATACAGTTCATTGGTCAGGGATGTAACCGGATCGTGTTCGCTGCGCAGAGCAAGCTGCTTCTTATAATAATCAGCTGCTTTCCGGCTGTTGTCGACGGCCAGACTCACCGCTTCCTCTGATATTTGGGTCCGGTTTACTTCTTCCAGGAATAATTTCAGTTTCCGAAGCTGGTCTGCCACATACAGAACCGATTCCTGGTTCTTTTCATACGGCACATCAATGTAAAAACCAGGACAATCGTAGGAATCCTTTAAATAAGGAAATGTCATCATATTTCCGTCGCAGGCAAGGTTTGTGTAGATCATGCATTTGGGTTTTGGCAGAATCCCGGTCAGTGCGGCTCCCAGAAAGACACGATGATAGGAACACATGGTTTCCGGAAAGCCTTCCTCTTCGGTTTTTCGCAGGAAAGCCTGCTCACATTTTGTTCCTGCCAGAAAGCAGGATAATGCCTCTACGGAATATGGGGTCAGTCCGGCAGCTGTCACCAGCTCTCCCGGCACAAAAATGCTGACCATAGCTGCCTGCTCCGGCTTTGCCAGAGACTGAATGATATTTTTCATAACCACCCGTGCCACATACTGGCCGGACGGCGGAAGTTCCCGGTCCGGAAAAAACTGAAGCCGTTTCTCCTGCAGGCGGTAACCTGTAAGAAGAAGACGGCGGGCTTTTTCCGGATCTTTCAGGGACTGGTTACCAACAACAGTTCCAAATTGATCGATGATATTCATAATACGTATTTCACTCTTTCCTATAAATAGTTTCGTTTGCTTGTTTTCCCAGTTTTCCAGGTTGTCAAATGGTGCCAGCTGACTGAAAACAAGCGGAGTTTTTCTGTGTAAGCTTCGTTGTTCTGCCTTGCCTTACAGAATGATGCGGATGACCAGCCACACGATTCCAATCAGCAGCAGCACCATGGCAAATGCGGTAGAAAGTCCAAACACCACTGCCCCGATCACCAGGGAAATGATAAATCCGAGTACACTAAGAACTGCTCCCAATAGTTTTCCGCAGATCGAAAGTACAAGGCCTACGCACTTGAAAATCAGTACCAGAAAAATGATCGCAAATAAAATTGACATCGTTTCAGTATCTCCTCCTGAGAATATTTCATCCTATAGGATTATAATCACTTTTTTCTTAAATGTAAATATTCTGCGTAATAAGCCCTACTTCTACTTTTTATCAGACACATAAGGCAATATCGATGCTTTAAAACGGATTGATAAAAACTATTTGTACAATATAGGGTGAATGATACATATTAAAACAAATATTCTGATGAATTATGTTATTAACTGTCAATATGAACAAACGCGAATATTTCTCCATTATTGCGTAAAACTAAGGTTTTGCGCAATATTAAAGCTACTTTTTCGAATATCCGTTCTGCTTTTTGCCTTCCATGTTGGTATTTTGTTAAATTGTCTGCACATTTTTAAGAATTATCGCTCAATACCCTATGCTCTTTTTTACTGATTTTCGTATACTTCTCCGAGTTTTTCCTTTGTTATCACATTATACGTTGTTATGTATAGCGATTACATGTATAACAATGTATATCGTTTTTGAGTTTGTTACACAATAAGAATTGACGAACATGTTTTCGATATGCTATACTATCATATAAGTAAAAAAGGATTAATTTTCCTGGAGGATTTGAATAGATGAAAGAAGAACGAACCGTCAAAGAAAGCAAACAGGTCAATTTCCGTATTGATCCGGATTCCGCGGAGGCTTTCCGCCAGTTTTGCACCACACATGGAATGAACCAGGCACAGGGGTTTGATCATCTGATGCAGGTTCTGGAGTTAAACAATGCGAAGGCTGCTACTCCCGGACGTCTTGTGGAAATTGAAAATTTTGAACGCCTTTGCAAGAAGCTATTATCTGCGTATATCAACAGCATTGAATTGAGCAGTAATGCAGAGGCACGTGTTCTCGAACAATTTCAGTCTGACTTAAAAAGAAAGGACCGTACCATTGATGAACTGCGGGAAAAGATGGAAGCTTTGCAGGGAGAAAAAGAACAGGCAGAGGCTGTCTCAAAGAAGCTGGAAGAAGAACAGAACCGTTTAAAAGAACAGGCAGAATACGCAACGAATCAGCTGAACTCCGCAAAGAAGGCAATCTCCGACCAGGAGGAAGTGAACCGGCTTCTTCAGACGCAGAATGAGGAACTGAAAAAACAGCTGCAAAAGCTTCACGAGCTGCAAAAAGCGGAAGCTTTGGTGAAATCAGAAAATACGGAGTTGAAATTAAAAACCAGGGAGCTGGAGCAGACATTGTCGCATGAAACTGCGCAGAGGAAAAATTTAGAGAGTATTGCCGGACAGAACCAGGAAAAACTCCGGGAGCTGGAAAGCCATATGCTGGAGTATAAGGTGCAGGTATCTGACCTGAAAAGACAGCTTCAGGAGAAGGATGCCGATACGCAGAACCAGTTAAAGCAGGCTCAGATGGAAGCGGACTTAAAGCTGGAACGTGCCGTGATCGCCAAAGAGCGAGAACTGCAGGAGGAGTTGCGGACGTCCGACCGGGAGAATGTCCGGTTGCAGACAGAACTGGAACAACTGAGAGCTTCATTAGCTCCGAACCAGAACCAGGCGAATAAGGAGTAATTTCATATGGAAGAACTGCAATATCACGAACAGCGTGACTTAAAAAATGAAAAGAAGCTGCAGGAGCTGCTTGCCTCTCTCCCGCCTTTCTGTGCGGATTTCTTTCGTGGAATCGAGCCTGCAACCTCTTCTATGACAAGACTCTCCTATGCTTACGATATCAACATGTTTTTTGTGTTTATCCGGGACCTGAAACCGGAATTGTTGAACCTGCAGACAAGTGAGATTTCCATGAACGATTTCACTGAAATCAGCGTTACGGATCTGGAGCGTTACCTGGAATTTTTAAAATACCGGCCTGATGACCCGGACCATAAAAATACGAATAAAGAGGCCGGGATCAAGCGCAAGTTTTTTTCCCTGAAAAGCTTTTACGGCTACTTTTACCGCACGGGGCAGATCAAGACCAATCCGACGCTGTCCATGCAGGTGCCGCGTATCCGGGAAAAGGAAATTGTCCGCTTAAACCAGGAGGAAATACGGGAGCTGATCAAAGAAGCGCAGAATGGTAACGGCCTTTCACCGAAGCAGAAGCAATTTCACGAAAAAACAAAGGCAAGGGACTGTGCCATCCTTGCCTTAATGCTTGGAACCGGAATCCGTGTCTCGGAATGCGTCGGTCTGAATCTGGGGGATGTAGATTTAACAGAGCAGAGCATTCACATCCACCGGAAAGGCGGAAAAGAAGCAACTGTGTATTTCAGCGATGAAGTCACACGGCATCTGGAACATTACCTTGAGGAGCGAAAAGGTGCCGGTATCGATCCGGCAGAGGAACCGGCCCTCTTTCTTTCCCTGCGGGGAAAGCGCATTGCCGTGCGAAGCGTAGAATATCTCGTAAAAAAATATGCTGCTATCGTTACACCCAAAAAGAAAATCACGCCGCACAAGCTCCGGAGCAGCTACGGCTCTGCCCTTTACGCGAAAACGAACGATATCTACCTTGTGGCGGATATCTTAGGGCACAACGATGTCAACATCACCCGGAAGTTCTATGCGGCGATCGAAGAAGAACGAAGAAAGAGCGTGAAGAAGATCGACATTGTATAAGCTAAGCATGCTCTCCTGCCATTTCCTGATTTGCATTATTCTGGTACAATTTCTGGAACGAAATGTTATCCATCGCCTCTTCAGAAATGCTCACGCAGTTGTCTGCGATACGGTCGATGTTATAAAGCAGATTAGAATACTGCTTTGTCATATCAGAGGAGCAGGTATTCTTCTTCACACGGGATAAATGCGCTTTATTGTTCTGCTTCTGCAGCTTCCGGATCTTATTTTTGTCTTTTGTTACTTTGGCAACAATATCCTTATCGCCGTTTTCGAGTGCCTGCATTGCGGTGGAAAAGAGATTTTCCAGTGTCCCGATGCCAGTCTCCAGCTCATGCTTTGCGTCTTCCGAGAAGATTCCGCCATGTTCCTGTGAAAATTCCGCAACAGCACTGATTTCCTCACAACGGTCTGCAATTCGCTCGATATTATTGTTGATATAGAGAAGTCCTGCCGCCTGTTCGGACTGCTGTTCCGTCAGGGCACCTCTGGAAAACATCTTTACAATATAGCTTCCGATCTGCTCCTGAAGCTTCTTTACCGCGAGGTTCATATCCTTAAAGTTCTGGTAAGCAGCTTGCGGTTCGTCTCCAACAAAGGAAAGCTTCATGTTATCTAACATCTGTGTGGTGAAACCGGCCACTCTCTGAATCTCTTCTGAGACAAGGTAAAGAGCTGCGGTCGGCTGAGTCAGGACACGGTTTTCAAGGAATTTCGGCTCGTAAGTCTGACGTTCCTGCTGATCCTGTCCGCGAACAAGAAAGGTAACAATTTTTACCATGACCGGGATCAATGGAAGCCAGATCAGTGTGCAGACAACATTAAAGGTTGTGTGGGCGTTTGCAATCTGTCTGGAGATGACTTCCAGCTCCGGTCCCTTCGGGGAAATGAAACGCACAAAGCCAGCGAGAACCGGAATCAAAAACAGAAATACAATACTTCCCGTAATATTGAAAACGCTGTGTGCCAGTGCCGTCCTTTTTGCATTTTTTGACTGGCCGATAGAAGCTAACAGTGCTGTGATCGTGGTACCGATATTGTCACCTAACAGGATCGGAATTGCGCCGGTCAGACCGATCACACTGGTTACCCCATCCGGGCCCGCCTGGGAAGCGAAGTTCTGAAGTACTGCAATCGTTGCGGAACTACTCTGTACCACAAGGGTCATACCGGCACCAAGAAGTACCCCGAGTACCGGAATATGGGAAACACGTCCCATCATGTCTACAAAAAACGGGCTGCTTGCAAGCGGTTTCATAACGCCGCCCATAATTTCAATTCCTTCAAAAAGAAGTCCAAAGGAGAAGATTACCATACCGATGTTTTTGATCTTTTCTTTTTTGCTGGCAAAATTCAGCATAAATCCAAGAAAGATGATCGGATAGATATAGTTGCTGATCTTAAATGCCATCAGTTGTGCGGTCATGGTCGTACCGATGTTAGCACCGAAAACAACGGAAATCGCCTGCGGCAGACTCATAAGGCCAGCGCTGACAAATCCGATGACCATAACGGTGGTCGCGGAACTGCTCTGCAATACGGCAGTGACTAAGGCTCCTGCCAGCGCGCCCATGACTGCATTTTTCGTCAGAAAGCTGAGAATCTTTTTCATGCCCTCTCCCGCTGCTTTCTGAAGCGCGTCACTCATGCTGTTCATGCCATATAAAAACAGCGCCAAACCGCCAATGAGACCAAAAAAGATCTTTACATTTTCATTCATCGTACCTTCTCCTTTGTAATCGTTCTTACATCATTCAATATTTATCCTAATTATCATAAATGCTGAGGGCATTTGCATCTACCATACCCACGTAAAGGCAATGTTAAATCCATGTAAAATACGATCAGCAAAGTACGACTGTATTTTAAGCTTTTTGCTTTATTTCCATAAAATTTGTGTAAAAAAAGGCGGCCAGAATATTCTGACCACCAGATAAAATATTTCTATGAATTGTTAAATGTCAAATACCCCAAGCATTACGATACCGATCACAACCAGCAGGATCATCGCATAATGCTTCCAGGACAGCTTCTCTTTTAAGAAGATGCGGCTCCATACAACGGAAGCGACACAGTATGCGGAAATGATCGGTGCGGAGATTGCTGCATGTGCGGTATCCGATAATGCGAAGATATAAGCAAACTGACCAGCCGTCTCACAGAGTGCTCCAATGTATTTCGGTCCTTCCTGTTTCACGGTAAATCGTTCTTTTTTGATCAGCGCTACGTAGATCACGCAGCAGACTGCAGCAAAGAGGAAGGTCAGTTCGTAAGCACAGTTTGCGGAAGATGCCGCATAGGAAGAGCACTCTTCTGCGGTTGCAAACAGTCCGGCTGCCTCTGCTTCCCCAGCCAGAAGATCCAGCACAAAGGTATCTGCAAAGGTGCCTGCTGCATCCAGAAGGCAGTAAGCCACCGGAAGGAATAAAGCCAGCCAGGACTTCGCATATTTGTAGTTGGATGCTTCCTGACGTGCGCGGCGCAGGTCATCGTCTTCCCTGGATTCTACGATGCCAAGACCGATCACACCGATACATACCAGTGCCACGGCACCGATCACGGCCAGACGCATGGTTCCCTCAATGCTCTCGTCCAGTGTGCCGGTCAGAAAACAGAGAACTGCTACCAGTGCACCGGAGGAATTACAGATTGGGGAAGAAATCGAAAGTTCAATGTAACGCAGGCCGATATAGCCCAGTGTCATGGAGGAAATGTAAAGCAGAGATACCGGCAGGTAAGTAAGGATCACATGCCAGGTGACAATCGTTCCTCCCACAAAAATTTCATACATTGCATGGACACCCATGACAACGCCGACTGCAATGACCATCTTCAAATGGGCATATTTGTCGTTTCCGCGGCAGCCGATCTTGGAAAACAGATCAGAACCGCTCCAGAATAAGAGTGCCGTAACGGCTAACCAAAACCACATTGTTTCTGTACCATTCCTTTTTTCATTCTATCTGCAAAAATGTTGCTGTTTGCGCAATGCGTAAACAGCAACATAAAAACAGACCTGACCATTATAAAACGAAATCTTTCGTTTGCCAAGGATTCCTGTTGTGCAAAAATTCTTATGAAAACGCCTAACATCCAAACAACTTCGCGGTCTTTTCCATCCGCTCTGCGATCGCAACCCCGAACGGACAGCGGGATTCGCAGGCATGACAGCCAATACACTCCGATGCCCGATGTTCCAAAAGCTCATAGTGGGACCGTACCGTTGCCGGTACGGCCGGCTGCATGGTTGCAAGATCATAGAATTTGTTGATCATGGCAATGTCCAGATTGACCACGCACGGTTTACAGTGACCGCAGTAGGTGCACTCTCCACGGTAAGAATGAAGCGGTGCATTGGCAATCACGGATGCGAAATCTTTTTCTTCCTCTGATGCTGTCTCATAAGCAACAGCCGCATCGACCTGTTCCTTTGTGTCATATCCGCACATGATCGCGCCGACTGCAGGTCTGGTAAGTGCATAGTGGATGCACTGCACCGGTGTCAGTGTTACGCCAAACGGGGAACGCTTTGCATCGAAAAGACGCCCGCCTGCAAAGCCTTTCATAACGGTAATCCCGACATCGTGCTGCTCACACAGCTTATACAGGCGCGCACGGTCTGCATCAATGCCTCTTAAGTCTGCATCGAATTCATCCGCGAACATCGTCTCAATCTGCTCGCTGGCCGGAAGCATGTCGAACGCCGGATTGATGCTGAAGAGGATCATCTCCACATAGCCGGACTCTGCCGCTTTCGCGGCCACCTTCGGATTGTGGGAACTCATACCGATGTGACGGATCACGCCATTCTTTTTCAGCTCCATGATATAATCCAGATAATCGGAATGCTGGATGCTTTCCCACTCTTCTTCGGAATCTACATAGTGGATCATGCCAAGGTCGATATAGTCTGTCTGCAGACGCTTTAAGAGGTCCTCAAAAGCCGGACGCACATAAGCCATATCGCGGGTGCGGAAATACTGCCCGTCCTTCCAGGTAGAACCGATATGTCCCTGGATATACCAGGATTCGCGGTTCTCTTTGATTCCCTTGCCGATGACATCGCGGGATTTTGGATCTGCCATCCAGCAGTCCAGAATATTGATTCCTTTGGAAGAAGCATAGCGGATCAGCTCAATGCCCTCTTCTTCCAGATGGCGCTCCAGCCACTCGCCGCCAAAACCTATCTCACTGACCTGAAGATTGGTTTTTCCTAATCTGCGTGTTTTCATTGTTTTTTCCATTTCTCAAACTCCTTTTGTAATATATCAGCCGCTTTATTCTGTTTCACGCATACATTTCTGAAAATAGAATGTTCCATTTTGGAATCCATTCTTTATGGTAATGCGCCCTCTTCTTTCTGCTCTAGGTCCTTAAAGATTTTGTGAAGTACCCATGCGGCCAGAATGAAGGTTCCTGCATCTGCCAGAGGCTGCGCGATCTGGATTCCAAGAATGCCGACTGCCGGAGTCAGAAACAGAAGGACCGGTATCAGAAACCATCCCTGTCTGGCGGTGGAAACCACGGTTGCCCAGGTTCCGTAGCCCATGGATTGCGGTGTCATATTGCCCATAACGGTGACTCCCATAAGCGGCAAGGTGCAAAGCTGCATACGGAGTGCCAGTGTTCCGATCCGGATAACATCCAGATCGTCTTTCCGGAATACCGCAACAATATTTCCAGAAAAGGCAAGGCCAGCCAGTGCAAATACAAAAAGCACAGCAGTGCTGACTTTGATGCAGAAAATACAGGCTTCTTTCACACGCTTATATAACCCGGCACCAAAACAGTAGCTGCAGACAGGCTGAAAGCCCTGACCGAAACCAATCATGGCCGAGCCAACAAACATCATAAAGCGGTTCACGATGGACATAGCCGCAATGGCTGCATCCCCATATGGCTGTGCCATGACATTCATCAGGATGGTTGCCACACTGGCAATTCCCTGACGCCCAAGTGATGCCACACCTCCATACAAAATCTGTCCGTAAAGCTTTACAGTTGGACGGAACTTACGGATATCGATGGAAATGCAGTCCTTTCGGAAATTGCACATCACAAGCAGAATGCAAAAGCTGACAAACTGGGAAATGCCTGTTGCAAGCGCAGCGCCTGCGGTCCCCATACCCATACCGAAAATAAATACCGGGTCAAGGACAATGTTTAAAATACCTCCGGTTGTGATGCCGACCATGGCAAATAAGGCTTTTCCCTGAAACCGTAGAATGTTATTCATGATAAATGAAGTCATCATAAACGGTGCCGCAATCAGAATATAGGATGCGTAGGCTTCGGCATAAGGCGCAATGGTTACGGTAGATCCAAGCATCATAACCAGCGCATGGATGTTGGCAGTTCCGAGGACCGTGATAACCAGTCCCATAAAAAAGCCGGTAAAAAAAGCGATGGAAGCAAGCTTCTCGGCCAGCTCCCGGTTTCCTGCCCCGATCAGCCGGGCAATGTAATTTCCGGATCCGATTCCGATCATAAACGATAATGCCTGAATGATCGACATGGCTGAAAAGATGATTCCGACCGCGCCAGAAGCGCTGGTCCCAAGCTGGCTTACAAAAAAAGTGTCAGCCATGTTATAAATCGAGGTGACCAGCATACTGATGATGGTTGGGACAGCCAGCTTTGAGATGACACGTCCGACCGGCGCATTGGCCATTTCGTAGTATTGGTCATGTGATTCTTTTGTCTGCTGCATGATCATAACTCTCCTGTTTTTATAATGTAAAAGTATACCATGTTTTTCTGCAGTCGGCTATGTCTCTTCTGACATATTCATAAGTTATTTTTTTGACGAATCAAGGGCTTTTTGTCACGCAGAAAAAGAGTGCTGGCATACCGTAACTGCATTGCTGCAATTTTTATGCCAACACTCTGTGATTTTATAAACAATTCTAACGGTTCGCAAGCTCTTCTGTGATATCCTCCCAGGTCACACCGCGCTCCGCCATGAGAACCATGACATGGTACAGGAAATCGGAAATCTCGTATTTAATCTCTTCCGGGTCCGGGTTTTTGGCTGCAATGACGATCTCGGTCGCTTCTTCCCCGACTTTCTTTAAGATCTTGTCGATGCCTTTGTCAAACAGATAGTTGGTGTAAGAGCCTTCCTTTGGATGACTCTTACGGTCCTGAATGACAGAGAAGACATCCTCAAATACCTTCAATGGATTGGTTTCTTTGGTCTCTTTCTCAGCAAGTGTCTGGAAGAAACAGCTGCGGGAACCGGTATGGCAGGCCGCACCAATCTGATGGACTTTCGCCAGAATCGTATCGTTGTCACAGTCTAAGTGCAGGGACTTTACATACTGGAAATGTCCGGAGGTCTCGCCCTTTAACCACTGGCTCTTCCGGCTCCGGCTGTAGTAATGCATCTTGCCGGTGCGGAGCGTATCTGCGAAGGCCTGTTCGTTCATATAAGCAAGCATCAGCACTTCGGAAGTCTTGAAATCCTGGACGATGACCGGAACCAGGCCGTCGGAATTGGTTTTAAAATCTCCCCAGGAAACACTGCTGCACAGAATGTCTACCGCAATTCCAAGGCTGCCAAGTTCCTGCTTCTTTTCCATATAATTTCCATTTTCCGGAGCCAGGCTGGCGAGGACAAAACCGGCAGCCGCGTCTGCTTTCAGCTCTTCTGCCAGTTTTGCGATTTCGTCTGCATTGCTGACTATATAATAATGCATCTGTTCATCCATCGTATGGATCACTTCCACAGCTTCCGGAAGAACAGCATCTTCCAGCAGTGCCATGGATGCTCCCAGCTGCGCATACTCCGGGATCCGTTTTGTCTGGTCTTTCTGGTTTAAGCGGATAAAGATTTTTTCACTGCCGAAGCGGTCTGCCGCTTCTTTGATCAGATCCACATTTTCTTCCACAGATGCATCTAAAAATACGCCCTTCGCACCTGCGTAGAGGTATTTCTTCACATCCTCCAGGCGTTTTACGCGTCCGCCAGCATAGATCGGAATGTCGATCGCCCTTGCCATTTTCCGGATCAGGCCAATGTTGTAATCATGCTCCTCATCGTTTTTGGAACCATCGGCAAATACCAGACCGTCTGCTCCGTCATTCCCGGCAGCAGAGGCAAAAGGAAGCACTTCCTCTTCCTGTTTTCCATCGCAGCAAAGCTGCGCAAGTAACCGTTTAAATTCTGCCATAGTTATTCTCCCTGTTCAAACCGCGCTACCGCATCCGGCAGGCTGATCTTTTTCTCGTATAATGCTTTTCCAATGATGGCGCCCTTGATCTGGCTGTCATTTAAGCGGACCAGATCGTCCATACAGGAAACTCCGCCGGAGGCGATCACATCCAGTCCGGTCTGCTTAGTCAGAAACTTTGTGTACTCGACGTTCGGACCGGTTAAGGTACCGTCTTTGGAAATATCGGTATAAACGATATGTTTTACCCCGAATTCTTTCATCTGCAGGCAAAGATCCAAAGCCGAAAGACTGCTTACCTTTTCCCAGCCTTCCACTGCCACCATGCCGTTTTTCGCATCGACACCGGCTACGATCCGGTCGGCACCAAAGGTTGCAACCAGCTCTTTCACAAATTCCGGCCGCTCCACGGCGCGCGTTCCAATGATGCAGCGGGTGATGCCAAGTTCCAGCATATTTTTCACTGCTTCCACGCTGCGGATGCCTCCGCCAAGCTGGATCGGAACGTCCACACTGGATACGATCGCACGGATCGCATCTTCATTTACGGAACGTCCTGCCAGCGCACCGTCCAGATCCACAATATGGAGGAAGGATGCACCCTGGCTGACCCACAATTTTGCCATATCAGCCGGTGTGTCGGAATAAACCTTTACATTATCAAATAATCCCTGTGTCAGGCGGACGCATTTGCCGCCCTTCATGTCAATTGCCGGATATAACTGCATGGGAATCTCTCCTTTTTATACGTTTTCTGTTGCCAGGCACACAGACGTGAAACCTAGCCACTTACAGTACGCCTTTTGTCGACAAAACATCGGTGATCCGTGCGTCGTATCGGGTTGCGTTGTCGAGCGCCTTTGCAAACGCCTTAAATGCACCTTCAATAATATGGTGGTTATTGATTCCGTCAAGCTGCTTTACGTGCAGGTTCATCTCTGCGCCGTAAGACACTGCATAGAAAAATTCGCGGATCATCTCCGTTTCCAGATCCCCGACCTTTTCCCGGTCCAGCTTCAGGTCATAAACCAGATACGGTCTTCCGCAAAGATCCAGGGAACAAAGAAGCAGTGCCTCATCCATGGGCAGGATCATGGTTCCGTAACGGACAATGCCTTTTTTATCTCCTACGGCTTCTTTGATCGCACGTCCCAGCACAATACCGGTATCCTCGATCGTATGATGGGTATCGACCTCCAGATCCCCGTCTACATGCAGGGTCAGGTCAAACAAACCATGTCTTGCAAATCCGTTTAACATGTGGTCAAAAAAGCCAATGCCTGTGTGAATATCTGCTTTTCCGGTTCCGTCCAGGTCCAGGGTCAGACGGATTTTCGTCTCTTTTGTGTTGCGTTCTATGGTCGCACAGCGTGCCATGAGCACTACCTCCTGTTCTTATTTTTTACTCGAAGCGTACGCGGATGGAATTTGCATGTGCAGTCAGATGCTCTGCCTCTGCAAAGGTTTCAATATCCTTATGAACCGGCTCCAGTGCTTCTTTGGAATAGTAGATGATGCTGGATTTTTTAATGAAATCGTCTACACTTAGCGGGGAGAAGAATTTTGCGGTTCCATTGGTCGGAAGGACATGGTTCGGGCCTGCAAAATAATCGCCCAGCGGCTCGGAACTGTACTCGCCCATAAAGATCGCGCCGGCATTCTGGATCTTCGTCATGACTTCAAACGGGTTCTTTGTCACGATTTCCAGATGCTCGGATGCAATGGCATTTGCGGTTTCGATTGCGTCTTCCATGGAATCAGCTACCAGGATATAACCATAGTTTTCCAGAGATTTTTCCAGGATGGCTTTTCTGGAAAGCTGCTGAACGAACGCCTCTGCCTCAGCAGAAACTTTTTCTGCCAGCTCCATGCTGGTAGTAACCAGGATTGCAGATGCAAGCTCATCGTGCTCTGCCTGGGATAACAGATCCGCTGCGACATAACGTGGATTTGCGGTTTCATCTGCAAGGACCAGAATTTCACTCGGTCCGGCGATACTGTCGATGCTCACATGACCATAGACTGCTTTCTTTGCCAAAGCCACGAAAATATTGCCAGGTCCAACGATCTTATTGACACGCGGAATGGATTTGGTTCCAAAAGCCAGCGCTGCGATTGCCTGGGCACCGCCGACTTTATAAACTTCGGTAGCGCCTGCCAGATGTGCAGCAATCAGGGTAACCGGGTTTACTTTTCCGTCTTTTCCTGGTGGCGTTACCATAACAATCTTCTCGACTCCTGCAACCTCAGCCGGGATAATGTTCATTAATACAGAAGACGGATAGGCTGCCTTGCCGCCCGGAACATAAACACCGACACTGGAAAGTGCGCTTACCTTCTGACCAAGAATGGTTCCGTTTGGTTTGCTGTCGAACCAGCTGTAACGTTTCTGTTTTTCATGGTACTCGCGGATGTTTTTCATGGATTTTTTTATGACAGCCAGAAGATTCGGGTCTACCTGGGACAGTGCCTCCTGAATTTCTGCCTGGGTTACACGAATATTGTCTGCAGAGAGCTCTGCGCCGTCAAATTTTTTTGTATACTCGAACAGGGCTTCATCGCCTCTGGCGCGTACATCATACACGATCTCCTGGACTGTGCCCTCGTAAGCACTGTAATTGTTCGGGTCACGCTTTAATAAATCTGCAAGGATGTTTGCCCTGCTTTGTTCATCTAATTTTACAATTCTCATGATTGGTTATGCCTCCTGGATCAGATTCTTTAACTGCTGTATGATTTTGGTAATGCGCTCGTGCTCCCGCTTCATGCTGACCTGGTTTAGCACCATGCGGGCAGAAAGCGGGCAAACCTCTTCGAGGACCGTCAGGCCGTTCTCTCTTAAGGTCGAACCGGTTTCTACAATATCGACGATCACTTCGGAAAGTCCAACGATCGGAGCCAGCTCGATGGAGCCGTTCAGTTTGATGATTTCTACGGTCTGGTGCTTTTTATTATAGAAGTAATCCTTCGCGATCGCTGGGTATTTGGTGGCAACGCGGATCAGCTCATGATGCTGCAAAAGCTCTTTGGCTGATTCCGGCCCGCACACACACATGCGGCATTTGCCAAGCTTCAGGTCCAGAACCTCATAAAGCTTTCTTCCCTCTTCCAGGATCGTATCCTTTCCAACGATACCAATATCGGCTGCTCCGTACTCCACGTAGGTTGGAACATCGTTTGCTTTTGCGAGGAAGAACCGGTAGCCAAGCTCTTCATTGGTAAAAATCAGCTTTCTCGTATCTTTATCTTTCATTTCTTCACAGGTGATGCCGATCTTTTCGAAAAGATCGAGGGATTTATTGGCCAGCCTTCCTTTCGCCAGCGCAAAGGTAAGATATCTCATAATTGCCAGTCTCCTTTAGTGAATGTAATCCCGGACAGTTTCCGTGTAAGCCTGATTTACCGATACGCCGGTTTCTGTATCATAGACGGATGCAGTGCTTCCGTCACCCAAAAGGCTGATGAGCCGGTGCATCTGGAACCGCCTTGCATAATCCAGATAAGCATCCATGCCTTCTGTTTCCGTGCGCGGTGTCAGCTGCGCCGGGATTCCTGCATTGCGGAACTGGCAGGCAAGGCGGATTGCCTTATCTCTCGCTGCCGGATCGTACAAAATAATGGTATCGTTCATTTTTACATCGATACGGATCTTCTGACGGGAAAGAGCCAGAAGAAGCTGGTCAGCCATAATGGCAAATCCGACTGCGGCAGCTTTTTTTCCAAACTGTTCAAGCAGCTTGTCATAACGGCCACCCGCAACGATGTACTCGCCGGTACCGTAGGTGTAAGCCTTAAAGATGATGCCGGTATAATAGGAGTATTTGCTCAGCATGCCAAGATCATAGGAAACATAATCGCCAAGACCATAGCTGTCTAAGATTTCCTGTACTTCTTCCAGACGTTTGATCGCATCAAGCGCCCGCTTATTCGTTGTCATTGTTTTTGCGATGCGGATTTGGTCAATGTCTCCGAAGAGCTCCGGAAGCTTAAGAAAGAGCTTTTTTAAGTCTTCACTCATGGTCTGTTCGGATAAGAGCTCCTCCACACCGAAATAATTTTTATTTTCGATCAGGACGCGGAGCTTTTCCTGGGTCTCCTCATCCATTCCGGACTCCTCAACCAGTCCACGGTAAAATTCCACCTGCCCCAGTTCCACCTGAAACTCCTTTAAGCCGGTCTCTCTTAATGCGTCAATAACCATCGCGATCATTTCTGCATCAGCATCGGAGGTATCATCACCGATCAGCTCGGCTCCCGTCTGGGTGGATTCTTTTAAGCGCCCCTGATAGCTGGTCCCATTGATAAAGGTAGGGCCAAGGTAACACAGACGGAGCGGTTTTGTCTCATCCATATAATACTTTGCCACGCAGCGTGCAATGGGCGGTGTCATATCCGGACGAAGTACCAGAGTGTTGTTGTCGCGGTCAAAGAACTTGTACATTCCCTGGCTGCCTACGCTTCCGCGCTCCTTTTTGAAAATATCGAAGAACTCAAACACCGGTGTCTCAATGCTCTGATATCCGTAAAGCCCGAATACATGCTGGATCTTCTGCTCCACGGCAAGCTTTCTGGCACATTCCTCTGCGTAAATATCACGCACACCCTCGGGGGTATGCAGTAACTGGTTATTCATGTTCATAATCCCGTCTCCAATACTTTGCTATGGTAAAGTGCTAATTCGATAACGTGATTCCAATTATAGGAGAAAGTATCTGAATTGTCAATCAATATCTTTCCACTGTTTTAAACATTTTACGACTTTTCAAAAAACACGTCAAATAGACTCCGGTTATGGCTAGTATTCCTCATCTGTTATTTATTAGTATATTTTATATATAATAGCCGTTGTATAAATATGACGATATATGATACACTATTTCTGTATTTGTGATAGAAAGAACACGTGTAACGGTTTTGCTCATTTCCTGCGCAGACAGTAACGTGAATTTGCATGATGACAATCGATTTGGAAGGAGTTTGAGACTATGGGAGGCTTTTTCGGAGTTGTTTCCAAGCATGACTGTGTGATGGATCTGTTTTTTGGTACAGACTATCATTCTCACCTGGGTACCCGCCGCGGCGGCATGGCTGTATATGGAGAATCTGGTTTTCAGAGAAGTATTCATAATATAGAAAATTCCCCGTTCCGTACGAAATTTGAACGGGATGTAGAAGAACTGAAAGGAAATGCCGGAATTGGCTCGATTTCAGACAATGAACCACAGCCACTGCTGATCCACTCCCATTTAGGAAGCTATGCGATCGTAACTGTCGGCAAGATCAATAATGAGGAAGAGCTAATCCAGCATGCTTTCCAGAACGGACATATCCACTTTATGGAAATGAGCGGCGGGCGGATCAATGCCACCGAGCTGACGGCTGCGATCATCAACCAGAAGCAAAGTCTGGTCGATGGCCTGCTCTACGCGCAGGAGATGATCCAGGGTTCCATGACGATCCTGCTCCTTACACCAGAAGGAATCTATGCATCCAGAGACCGCTATGGCCGTACCCCGCTGACCGTAGGACAAAAAGAAGATGCCTGCTGTGTTTCCTTTGAAAGCTTTGCCTATATCAATCTCGGCTATCATGACTGCTATGAACTGGGACCTGGAGAGATTGTGCGGGTAACTTCAGACGGCGTTACGCAGCTTTCTGCCCCAAGAAAAGAAATGAAGATCTGTTCCTTCTTATGGGTATACTATGGCTACCCAACCTCCAGCTACGAAGGAATCAATGTAGAAGAAATGCGTTATCGCTGCGGACAGATCCTGGCTGACCGGGATTTAGGCTGTGGCAGCTGTGAAAACTGTCCGGGGCACAAAAAAGAAACTATCCACCCGGATATCGTCGCAGGTGTTCCGGACTCCGGAATCGCCCATGCGATCGGTTATGCCAACGAATCCGGTATCCCGTTTGCAAGGCCGTTTATCAAATATACACCTACCTGGCCGCGTTCTTTTATGCCGCAGAACCAGAGCCAGCGCAACCTGATCGCAAAAATGAAGCTGATCCCGGTTGGCGCCCTGATCAAAGACCAGAGCCTGCTTCTGATCGACGATTCCATTGTCCGCGGCACACAGTTAGGTGAAACAACCGAATTTCTTTATGAGAGCGGTGCAAAAGAAGTACATATCCGCCCGGCATGCCCGCCGCTCCTTTACGGATGTAAATACTTAAACTTCTCCCGCTCCAATTCTGAGTTAGACCTGATCACCCGCCGCATCATCCGCGACCGGGAAGGCGACGACGTATCTGCAGAAGTATTAGCTGATTACGCAAACCCGGACAGCAAAAATTATCAGGAAATGGTCGAGGAGATCCGCAAGCGCTTAAACTTCACAACCCTGAAATTCCACCGTCTGGACGACCTGGTTAAGTCCATCGGACTTCCGAAAGAATGTTTGTGCACGTACTGCTGGGATGGGCAAGAGTAAATATAACAATATTACACAGTAACGAACGAGGGCCGGAAGGTTTCGTCCCGCCATTCGGCGGGGACGGAACCTTCCGGCCCATTTGTGTTTACTGTAAGATATTGTTATCGCGCTCATCCAGATCCTTCTGGATGGTTTCGAGATAGTGTACCAGGATATCGCGGCTTGCGTGGATCTGGTAGCTTTTGTCGATTTCGTCATATGTAAAGCTTTTGCGGCCGCCCTCTTCCATGCGTTTCCAGAACTGCTCCAGGTCGCGAAACGGAATATAATAGAGTTCGTCTAACGCGGTAAAGTGGAGGATGATAAATGCGATTCCCCCCTGCTGTTCAAATTCTTTCATGAAGCGGATCTGATGTTCGTGGACGTTCTGGAGCGGAAAGGTTTTGACAGCACATTCCTTTGCGTCGAAGCAGACCGGGATTCCCTGCACGGCCCCGATATAGTCGACCGTACTTTTCTGGTCGAAGTACGCCAGCGTGATATGGCGGCTGGATTTATCGATGCTGATCGGGGTGATCGGGGTTGGGATTTTCTGAATCAGGGCCAGTTTTTTCTCGCGGTAAACCTCATTGCTGTGATTAATCATATCCTCCAGCGTGGAGCCACGCAGCCCCCGGCTTTTCCAGGTGCCCATCTAACGCACTCCTTCCGGAAGGATGCCAAGAACCCTTTGAAATTCTCCCGGAACAGGTGCAGTAAAACTTTTCCCGCTTAAGTATTCCAGCGGCGCTTCCATCTGTGGGAACACCAGTTTCCAGGAATGCAGCATCTGGGAATGAATGTGATAGCTCCGTTTTGCTTCTTCATTTACCCGTGGAGTCCCGTATTTGGTATCTCCTACGATCGGATGACCGATGGAAGCCAGGTGCGCGCGGATCTGGTGTGTACGTCCGGTGATCAGGGTTACCTTTAAAAGGGTGTATGCACCGCTCTCCATCAATGGTTCGTATTCTGTGCAAATTGGTGCACTGTCCGGAAGTTCTTTCTGGCTGATGGTAACCTGGTTGGTCTTTTCATCTTTCTTTAAAAATCCCTCAATCTTCTTTTTTTCCCGGACTGCTCCGGAAACCACACACAGATAGTATTTGTGCAGGGAACGGCCCTTAAACATAGCCGACAGCTTCTGAAGGCCCACAAGGGAACAGCCCGCTGCCACCAGACCACTGGTATTGCGGTCCAGCCGGTTACAGACCGATGGGCGGAAGCTGCGCAGGTTTTCTTTTGTCAGCTTTCCGGAATCAAGGAGGTAATCGATCAGATATTCTACCAGGGATTCATCATTCTCCTTTGCCTTCTGGGAAAGCATACCGGATGGCTTATTGATCAGAAGGATATGCTCGTCTTCATAAATGATGTGCAGCTTTGTTTTTTTTACTTTCTGCACCTTTACCTCAGAAAACTTCTCTATGGTCTCATCTGCAAGGAACAGCTTGATCTCATCACCCTCAGACAGCTTTTCAGACCCGTCACATTTCTTCCCATTCAGCACAATATTTTTCTTGCGCATCATCTTGTAAAGAAAGCCCTTTCCTGCCAGGTTCAGATATTTGGAAAGGAGCTTGTCTAAGCGCTGTCCTGCTTCATTTTTATTTACGGTAATGCATTTCATGAAGAAAATCTCCTTTTCTCGTTTTTCCCAGATATTACATAGACAGGTTTTTCATCAATGCAGCAGCATAATCCACAACACCATCATCCTCATATTCTGAGGCCGGCTTTAAGCTGTCCATTCTGCGCCAGAATGCGTGTGGATCGCAGATCAGCTTTACATTTGGATCCAGTTTATTTGCTGAAAACAGTGTATTCAAAGCCTTTTCTGCCTTCGCAAGATCTGCCTTTTCGCTGCTGCAGAAAGCAAATACGCCGTTTGGATGAACTGCTACCACATCGAGCGGAAGAATCTGCTCCTTTGTCGTTACGATCAGGTCATATAACATCGTACAGGCTGTCTCATATTTACGCGCATGCTCATAAAAGGCCGGATCTCCCGTGCGGTATTTCCAGGATGCTAAAAGCGGGGACGCCAGATTCGCCATTGGCAGTACCGTCAGGATTGCCATAACAGTCAGGATATTTTTTGCAGCCTGGTCCCCGGTCAGCTGTCTCGCCACAAGCTGGGCGATGATCGCCGCCACAAAGAGGCCGGTCATCAGGAGTCTTGATTTTTTATGCTGGTCCCGGTAACCGTACTGCCCTTTTCGGATTTTCTTCATTGTAGTTTGTTCTCCTCTGTATCGTAATCAATATATAAAAGAATGTGCCGCAGTGCGATCCTTGCGGAGCGTTTTTTGTTTCATAGAACGCAATTCCCTATTGAAACAAAAAGAGACAGGATCAGCTCATGCGGGCAGAGCTTTGACAAAAGCCAGAACGCCTTCATAAGTGGTCCGTATACGGAAACCGGCTTCCCCATCATGCTGTCACGGAGCGCCTTTTTCACGACCCGTTTTGGATCTGCCATGGCCAGTCGCTTGTAAAGCGGAATCTTTCCAGTTGTCTCTGCGATCGCAAAAAACTCTGTTTTTACCGGTCCCGGGCACACTGCAGTCACATAGATCTGCCGTCTTTTTAATTCCATGGACAGAGCACGGCTGTAGCTTAATACAAACGCTTTTGTTGCCGCATAGATGGCAAACCCTGGCTGCGGAAGAAATGCAGCAGCCGAGGCAAATTGCAGGATCCTGCTGTTTTTGGTCATATAAGGAAGCACTAGACGGGTAACCGCGGCCAGTGCACGGCAATTTACATCGGTCATGCCGGTTTCCTCATCAAGAGAAAGCTCTGATACCTGCCCGATCTTTCCAAATCCGGCTGCATTTACCAGAATCTTCACCTCCGGTTCTTCCCACTCCAGCTTTTCCTCCAGTGCTGCAAAGGCTTCCTCTCTTTGCAGGTCCAGTTCCAGTATTTTTAAGGGGACCGGAACCTCACTGACAAGACGAAAAAGCCGCTCCTTCCGTCTGGCGATGACCCAGATTTCCTCCAGACCGGCAAACCGGTCAGCCAGCTGTATTACACATTCCCGGCCCATGCCGGAGGATGCACCGGTTATGATGGCAATTTTTTTCTTTGTCATTTTCATGCGTCACACTCCTGAACACTACTCAGTAAAAGAATCTTACATAATCACATAGCCTTGTTTTGCTGCTTACGCATTGCACAGCCTTATTTTTTCTTATGAACATTGCGGATCGTTTTTTTCTTTCCGGGCTTGCGGCTCTCAGATCCTGTACCGAAGGCTTGTTTTCCTGCGGAGCGGACACTGCCAGCCGTAGCCTTTTTCGCTGCATTTGATGTACCGGTCTTCGCTGCTCCGGATCCAAAGCCAGATGATTTCCGGTCTGTATTCCTGTTTCCAGGCTGCCTTGTCCCGCCGGAAAATGATGCTCCCGCACACCAGTGCATTTCTCTAGGACGGATCAGGCATTTTTTGTCAAATCCGATCAGATCTGTGCGCCCGGCTTTGATCAGGGCTTCCTTTACCAGGTCATAGTTTTTCGGGTTCCGGTACTGGATCAGGGCACGCTGCATGGCTTTTTCGTGTGGATTATGCGGAACATAAACCTCTTCCATGGTACGTGGATCCAGGCCGGTATAATACATGCAAGTCGAAAGCGTCGATGGAGTCGGGTAAAAGTCCTGGACCTGCTCCGGCATATAGCCCAGATCACGCAGGTATTCAGCCAGCTCTACCGCCTCCTTTAAAGAAGAACCCGGATGGGAGGACATCAGGTAAGGAACCAGATACTGCTCCTTTCCGATTTTTTTGTTCATCTCTTTATATTCCTTCACAAATTGCATGTATACGGAATTTTTTGGTTTACCCATTCGTTTTAAGACTGCGTCTGCCACATGCTCCGGTGCAACCTTAAGCTGTCCGCTGACGTGGTATTCGCAGAGTTCCCGTAAGAATGCACGGTTTTTGTCTGCCAGGACATAGTCAAAGCGGATACCGGAACGGATAAACACTTTTTTCACCTTCGGGATTGCCCGAAGCTTGCGCAGGAGGGAAATATAATCGCTATGGTCTGCACGGATGTTTTTACACGGTTCCGGGAACAGGCACTGTCTGTTTGGGCATGCGCCCTTGGTCAGCTGCTTTTCGCAGGCAGGGAAACGGAAGTTTGCGGTAGGACCGCCTACATCGTGGATATAGCCTTTGAAATCAGGCTCCTCCGTCAGAAGCTTTGCTTCCTCAACCAAAGACTCATGGCTTCTTACCTGGATGATACGGCCCTGGTGGAAGGTCAGTGCACAGAAGCTGCAGGCACCAAAGCAGCCGCGGTTGCTGATCAGGCTGAATTTGATCTCGCGGATCGCCGGGATTCCTCCCTCTGCTTCATAGCATGGATGGTAATTACGCATGTAAGGAAGGGCGTAGACCTCATCCATTTCCTCCTGTGTCAGCGGCTTTGCCGGCGGATTCTGCACAACATATTCTTTTCCATAGTATGGCTCTACCAGGCGCTTTCCAAGAACCGGATCTGTGTTGCTGTACTGGATGTAAAAGCTTTTTGCATAAACCTTTTTATCGTCCTTCAATTCCTGGTAATCCGGCAGAAGCTTATAATCGTATACAATTTCCAGATTCCGCGTTTTAAATACGGTTCCATCTATAAATGTGATATCTTTTACATCTATTCCGCTGTTTAAGGCATCTGCGATCTCCACAATGGAATGCTCGCCCATTCCGTAAGAAATGAGGTCTGCCTGGGAATCTAACAGGATAGAACGCTTCAGGCGGTTAGACCAGTAATCGTAATGGGCAAGACGGCGCAGGCTGGCCTCGATTCCACCAATGATGATGGCAGAATCCTTATAAACAGACCGGATCAGATTACAATATACAATGGTCGCATAATCCGGGCGCTTGCCCATAACACCACCCGGCGTATAGGAATCCTGCTGTCTGCGCTTTTTGGATACAGAATAATGGTTTACCATAGAATCCATGTTTCCTGCTGATACCAGAAAGCCAAGCCGCGGTTTTCCAAGGATCTGGATGCTCTGCGGATCCTTCCAGTCCGGCTGTGCAATGATTCCTACTTTATACCCGCGGGATTCCAGAAGGCGGCTGATGATAGCCGGACCAAAGGATGGGTGATCCACATAGGCATCTCCGGATACATAGACAAAATCACATTCTTCCCAGCCACGCCGGTCCATATCTTCCCGGCAGATTGGTAAATAATCATGTATCATAAAACTGATTCTCCTTATTGGTTACCATGCGCATACACGTGCCGGTAACCCTTATTCTTTTTCTGTTTGAAATAGTTTGTTATAATCCTGGATATAGTAATCGGCAAGCTTTTTCTTTTCTGCCCGCATCCCTGCAGAAAACTCATCCTCTACCGCACAGACAGTCATGCCGGCCCGTTTCCCGGCCAGGATTCCCGCAGGGACATCTTCAAAAACCATGCAGCGTGCCGGAGACACGCAAAGACGTCTTGCAACCTCTAAATAAATATCCGGGGCCGGCTTTCCGGCCGGCACCTCACAGGCCGTTGCGATCACCTGGAAATATGGGCGGATCTTTAATGATTCCAGCACGGCATCTACCATATCCTGCCCGTTGCTGGTAGCAATTCCTGCTTTTTTCCCTGTGCAGGCCAGATACTCCAAAAACCGTCTGGCACCCGGCTTTAACGGGACTTCACTCCGGTATTTTTCAATACTCATCTGGATCCAGGCATGCTTGATCTCATCGATGGAATCCGGAATTTCGAACCGGTTTTTAAAATACCTTGCAGTCTCTGAGAAGCTCATGCCTTCGATCACCTTCTGCAGATCCGGCGGACATGCCAGGCCAAAGCGTCCCAGATACTCAATATCGATTTCCTTCCACATCCACATGGAATCTACCAGTGTACCGTCCAGGTCAAAGAGTACGGCATCCATGGTCGGAAGTACCAGGGCGGCCGGTATGCTGGATATAGCATTTCCATTTTCTATGTTTTTTTGATTCATAAACAGCTTCCTTTTGTCTTCTATTATTTATTAGCGCAATTTTATCGCAAGAATATACAGACAGGGTACTATCCTATTTTTGAAGCAGTTCTAATTCTCCTTCTGTCAGAGCCCGGTATTCCCCCGGCTTTAAATCTGGATCCAGCTTCAGTCTTCCCATGGAAAGACGTTTTAAAAACACTACATGGCAGCCAAGCGCTTCAAACATCCGCTTCACCTGGTGGAATTTTCCCTCCTGGATCGTCAAAAGGATCTCTGCTCCGGCATTCGCCTCAGCGCTGTCTGCAGTCTCCGCATCAGCACTGAACTGCTCCAGCGCTTTTTGGCGGGTCTGCCCTGTCCACTGCTTCAGGATCTCGAGCTTTCCTGGCATGACTGGTGTTCCATCATTTAGGGTCAGCCCAGCCGCCATCTGTTCCACTGCTGTGTCAGGAAGTGTGCCCGCGATCCTGGCAAAATACACTTTATCGACATGCTTTCCAGGCGCTAACAGGCGGTGGGTCAGGTCTCCGTCATTGGTTAAAAGCAAAAGCCCCTCGGTGTCAATATCGAGACGTCCAACCGGGAACAGATCACTTCGGTTTTCCCCGGTTAGCAGGTCGATCACCGTTTTATGGCGTTTATCCTCTGTTGCGGAAATAACACCCTGCGGTTTATAGAGCATGATGTATTCCATCGCACGGTAACGGACGGGTGTGCCATCAAAAGACACCTCATCGGTATCTGGATCAATCTTCCGTTCTGTTTTTTTCTCTACGGCTCCGTTTACCTGGATCCGTCCTTTTTTTGCCGCATCCTTGATCTGGGTACGGCTTCCTTTATTCATTTCTGCCAGATACTTGTCCAGTCTCATTAATTTTGCCATTACTGCCACCGCCATCCTGGATAATATTTGTTTTTTAAGCTGCTTCCGGTATACTTGGCCCAGCCGAGTGGATAGCCGTCTACGCCGACCAGCACCCAGCCCTTTTGGAGCGTTTCCTCCGGATCCGGGAAAATTGTCTCCCCCTTTAAATAACGGATGCTTCGCTCATCGATGGCCGTGAGGGACAGGCTCTGGGAAAACTCCCGCAGCTGCAGTACCATCGCAACCGCCTGGGATGGCTCGAACCGGTTCTTCTTCCACTCCCCAAGAAGCAATCCGGTACGCAGATAGCGAAGCTTCCAGGACTGGTCAAAGCATTCCGGGAGATAATATACCATGCCATCCCGGACCATCATACGGCTTCGGTCAAGCGGACTCTTTAGCATTGCTTCCCACTGCAGGTAATCGCTTTCCTTTTCCAGTCTGCGTACCTCAGCAGGTACGGTGTTAGTGTAAGCCTGTGTATCCGGCTCGGCATCCGCCCCGGCATCCTTTTGGAGTAAAGCAAGGAAGTGCCCTTCTCCTTCTATTTTGTGCGGAAACAGGCGGATGACCGGCATGCCATCTAACCCGCTGCAGGCGCCCTCCCATGGGGTCAGCGGCACCAGCTTCATGTCTGGGTGCGTATCAAGAAGCCACTGGATCGTGTTCTCATCCTCTTCCTTTGCAAACGTACAGGTAGAATATAAAAGCATTCCTCCCGGCTTTAACATCTGCACTGCGGAGGTTAAGATCTGACGCTGGAGTGGGGCATAATACTGCGGCCCACGTTCCATCCAGCTTTTGATCAGGTCCGGGTCCTTCCGGAACATACCTTCCCCGGAGCATGGCGCATCGACCAGGATCTTATCGAAAAACGGGCCAAATACAGAAGCCAGCTTTTCCGGCGTTTCACTGGTTACACAAAGATTGGGGATTCCGAATAATTCCAGGTTTTTAAGCAGCGCCTTAGCCCGGGAATTGCTGATATCGTTGGAAACCAGAAGTCCTTCTCCCTGCAGCTTTACGCCAAGCTCAGTGCTCTTCCCGCCAGGTGCGGCACAAAGGTCCAGTACCTTATCTCCCGGCTTAACCGGAAGGGCAGAGGCAGGTGCCATGGCACTTGGCTCCTGCAGATAATAAAGCCCTGCATAATAGTAGGGATGGCGGGATGCCCTGCTGTCCTCACTGATATAATATCCATTCGGGGTCCAGGGAACCTTCCGGAACGGAAACGGACAAAGAGAAGTCTCCCATTCTTCCGGTGTAATTTTTGCTGCATTGATCCGAAGTCCTGCAAAAGGCTTTTTTTCATAGCTTTCCAGCCATTCATTGTAATCCGCGCCCAAAAGCAGCTTCATCTGTTTTAGAAATGTTTCTGGTAACTGCATAAGCTTCCTTTCTCTTGTATACGGTCATGACTGCCACATTGGCATAATTGCATTAAGTATAGCATAATTTACTTCAAGTGAAAACCTGTTTTCCTGGAGTCTCTTATGACTGATGCATCGTTTTGTGCGCCGGTGTTTATCCTGGTTTTTCTTCTGCTTCTCCTGTTCCCGCAATATTCTGTGGAGGGTGCTGCAGATGGTCTTTTGCTCTGGTTTCACACGGTGCTTCCGGCACTGGCGCCTGCAATGATCCTGACACAGCTGATCCTTAAGTCCAATGGCGTAACACTTCTGATGCATCCGTTTCACCCGCTGCTCTCCCATGTGTTCTCTCTGAGTGATCAGGGTGCCTTTGCACTCCTTGGCGGAATGCTTTGCGGGTATCCGGTCGGACCATCCCTGTGCAGCAGCCTTCTGACAGAACAAAAGCTCTCACGAAAAGAGGCTGCTTACCTGCTGGCCCTGTGCAGCTATCCCAGTCCGATGTTCCTGCTTGGTTATGTCCGCCAGCAGCTTCCAGAAAGCAGCTCTTGCGCACTATTACTAATAAGTGTTTATGCTCCGGTCTTTCTTTTGTCCGCTGCAGCAAAAAAAATCCTGCATTATCCGAAAGTCTGTGCTCCCGGTCAGAAGGCTCCACAAAACGGTACAGATGTGCTGGAAAAGGCTTTCTCCCAGGTATCCGTACAGCCGGAAGCCCGCGCAGTCTCGGTTCTTGATTCCGTTCTCTACTCGGTAAGTGATACGATGGTCCTGATCGGAGGCTATCTGATGCTGTTTTCCATTCTGGTCTGCTTTATCCGTCATGCCGCCTGGATCCCCGGACCAGCTGCTGCCCTGTTATGCGGGATTGCGGAAATGACTACGGGGATCCGGCAGATCTGCCAGGTCTTCCCACCTTCCATTCAGCTTCCCCTATGTGCAGCAGCTGCCTCGTTTGGCGGGATCTCCGGTATTTTCCAGGTAAAGAGTGTGTTATATCAGGATTCTTTGTCCTGTGATCAGCAGACACACGGGCAAGCGCTTTCTGTCACATCGTGCGATCCTCAGACAGGCCACAGGAGCTTTTCTGATATCCAATGCAATAAAAATGCCGGATTTGACATCCGGCATTATATTGGGTGGAAATTCCTGCATGCAGGTTTTTCCGTGATCATTCTTACTGTTCTTCGACAGGTTCTTCCTCTGGTGTTTCCTCTACATTGGTAACGCTTCCTGCCAGCTCTCCACGGTTTGAGGATACGATGTCATAGCTGGACTGCATGGAGGAAATAAATGCGTCGAAACGACTCTGTGCCCCCTCCATGGAATGGGTGATAATGGTCTGCAGGCTGTTTAACATATCATCGGTATAGTTGATGGATGCCTGACGGATTCCATTTGCCTCATTTACTGCTTCATCGATGATCGCCTGGGCCTGGGCCTGGGCGTCCTCAACGACACGGTTTGCTTCTGCATAGGCCTTCTGCATGATCTCATGCTCGTTCACAAGCTCGTTTGTCTGGGCAGTTGCCTCAGCCACCATGGCATCGGCCTGGGCACGTGCCTCATTCAGGATTGCATCCTGGTTGCTGATGATCTTCTGGTATTTTTTGATTTCGTCTGGGATACGGAGACGAAGCTCTACCAGCAGCTCTTCCAGCTCCTCTTTATTTACCAGGATCTTGGTGTTGGAAAGCGGCTGGAATTTACAGCTTTCAATATATTCTTCAATCTCACCGATTAACTGTTCGATTCTACTCATGGTTTCTTCTCCTTAATGCTTTGTTACTGATTTGCAAGCTTCTCTCTGACTTTTTCTGCAATGGCAGGATGTAAAAACTCGCTGATATCTCCCTGGTAGCCTGCGATCTCCTTGACAATACTGGAACTTAAGTAGGAATACTTTAAGTTTGTTGTGAGAAAGATCGTGTCGATGTCGGGAGCAATGACCCGGTTGGTCTGGGCCATCTGAAGCTCGTATTCAAAATCTGTGATCGCGCGAAGCCCTCTTACAATAATGTCTGCCTGGGACTGGTGCACAAAGTCCACCAAAAGCCCGCCAAAGGAACGGATTTCTACATTTGGCAGATATGAGGTCACATCTTCTAACATCTTAACACGTTCTTCGACAGAAAACAACGGCGTTTTTGAATTATTCTGCAAAACGCCTACGATCAGACGGTCTACCATATGGGCCGACCGCTCAATGATATCCAGATGTCCAAGTGTCACCGGATCAAAGCTTCCAGGGTAAACTGCTATTGCCATATCACTCACCTCGATAGACAAATACATGCTTATTTGTCTTGTATTCTTTTATTTTCTCTGTAATGTAGCCCATTTCAGACAGATAGGAAAAATCGGTCTGGAGGGATGCCTCAATGATGACCGTGCTCTGCTTATCGATCAGGGAAGAGGTTTTTAAATAATCTAACATCTGCTTTTCCAGCTCATGATCGTATGGAGGATCCATAAAAATAAGATTAAAGCGGTGCTTTCCTTCCAGGCGTTTCAATGCCAGAAGTGCATCGCAATGCATGACCACTGCCCTGTCCTCCAGCTTTGTAGCCTTTAAATTATCCCGGACGATCTGGACAGCGGCCTCATTCTGCTCTACGAAAACAGCCTGACTGGCTCCGCGGCTTAACGCCTCGATGCCAATCCCGCCGCTTCCTGCAAACAGGTCCAAAAATGTGCAGTCTGCCAGGTCATATTGAAGCATATTAAAAAGTGTTTCCTTAATGCGGTCCTGCGTAGGGCGGGTATTCATGCCTTCCAGTGTCTTTAACGGTGTCCGCCTTGCACTCCCTGCTATTACTCGCATAGTATTCTCCCTTTATCTGAAGGTATCTGAAATTTGTCTGTTCCTTCACAATGATAATCATAGCAATTATAACTGTATTTTTTCTTATATACAAGCAGTTTATTATGTAGTTTCGTATCTTTTTTTATACATAAGAATCAGCGGACGCATGTTTCGCGTCCGCTGACCTTTACAGCATGTTTACTTTCCTGCCATCTGTCTTTCCTGGGCCTCGATCATTTTTTTGACCATATAACCGCCGACAGAACCGTTCTGTGCAGAGGTTAAGTTTCCGTTATAACCATCGGATAACGGAACACCAAGCTCATCTGCAACCTCCATTTTAAAGCGGTCCAGTGCTTCCTTTGCTTCCGGTACCTCTGCCCTGTTAGAAGATCTGCTTGCCATAATTGGTCTCCTTTCTTAAGCGCCTGCCGTAAGGCAGGCATTTTCCTGCATCACGGCCGGTTTGTTTTTTGTTACATTCCTAGTATGTACTTAAGAAAGAATCTTACCCTGGCATCTTCTGTGTAAATTGACAGAATTATGCTATTTTCATAACTGTTTTGTACCTTCACAGTCACGGGCAAAAGCTGTTACGCTTCTGTTTTAAATTGATAGATCGTGGTAGTCTGGTAAATATCTCCGCCCTTTAAAATCGGGGAAGCAAACTGCGGCTTATTGACTGCATCCGGGAAATACTGGGTTTCAAAGCAGTATCCCTGACGATGGTTATAGACTGCTCCGTTCTTGCCCTCCATAGATGTGAGAAAATTGCCGGTATAGAACTGGATTCCCGGAAGGTCCGTATAAACTTCCATGATACGGCCGCTTGCTTCATCTTTGGCTTTCGCAGCCAGTGACAGTTCGCCTTCCTTATGGTTTAAAACCCAGTTGTGATCATAGCCTTTTGCGAATTTTAACGGCTCATAGTCCGCATCAATCTCATCTGCAATGGTTTTAAACTGTGTGAAATCCATCGGCGTTCCCTTGACCGGAACCAGTTCTCCGGTCGGAATGGAATACTGGTCTGCAATGGTAAACTGGTCTGCATCGATCCAGACCTTCTGGTTCATGGCCGGTCCAGATTCCTGGCCAGCCAGGTTAAAGTAGGCATGGTTTGTAAAGTTTGCGATGGTGTCCTCGTCGCAGGTCATGTGGTAATCGATGCGGAGTGCATCGTCATTTGTCAGGGTGTAGCTGACACGGATATCGGCATTGCCAGGGTAGTTCTGGTCGCCGTCCGGGCTAAAGAGGGAAAAGGTGATCTTCGTTCCTTCCTCTGTTTCGGAAACCTCTGCATCCCAGATCCGGTTACGCAGAAAATCCGGTCCGCTGTGAAGATTGTTAACCCCGTTATCGTTGATGACCAGTGCATAGGTGATGCCGTCGATCGTGCAGGTTGCAGTGCCGATCCGGTTCGCATTTCTTCCGACGATCTCGCCAAAATGTACATCCTGGTCCAGATATTTTTCCGGTGCGTCAAAGCCCAGCACCACATCGCTGAACTTACCGTTTTTATCCGGTACATACATTTCCAGCCAGATAGCGCCAAGATCTGTAAACGAAGCTTTTAACCCGTGTTCATTTGTAAGAATGTATTTTGTGAGCTTAGCCCCATTTTCCAAAGTGCCAAATAATTCCTTGCTGCATGCCATAGTCGTATTCCCTCCACGTTTTCAGTATGAAATTCGTTACTGTTCATGTGCTGCGAAAAAGCAACGCATGTTCTATTCGATTATAGCATAAAGCGAGGATGCAATCCAGTAGGAACTGAATGCACCCTCGTTTTTGAACCTTTATTTTGTAATACTGCCTGAATCCAATCCGATTATTTTGCCTGAATGTAACCCTGTGCAGTCAGAAGCTCTGCGCAAAGCACTGCACCGCCGGCAGCACCGCGGACGGTATTGTGGGAAAGACCTACGAACTTGTAATCGTAGATGCTGTCTTCACGGATACGGCCTACAGAAATGCCCATGCCGTTCTCATAGTCTACATCTAAGGAAACCTGCGGACGGTTATCCTCCTCTAAGTACTGGATAAACTGCTTCGGTGCGCTCGGAAGCTTTAACTCCTGCGGAAGTCCGGAGAATTTCACCAGACGGTCAATCAGCTCTTCCTTGGTCGGTTTCTTGCGGAATTTTACGAATACTGCAGCAGTGTGGCCATTTAATACCGGAACACGGATGCACTGGCAGGTGATCTTCGGCTCAGATGCCTTTACGATCACGCCATCTTTAATCTCGCCCCAGATACGAAGCGGCTCCTGCTCACTCTTCTCTTCCTCGCCGCCGATGTAAGGAATGATGTTTCCTTCCATTTCCGGCCAGTCTTTGAAGGTTTTTCCTGCACCGGAGATTGCCTGGTAGGTGGTAGCAACGACCTCGTATGGCTCAAACTCTTTCCATGCAGTCAGGACCGGAGCGTAGCTCTGAATGGAGCAGTTCGGCTTTACAGCAACAAATCCTCTCTTGGTTCCCAGACGTTTTTTCTGGAACTCGATTACTTTAAAGTGCTCCGGGTTGATCTCCGGAACAACCATCGGAACATCCGGAGTCCAGCGGTGTGCGCTGTTATTGGAAACAACCGGGGTCTCAGTCTTTGCGTACGCTTCCTCGATCGCCTTGATCTCTTCCTTGGTCATGTCTACTGCACTGAATACAAAGTCAACACTGGCAGCAACTTTTTCTACCTCATTGACATTCATGACTACCAGCTTCTTTACTGCTTCCGGCATTGGTGTGGTCATTTTCCAGCGTCCGCCGACAGCCTCCTCGTAGGTTTTTCCGGCAGAACGCGGGCTTGCAGCCACGGTAACTACCTCATACCACGGATGATTCTCCAGAAGGGAGATAAATCTCTGTCCTACCATACCGGTCGCGCCAAGCACGCCAACACGCAATTTCTTTTCCATAATCATAAGCTCCTTATTTTCTTCGTGACAATTCTTTCCTGATTCTGACCGGTGACTGTTTTGTGGCTGTTCACACGCTGCAGAAACATTTTTCACCTGTTTGTCACTTTTTGCTTTTTCGTTCCCGCTTATCCTATCTCAATTTTTGTAAAAAATCAATACTTATTCGTCAGAAAAATACATTTGTGCGTGCTGCACGGATGTTTTCTTTGATATAAGTACAACTGCACGTGAGAGACGGATTTATATGGTTTGAAATCAATTCTTGAATCGTAACATTATAGGCGTACCTTGCTTCCCTTGCCGTCTCGTTTTGCTAATTTCAGACGGTTCAGATGCACTTCTTTTTCTTTATAAGTGATCTGTGGCTGCTGGGTTACAAAATAAACGTTTTCCAGCTCGTCTCCCGCTCCCAGCTTCATACCGCGTACACCGCGGGAATTCTTCTTCAGCTCTGGAATATCTTCCATGGAGAAACGCAGGAACATGCCGCTGGCACTTTGCAGGGCAAGATCGGTCTCGGTTCCCACGATCCGGACGGTTAACAGGCTGTCTCCCTCCTGCAGCTTGGTCGACGCCACCGTGCGGTTGTTGGTCACAAATTCTTCTGCCGGGACCTGCTTTACCATGGCCATCTTCGTGGCAAATAATAAAATCTGCCCGGTCAGGCGGCCAAAATTGGTCAGGAAGATGATTTCTTCTTTGCTTCCATCGTATTTGCTTAAATTATCGATTGGAGTTCCCTTATCGCGGAGCTTTCCGGATGGAACATCCATCAGCTTGATCTGGTGGAGGTTTCCGGTGTCAGTGAATACACAGAGTTTATCGGTATTCAGACACGGGATCACATACTTGTATTCGGTATCTACGGTTTCCCGGTTCCGGTCGTAAGTGGAACGGTCGAGAAGCTTGCAGTAACCGAAGCGGTCCATGACAAACACCACTTCGCTCACAGCTACCGCAGATTCCTCGTATACGGCTTCTTTTCCGTTTTCGATCAGGGTCTTTCTCGGCTGGGCGAATTCTTCTTTAATGTGGTCCAGATCTTCCTTGATGACCCGGTTCATACCGTCGCGGCTCTTTAAGATCTTCTCATATTCTGCGATTTTCTTCAGGCATTCCTTATAGTCCTTCTGCAGTGCCAGGATTTCCAGACCGATCAATTTGTAAAGGCGCATTTCGAGAATGGCATTTGCCTGCTTTTCCGTAAAGTTAAGCTGCTTTGCATCCTCCTCAAAGCCCGGATGCTTAAACTGGATCCTGGAAATGTCACCGGTCATCAGGCAGGCTTTGGCGTCTTTCAAGTTTTTCGAACCACGCAGGATCGCAATGATGAGGTCGATCACGTCGCAGGCACGGATGAGACCTTCGCGGATTTCTTTTTTCTCCAGTTCTTTTTCCAGAAGTGCCTGATACTTGCGGGTCGTATTTTCATACTGGAATTCCAGATAGTTTTCCAGGATTCCGCGCAAGTTTAAGGTTTCTGGACGTCCGTGGGCGATCGCCAGCATGTTGACGCCAAAGGTATCCTCCAGCTTTGTCTTCTTATAGAGAATGTTGCGGATTTTCTCGATGTCAGCATCCTTTTTCAGTTCGAGGACAATGCGGATTCCCTCTTTGTTAGACTGGTTGGAAATGTCCACAACATCGGACAAAGTCTTGTTTTCTACAAGCTCCGCAATATCGACCAGGAATTTATTGATGCCGGCGCCGATCATGGTGTATGGGATCTCACTGATGACAAGTTTATCTCGGTCACTTTTCCGGCGTCCCAGCTCCACCTCGATCTTACCGCGCAGCTTAATCTTTCCGGTTCCAGTTTCATAGATCGCCGGCAAATCTTTTTTATTGGCAATGATACCTCCGGTAGGAAAATCCGGCCCCGGCATATATTCCATCATCTCTTCAAGTGACATGTCCGGACGGTCGATATAGGCTTTGACCAGATCGACCACCTCTCCCAAATTGTGTGTCGGGATGCTGGTGCTCATGCCGACCGCGATGCCCTCCGCACCGTTGATCAGAAGGTTCGGCACGCGGACCGGAAGAACCTCAGGCTCTTTTTCAGATTCATCGTAGTTGGATACGAACTGCACGGTCTTGTCCAGATCCTTTAAATACACTTCTTCCGCAAACTTCTTTAAGCGGGCCTCGGTGTAACGCATAGCCGCGGCGCCGTCTCCCTCGATGGAACCGAAGTTTCCGTGACCATCTACCAGGGCCATTCCCTTTTTAAAGTCCTGGGACATCACAACCAGCGTCTCGTAGATGGAGCTGTCACCGTGCGGATGGTATTTACCCATGGTGTCGCCGACGATACGCGCCGATTTTCTGTGTGGTTTATCGTGTCCCAAGCGCAGCTCGCTCATATCGTAAAGGACACGGCGCTGTACCGGCTTTAAGCCGTCGCGCGCATCTGGGATCGCTCTGGCAGTAATGACGCTCATGGAGTAGTTTAAGTAACTGCGCTGCATCTCCTCCGAATATTCTGTTGTTAATATCTTCTCAGCCATGTTTTTTCTCCTTCACTCCCTTACGCATCGATCTCTGCTTCGTTTGCATGGTCATAGATAAACTGTTTTCTTGGCGGCACTTCGCTTCCCATCAGCATCTCGGTCACTTCGGATGCCATGCGTGCATCCTCGATTTCCACACGCTTTAAGACGCGGCGCTCAGGGTCGAGCGTGGTTTCCCAGAGCTGCTCCGGGTCCATCTCACCAAGACCTTTGTAACGCTGCAGCCGGAAATCGCCGGTATGGTTTTTTCGGTAGCGCTCCAGCTCTTTATCATCGTATAAGTACTGCTCCTGTCCTCTGGACGGGATGACCTTGTAAAGCGGCGGCATGGCAATGTAAACATGGCCGTTGTAGATCAGCTCCGGCATAAACCGGTATAAAAACGTCAGAAGCAGGGTGTCGATGTGGCTTCCGTCGACATCGGCATCCGTCATGAGAATGATCTTGTTATATTTTAGTTTGGTGATATCGAAATCGTTTCCATACCCTTCTGAAAAGCCGCAGCCGAAGGTATTGATCATGGTTTTGATCTCGGCATTGGCCAGTACCTTGTCCATGGATGCTTTTTCCACATTCAGGATCTTACCACGGATTGGAAGGATTGCCTGGTATTTGCGGTTTCTGGCTGTTTTGGCAGAACCGCCCGCAGAATCTCCCTCTACGATAAAGATTTCGCAAAGCTCGGCATCACGGCTCTCGCAGTTTGCCAGCTTCCCGTTGCTGTCAAAGGAAAATTTAGACTTTGTCAGCATGTTGGTCTTCGCCTTCTCTTCTGCTTTGCGGATCTTTGCGGATTTTTCCGCGCAGCCGATGATGGCTTTTAAAGTCTCCAGATTGCGGTCAAAATAATGCGAAAGCAGATCGCCGGATACCGTAAAGACTGCTTTGGTGGCATCTGCACTTGCAAGCTTCGTTTTCGTCTGACCCTCAAAGATCGGATCCGGATGCTTCACTGCAACGATCGCCGTCATGCCGTTTCGGGTATCCGCACCAGTAAAGTTCGGATCTTTTTCCTTTAAGATGCCCAGCTCTCGGGCATAGGAGTTGATCAGCTGGGTAAAGCGGGTCTTAAATCCAACCAGATGCGTACCGCCCTCCTGCGTAAAAATATTATTACAGAAGCCAAGGATATTTTCCTCAAAAGCATCGACAAACTGGATCGCTACTTCCACCTCGATCTGATCCAGTTCCTTCTTAAAGTAAATTGGTTCGTGAATCACCGTCTTGCCGCGGTTTAATTCCTTTACATAAGCCACGATTCCTTCCGGTTCATGGTAGGTGATCTCTTCTTTCTCGCTGGCACGTGCATTTTTATAATAAATGGTAAGGCCCGGATTTAAATAAGCGGTCTCATGCAGACGGCTCTTTAACCAGTCTGCCTTAAACCGTGTTTTTTCAAAGATTTCGTCGTCTGGCAGGAAATTGATCTCTGTACCGGTCTGTCTGGTCTTTCCGAGTACCGGGAGCAATCCGTTTTCCAGTTCCACGGTGGGGATACCGCGCTCATACGCATCGTGATGGATAAAACCGTTTTTATAGATTTTGACATCCATATGGGCAGATAAGGCATTCACGACAGAGGAACCGACACCGTGCAGTCCGCCGCTGGTCTTGTAAGCCTGGTTGTCAAATTTACCGCCCGCATGCAGTGTAGATAAAACCACACGCTCTGCAGATACGCCTTTTTTATGCATTTCTACCGGGATGCCACGTCCGCTGTCCTTTACGGTGCAGGAGCCGTCTGCTTCCAGGGTAACCCATATGGTATCGCAGAAGCCAGCCAGATGTTCGTCTACCGCATTGTCCACGATCTCGTAGATCAGATGATTTAATCCTTTTGTTCCAACGCTTCCAATGTACATACCCGGGCGTTTGCGCACCGCTTCCAGCCCTTCCAGGACCGTGATGCTGTCTGCGTTATACTGTGTATTTGCCATGTTTCCCTCCAACTATAAAACAAATGTTCGAATCTAAATTATAAATAAAATTTCCATCAAAATCAAGAACCAAAATCCATGATTCGATGTCAGACTGTTCCTATTCATGCTGTTTTCATCCAACAGTCTGCTAACCAAAAATCACTGCTGCAAGCAGTAAAATGACTGCCATTCCAAAGTTCCAGGTCGTAAAACGGATCAGGTACTGCTGTTTCGTTCCGGCTTCCGGAAAATGCTCCTGACTTTCCGCAAAAAACTTATAAGAGATCAGGCTGGCCAGCGATGCGATCAGCGTACCGAGTCCGCCAATGTTCACGCCGCGCAAAAGTGCAGCATACTGGTCGGTAAAGCCGGAAAGCAGGATTGCTGCCGGTACATTGCTGATCACCTGGCTGCAGGCAAAAGAAACAAACAGTTCCCGGCCCGTCAAGAGCTGGTTTAGCAGATCCCGCACCAGATCCATCCGCTTCATATTGCCGATAAAAATAAAAAATGCAATAAACGTAAGCAGAAGGCTGTAATCGACGTTTCGTGGCAGAAACGTGCTGTGGAAAAGTCCGCTTAACAGCAGGCATCCGATCAATACGATCAGCAGAAGAAGCGGCCATTCCAGCACGCGGAATACCGAAAGCAGGCTGAACAAAAACAGCACTGCCAGCAGCAGATTCTGGTAACGGGACTGATCCTTCTCACTGTGTCGTTTGCCTGCAGGGCGGTCCTGTGTTTTTACATTTGCAAAAGCATGGTCTGCGGTAGCTTTTTGCGTTTTTGTATCTGTATGAGAGGCCAGCATTTCTGACTTCAACCGTTCCGAATCTAATGGGAAGTTTTTATGAGCCACACAGGCTCCAAGGATCATCAAAAAAGAAAGGAGGCTAAGCGGTCCCATGATCATCAGAAACTGCCCCATTCCCATACCGGAAACCGAATACAGATACAGATTCTGCGGATTTCCCACCGGTGTCATCATGCTGCCCAGGTTCGCTGCGATCGTCTGCATGACAATGACCGGGATCATTTCTTTTTGTAAGCCGGCAAGCTCCAGAACCAGGATCGTAAATGGAACAAACGTCAGCAGTGACACATCGTTGGTGATCCACATGGAGCAAAAGAAGCAAAGCATCACCAGTACCAGATAGAGCTGGCGGAACGTATGGACCTTCGCAAGCAGTGCCTGCGCCACCTTTCCAAAAAACCCGGTCTGTTTAAACCCTTCCATGATCGTCATCAGAGAAAACAGCAATGCCAGTGTCCGGTAGTCCAGATATCCAGGATACTGACTGTCCGGATGGACAAAAAATACAGAAATAACAGCAAGAATTGCTGCAATGCAAAGCACCGTCTCCTTTTTGAAATATGCGACCAGCCTTTTCATGATTCTTTTCATCCCCTTGATTTATTCTTAAAGTAACAAAGTGTTATTATAACCATTTTTTCGAAAGCTGGCAATAGGAAGAAACACTAATAAAGCCCTGCCGGATTTTCACCCGGCAGGGCTCTGTTTCTGTAACAGGTAATGTTATTGATTAAAAATCGTTGATGGCACGCATGCGTGAACAATAATTAGAAATCTACTTCAGTATCGTAGTAGCAGCACTTCAGGAGTTTTTCCATCTCCTCCTGGCTAGGCTGACGCGGGTTGGAACCGGTACATGCGTCTGCGATCGCGTTCTTTGCAATCTCAGGAAGTCTCTCTAAGAATACCTCCTCCGGTACAAAGCCCTGCTCGGTCGGATAGCTGTCTGCGCCATAGTTCTTGATGCAGTGCGGAATCTTTAAGTCATCGTTCATCTTTCTTAAGTAAGCGATCAGAAGAGCTACCTTCTCGTCTAAGGTCTCGCCGCCCAGCTTCATGAAGTCTGCAATCTCGCCATAACGCTCTTTCGCGGTTTCGTCTTTTGCGTTGAATGCGATAACCTTCGGCAGGTACATAGCGTTTGCTGCACCGTGAATGATGTGTGCGCCGTAATCTGCAAATGCTGCACCAGTCTTATGAGCCATGGAGTGAACGATACCAAGCAGTGCATTAGAGAATGCCATACCTGCCAGGCACTGTGCATTGTGCATGGAGTCACGCTTTGCCATATCGCCGTTGTAGGAATCAACCAGATCTCTCTGGATCATCTTGATCGCATGGAGAGCCAGTGGATCGGTAAAGTCGCAGTTTGCGGTAGATACATAAGCCTCGATTGCATGGGTCATAGCATCCATACCGGTATGGGCAACCAGCTTCTGCGGCATGGTCTCTGCAAGATCTGGATCTACGATCGCAACATCCGGGGTGATTTCGAAGTCTGCGATCGGGTACTTGATACCCTTCTGGTAATCGGTAATGATAGAGAATGCGGTAACCTCAGTTGCAGTTCCGGATGTGGAGGAAATTGCACAGAAATGAGCTTTCTTTCTCAGCTTCGGAATACCGAATACCTTACACATATCTTCAAAGGTGATGTCCGGATACTCGTATTTGATCCACATAGCCTTTGCTGCATCGATCGGGGAACCGCCGCCCATAGCTACGATCCAGTCTGGCTGGAATGCTTCCATAGCTGCTGCACCCTTCATAACGGTCTCTACGGACGGATCTGGCTCAATGCCTTCGAAAAGCTGAACCTCCATTCCTGCTTCTTCCAGATACTGTTTTGCTTTATCCAGAAAACCGAAGCGTTTCATGGAACCGCCGCCAACACAGATCATTGCTTTTTTGCCTTCAAATGTCTTTAATGCCTCTAAAGCACCTTTTCCGTGGTATAAGTCTCTTGGTAATGTGAATCTAGCCATAACAAATCCTCCATTCTGCCGCGTCTTGTCGCGACACCTTTTTGATTTTGGTTTCTGTTTCATCTCGTTAATTAATTAACATTAACTCTGCATTAACTATACCACGTTTTGTATATTTTGCAATAGATTTTGAATATTTTTTTCAATTTTAATTTATATTTCACATTTTACTTGTTAGTGTCTTGTCACATTTTACTTAAAACCAACAACGATTTAACAAAAATCTTTACAGCATACATACCGCATCACGTAATCTCATTCAAATGCAAAACAGACGCACCAGCATGGTGCGCCTGCAGGTATAATCTTATGTAGTTATCCGTCAGATTATGTTTCTTTTGTTTTCTGTTATCTCTGGCATCCCAGGTTAGTAATCTTGCAGGAAACCAGCTTTGGACTGCTGCAGCCTTTCACCGGCAGGTTTGTTCTGCATGAAGCTTTGCTTTGTCTGCAGCCATCTGTCTTACAGCCAAGGCTCTGGCATACGGAAGCAGCACAGCTATTACTATAGCATCCGGAACTATAACATCCGCTGTTGCCCGGGCAGTTGCTAACTGCCGCAAATGCGGTCATCGGCTGAAATGCCATCAGGGCGGTCACTGCCATAGCTGCTGCGGTTGATACGATGTGTTTTTTCATAGTTGTCATTCTCCTTTTGTTACACAAATGTTTCATAAATGTTACAAAAATATGTTAACATACAGAGAATGGAAAATCTACTGGGAACTACTGGAAAGCATTTTCTCACGGTTTGCAGGAATAGCCGATTCCAAGTCCGCCAGGTCCGATATGGCAGGTTACCCCAAACGACAGATCATCACAGAGGATCTTGTGTCCCGGAAATGCAGCCTCGATTTCATTCACCCAGGCATCTGTTTCTTCCTTTCCAGAGCTTGTCGCTGCCACGATATGTAGCCGGCCTTCTTCATATTCCCTCTGGTAAGATTGTTCGATCACTTTTTTGACTTCCTCGATCATCATCTGCTTTGCCCGTTTTAATCCTCGGCAGTTTTTGTAAAGCTCCAGAATACCAATATCGAAATGAAGGACCGGTTTTACATTCAAAAGACCTCCAACCAGGGCTACACCCGCAGAGATACGACCACCATGCTTTAAGTATTTCAGGTCATCCACTGCAATATAGATCCCGGCTCTGGTCTTCACCGCTTCCATGCGCGTTTTTACCTCTGCCGCACTGCAGCCGGTCTCCAGAAGCTCCAGTGCATCCAGAATGCTCTGGTGAAGCGGGGTAGCCACGCTTCCATTATCGACCACATAAACCTTTCCCTCGTATTTTTCTTCCCTGGCCAGCATCATGGCAGTCTGGCAGGAGCCGCTTAAACCACTGCTGATCGGGATATAAAGGATATCCTGATAGGTTTCCAGAGCCTTATCCCAGAGCTCCATCACAGCTTCCGGGGAAGGCTGGGAGGTGCTGATGTTCTCCAGTCTTCCCAGCCGTTCCAGAAATTCCGCCCTGGTAATATTCACACCCTCATAATAACAGGTTTCATTCATATAAAAAGGCATTGGCAATACAAAAATCCCAAGCTTCTGTGCTTCCCCCTGCGAAATGCCGCTATGGCTGTCTGTTACAATTCCTGTTGTTCTCATTTGAAACATCTTCTCCTTTTCCCACCAGACGCAGTCTGGTTTTCCTTTGCATATCAAACATTTTATACATTATAGCTTAATTTCCAGAAAAGGACAAGGGAGGGACATTTTTCCTAATACTCGATATTGGTCATGACATCGGAGACATCTACTGCTTTGTCGATCAGTCCGTTTTCTAACATCCAGTCGATGTTCTCCTGCCAGCATTCTTCAGTCTGGCTTAAAAACTCAGCGGAGTCTGTCTCCATAAGCGGAAGCAGCGTCTTGCAGGACTGCTCCTCTACGCTCTGGGTCAGCGGGAAGTTTGCTTCGTTCTGGTTGTTCATTAAGATTGCAAGACAGCCATCCGGGTCAGCCTTGAAATCGTCAAAGCCCTTCTTGGATGCACGGAGGAATCCTTCTACCACTTCTGGCTCCTCTTCCAGCAGCTTATTGTTAGTCAGGAAGACTTCCTCATAGTAATTCGGGATTCCATATCCGCTTACCGGGAAATAGTTTAATTCGAAGCCTTCTTCTTCCATCTGCGGAACCTCGTGGTTCACCAGACAGCCGATCGTGGCATCGACATTGCCGGTCGTCATGGAGCTCATCAGGTCAAAACCAACGTCGACCAGATTGACGTCGGAAGCATCCGCACCCACATACTCCATCATGCATTTTACTAAAGATTCACTTAATACGGTGCCGCCGTAACCAATGGTCTTTCCAACCATATCTTTCGGGCTGGTGATATTTTTATCCTTCAGGGAAAGGATGATGTTCAGCGGAGACTGTACAATGGCTCCGATGGAACGGATCGATGCCTTCTGGTTTGCCACTGCCTGGATCAAATCCTGCTGGTAGTACATGCCGATCTCGGCTTTTCCTGCTGCTACCATGGAAAGCGCATCGTTTGCGTTAGCCGGGAAACGGATCTGGACATCCAGTCCTTCTTCCTCGTAATAGCCACGCTCAATCGCGGTATAAAGGAAGGTATGGATGGCATTCGGATACCAGTCCAGAACCACATTCACTTCACGGAGATCTTTTTTCTCATCCTTCGCAGCATCAGAAGCCTGCTCTTTACTTTCTGCATCTTTGGTCTCTGTATCGTTTGCGTCTGCTTTGTCTGCTGTTTCAGCCTGTACAGAGGTCTCTGCCGGTTTTGCGCTGTTTGAGCAGCCAGAAAGAGCTGCGATAGTCATAGCTGCTGCGGTAAATGCTGCGATCAGTATTCTTTTTTTCATAATGTTAAAGTCCTCACTTTTACGTATTATCAATCTTTCGTGTCATCAATCGTTGTTCATTTGTCATTACTGTTCTTGCATGCATGTCTTCACAGTAATGCTTATTCTCTATAAATCATTTCTCCAGCGGATCATCCGCTTTTCCAGAAGTGTGACAAGCCACACAAAGAGCATCGCCACTACCGACAATAACAGAATCGGTGCAAATACTCCGGCACCATCTAACTGCGTCATCATACGGCGGCTGAAATAGCCAAGTCCATTCTGGGCACCCAGCCATTCTCCGATTGCTGCTCCGATAATGGAAAGTGGTACTGCCATCTTGATCGCGGAAAAGAAATACGGCAAAACTGCCGGTACCTTCAGTTTCCAGAAAATCTGGGACGGTGAAGCCCCGAAGGTAAACAGTAATTCTTCCATCTCTGTCTTTACGGACTGAAAACCGTCAAACACCGTGATGGTGATCGGGAAAAAGGTAATGAGTACTGTAACCAGCACCTTTCCCCAGATGGAATAGCCAAACCACAGCACAAAAAGCGGAGCCAGGGCTGTAGTAGGAATGGTCTGTGATGCAATGATGAGCGGATACAGTGCCCTTCTTGCAGTGTCATTTGCATCCATTAAAACAGCAAGTCCTAAGCCAAGCACAATAGAGATGCCAAGGCCAATCGCTACCACAGACATGGTTGCCGGCAAATGTGCCGTAAAAAGCAGCTCCCGAAGCTCCCAGAGCCGTACCAGGATCTGGATTGGGGAAGGGAGAATATAGGCCGCATTTACGCCCATTGCTGCTGCCTGCCAGAAAAACAGCAGAAGAAACATTAAGATTAGGGCCGGAAGGCTGGAATTGTTTCTCATTTTCTTTTTCACGCCTGGTTCCTCCTTAACATCTTGATCAGTTCTTCTTTTAATGTAAGGATTTCCGGACGCGACAGTTCGTCCCGGGTCCGCGGATAGGCGGCCGGAACTTCGATGGAGCGCAGGTGGGTCATCGGTGTTTCCTCAACTACCAGAATCCTGCCAGATAAAAAGAGCGCCTCTTCTACATCGTGGGTGATAAATAATACCGTTTTCTTATCTTGTTCCCACTGTTTTAACAGCCACTCCCGCATGGAAAGGCGTGTCAGATAGTCGAGTGCCGAAAATGGTTCATCGAGAAGCAGCAGATCCGAGCCGGTCAGAACGGTCCGTGCAAAAGCTGCCCGCTGGCGCATGCCGCCGGAAAGCTCTCTCGGGCTTTTCTGCCCCCAGTCTGAAAGACCGACCGAGGCCAATGCTTCATCTGCCTGTTTTTCCATTTCTTTTTTTGAAATCCCGCCCTGGATCTCGAGCGGAAGCATGATATTTTCTCTTACCGTTCTCCACGGAAATAAAAGGTCATGCTGCGGCATATAGCCGCAATAGTTTTTTTGTGTTTCGATCGGATTTCCGTTGATGCGGATCGTTCCCTGATCTGGGGAAAGAAGCTTGTTAACCAATCGGAAAATCGTACTTTTTCCACAGCCGGAAGCACCGATCACACAGACAAATTCGCCGTCCTGTACCTGAAAAGACAGCTGGTCCATGATCGGATACGCATCGGTATCGTACTGGAAACACACATGGTCAAATTCCAGCATGTTAATCCCTCATTTCCCATGCCATATCCCAGAATGCCATTTCATAGCGGGAGCAAGCTTTGAAAATATCGGTCAGATGGTCCATCTGTGCAGGAGTACACTCTGCAGCAAGGCGGTCCATCAGACCAATCAGGATTTCATTTTCCTCATGGTAGGAATCGCTCGCATAACCGGATACCCATTCTCCGTAAAACGGATGATCCTTCGCGTCCGGGTTATGCTGCACAAGCTCTTTTGCAATCGCTTCATAGCTTAACGCGCAGGAAAGGATGGCTGCCATAACCTCTGCTTCTCCCCCTTCATAAGCTGCCCTTAACATATAAGAGGTGTAAGAACAGTTATCAAGGGATACCGGGGTGGTTTCTGCCTCTTCCTGTGTAATGCCAAGGCGTTTCATGTAAGTGCGGTGAATGTCCATCTCCCCATCTAAAATGTTATGCGTATAGGCTGCGAACAGTTTCATTACGTTTAAGTCCCTTGCCTTGGCCGCGCCAATGGCAAAGACTCTTGTATAATCGATCAGATACAGATAATCCTGTATCATATAATAGCGGAATTTCTTCTGGTCCAGGCTGCCATCGCCGATCCCGGTTACAAACGGATGGTTGTGGTAGCCTGTCCAGATGTCTTTTACGGAATCTAAAAGTTTCTCGGTCGGTGTCATGCTCATGCTTCCTCCTTTGCAAAGCCCTTGCCGCAGAATTCGAATGCATGATTCATCGGTCCGGAGCCTGCGCCCAGATCCAGCATAGCAGCAAGTGCACCGGAGATGTATGCCTTTGCCTGCTCTACTGCAGTATCCAGATCATAGCCTTTTGCCAGATTGGAAGCAATGGCACTGGATAAGGTGCAGCCGGTACCGTGGGTATTCGGGTTATCGATCCGTTTTCCGTTAAACCAGCGGTATCCGCCGTCCCGGTATAACAGGTCATTCGCGTCATTCAACTGATGACCGCCCTTTAAAAGAACGGCGCAGTGATACGTCTCACTGATTTTTTTCGCTGCATCGATCATTTCCTCTGCCGTGGTGATATCCATATCGGAAAGCACTTTCGCTTCCGGAATATTTGGTGTCAGAACCGTTGCAAGCGGGAACAGACACTCCTTTAAGGTTCCGATGGCATCGTCGCTGATGAGCTTTGCGCCGCTGGTTGCCACCATCACCGGGTCTACTACAATATTTTCTGCTTTATATTCTTTCATTTTTTCTGCAATCGCCTGAATGAGGCCTGCAGAGGAAACCATGCCGATCTTCACCGCGTCCGGGCGGATGTCTGTAAAGACACTGTCGATCTGCTGTTTCAAAAACTCTGGGGTTACTTCAAAAATTCCCTGGACTCCGGTCGTGTTCTGGGCTGTCAGCGCAGTAATTGCACTCATGGCATAAACGCCATTTGCAGTCATGGTCTTTAAGTCAGCCTGGATTCCGGCGCCTCCGCTGGAATCACTTCCAGCGATCGTTAATGCTGTTTTCATTTTCATGATGAAACTCCTCTCATGCATCCATATTTTTTAGGCGGCTCAAGGTGGTGCCCCCAATGCACCGCCGCAAAGAGAATGACCTGTAGCATCTTCAGCAGCATATTCATGCAGCTTTGGCAGCTAGAGATATTTAGGCAAAAGAAAAAAGCGGAACTACGCAGGGACGCAATACCACTTTCTGTTTTTATCCAGTCACAGTCACTTCCTACGTTGGCATGATCCAAATCAGGTATACGGGTCCTGGCGGTCTATAGCCAGCTCTCAGTCTGCTTCCGCAGACTCCCCGGTACTTATGTTCTATTCTCTTTACGAGTTATACTATACCCCTCACCACGCCATTTTGTCAAGTATTACGTTGCTGTTCACGCATTGTCCCAAATTTGTTGTTACTGTTCACGCCTGCATGCCCGGCAGATAAAGCATGCAGGCATTCTTTCGACTTTCCATTTGCAAAAATAAAGAAACGCTGTATAATAATTGAGAAAAAGTCCAATACAAAGTGAGGAAATTCTAATGGAAAAGAACGACATTATCCTAATACACGGAACCAATTACAAACAGATGGCGAAAAAAGTCATGGAAGCTGCTAACGTCGCAGAGGATATCGGCGATAAGAAGAAAAAGATTGCTTTAAAACCGAATCTGGTTACTGCAAAAGCTCCTTCCAGCGGTGCAACTACCCACAGTGAGCTTCTTGCCGGTGTCATTGAATATCTGCAGGAGCATGGTTTTGAGAACATCACCATCATGGAAGGCTCCTGGGTTGGAGACCGTACCGGGGAAGCGTTCCGCGCAGCAGGCTATGACATGGTCTGCGACCGTTACCATGTTCCGTTCGTCGACCTCCAGCGCGATACCTGGAAAGAATACGATGCAGCAGGCATGAAGATCAAGCTTTGTGACAAAGCGGCTGCTGTCGATTACATGATCAATATGCCAGTCTTAAAGGGACATTGCCAGACTACGGTAACCTGTGCCTTAAAGAACAACAAGGGAGTAATCCCGAACCAGGAAAAACGTCACTTCCACACCATGGGATTACATAAACCGATCGCACACTTAAATACCATTGCACGTAACGACTTTATCTTGGTGGACAACATCTGCGGAGATTTGGACTTTGAGGAGGGCGGCAACCCGGTTGTCATGAACCGCGTTCTTGGCTTTAAAGACCCGGTACTCTGCGATTCCTTTGTCTGTGACAGCATGGGCTATTCCATTCAGGACGTTCCGTACATTCCGCTTGCTGAAAAGCTTGGTGTCGGAAGCAGCGATACCGCACATGCGAACATGATCTACTTAAACCAGCCAGATCAGGCCGGAGTCAAATTCCGCATGACCCACCGCGTCCAGAAGCTGGCAGCCTACACCGAACCGAAGGATGCCTGCAGTGCCTGCTACGGTTCCCTGATCTATGCGCTGGACCGTTTAAACGATGCTGGTTACCTGCGCCGCGGTCTTCCGTCTGTTGCCATCGGCCAGGGCTACCAGAATATGCCGGAAGGATGCGCCAAGATCGGTGTCGGCCGCTGCACCAAGTGCTGTGAAAAGAGCCTCACCGGTTGTCCGCCAAAGGCTGCAGATATTGTAGAGTTTTTGAAGGATAACTGGAATTAAAACGAATGAGACGTATGCCGCAAGGCGTACTGCTAAAAATGGAGCTGCCGCATCAAAAGTCAGACTGGCTTTCGATGCGGCAGCATCTTTTTGTTCATGTTCAGTTTTATGTTGTAGATAGCTCTCATTTTACACACCAGCGCCACGTTCCAGATGTGTGTTGTCATGCTTCTACATAAAACGGTGCCTTTTTCACGGTAATGTGGATACGGAATCCATTGATCTCCTCTTTTAAAAAGATCAGGCGGATGGTTTTGCCGTCCTCGTCATAACGTGCGGTGTCATAGTCTAGCTGATATCCTTTTTCTTCCAGATATTCGATCGCGGCCGGCATATCGTTCACAAAGAAGCCAAGATGTCCCATAGTACCTTTTCCCATGATCTTCATAAGCTCCATCTTATTATCTACCGTGAAATAGGCCACCTGATTATCGCGGTAATCATGGTATCCCATGACATCTGTGAAGAAATCCTTCATCCGCGCCCCTTCTTCCGGAGTCTGTGCATTAATGCCTACATGCGCAAATTCAAATTTTACTTTTCCATTTCCTAAAAACATAGTCCTTCTCCTTTTCCCAATGCATATTTACTAATTTCTTGTCAACCGCTTCCTGGCCATTTACAGCCTCCTCTAGTGAACTACATCGGCAATTGAATTACCGAGCATCTGATTACGAAGCATAGCTCCGTAGTTTCAGGGGTGCGTCCATGACACCCTTACTGCTACCCAGGTGGGTTACACAGCTACTTTTATTGTTTTTGTACTGCTCAGCCCGGTTACGGGCATATCAATTTCTTTGCCGGATACGGCATGATACTTTCTCAAAATATTATAAGCTCCTACTGCATCTGCATTGTAGATCACG
>NZ_QUIK01000024.1:0-52502 GCF_003480105.1 Clostridium sp. AM42-4
CCATATAGATTTTTTGTACGCCGCCGCCCGCCATCGAGCAGAGTTTTTACACCTAATTGGGGATGAAACAGCTCATGGCTGGCGGCGGTGTCGTTCTGATCGGCCTTCAGCTTATCCCTCTGCTGTCCGGTCTGTTCAGCTAAGTGTCACCCGTTGTCCCTTTTTCCAGAAGGAGCTGATGTATGGACTTTATCATCGACGCAATCGTTGAATGGCTGAAAGGTCTGCTCGTCGATGGTATCATGGGAAATCTGGACGGCCTTTTCGATAACGTCAATCAGAGCGTTGGCGAGATCGCCACACAGGTCGGCACGACCCCGGCGGACTGGAACGCCGGGGTCTTTTCCATGATACGACAGATCTCTGAAACTGCCATCCTGCCAATCGCCGGGGTCATCCTCACTTTTGTAATGACCTATGAGCTGATACAGATGCTCATAGAACGCAACAACCTCCATGAAGTTGACACATGGATGTTTTTTAAGTGGGTGTTCAAAACCTTTGTGGCTGTGATGATCCTGACGAATACCTTCAATATCGTGCTGGCGGTCTTTGATGTGAGCCAGCATGTGATACAGCAGTCAGCGGGCATTATCCAGAACGGGACAGAGATCACGCCGGATGTGCTGGACAGTCTACGGACAGAACTTGAAGCGATGGAGTTGGGTCCTCTGTTCGGACTCTGGCTACAATCCTTCCTGATCCAGCTTACCATGATTGCCTTAAATATCGTGATCTTCGTCATCGTATATGGCCGTATGACTGAAATCTATTTACTCACAAGTTTAGCGCCTATCCCGTTTGCCACAGTCCCCAACAGGGAAACCGGACACATGGGGCAGAACTATTTCCGCTCCCTCTTTGCGGTGGGCTTTCAAGGTCTGTTGATCTTAGTCTGTGTCGCAATCTATGCGGTGCTGATCCAGAGTATCGCCACCGACGGCGACCCCATCGGGGCGATCTGGGGCTGCGTGGGATATACGGTGCTGCTGTGTTTTACCTTATTCAAAACAGGCAGTCTTGCAAAATCCATCTTCGGCTGCCATTAAGAGACTTCGGGCCATGCTGACCCGAAGCGGAAAGGAGGATCATGCCGAAAGAAAAATTTTCGATAATCTATGCAGATCCACCGTGGCGGTATGAGCAGAAAAACAGGCAGGGATCAGCAGAGCTTCATTATCCCACTATGAGTATTGAAGAAATTTGTTCCCTTCCAGTGGCCGACTTGGCTGCAAAAGACAGCGTTTTGTTTCTGTGGGCAACATTCCCACAACTGCCGGAAGCCTTAAAGGTCATTAAAGCATGGGGCTTTTCTTATCGTTCTGTGGCTTTTGTATGGATAAAGAGGAACCGGCGCTCCTACTCATGGTTTTACGGTCTGGGGTATTGGACCAGAGGCAATGCAGAAATTTGTCTTTTAGCAGTAAAAGGACATCCGAAGCGTAAGTCTACCGGTGTTCACCAGCTTATTGTTTCCCCGATAGAGCGCCACAGTAAAAAGCCGGACGAGGCCAGGCGGAAAATTGTAGAACTGATGGGCGATATACCACGAGTGGAATTGTTCGCCAGAGAAAAAAAGCCCGGATGGGACGTGTGGGGAAACGAAGTTGAAAGCACTGTAAACTTGTAACAGCTTCGGGTCATGCTGACCCGAAGCGGAAAGGAGAAATCCATGCAGGAAAAAAATGCGGGCGGAACACCAGCTGCCCCTATAAAGCTGGATGTAAGCGTGCGGGTCATCGAACCTGTGAAAAACCTCATGGGCTTTGCCAGCGTGAAATTCAATGACTGCTTTGTGGTGGAAAATCTGAAAATCGTACAGGGCAGCAAGGGGCTCTTTCTTGGGATGCCCAGCCAGCCAGACGGCAAAGGCGGCTACCGGGATATGGCCTACCCTGTCACAAAGGAGTTCCGGGAACAGCTCAACACCGCTGTTCTGCAAGCCTATGAGGCAAAGCTGGAACAGATGGCGGAGCGTGGCTCTGTGGGGCGTGCATCCATCAGCGACCAGCTCAAAGCCGGAAAAGCGGCTGCCGAACAGGCAAAGGCAGAACGGCCTCCGAAGGAAAAGCCCAGCCGCAGCGCAGAGCGTTGACCTCGGGCCATGCTGGCCCGAAGCAGAAAGGAGGCGGGAACCATGCCACGCAAACGGACGGGCTATGACGCGGCCTGCTATTACGACGGAAAACTGCTGGGCCGCTGTACCAAAGCGGACAGCGATGCCTATACCCTGTTGATGAACGCCTGCGGCGGGGAGGCCGCCCGTGTCCTGCGGGAATACGCCTACTTTTCCCCGGAACTTCGCGCCATATTGGAAAAGGCGGCGCTCATGCAGGCGGACCGGAGCCGGACGGGCGGAATGTTCCATGCGCCGAAAAGTTCCCCGTGGGGTGATGTGCAGAGCTGTGAAACCCTCTGTCCAGGGGTGTTTCTGGTATCTACCGCCAGCCACGGCGGAACGATGGTGGCAAACGAGGTAGCCGCCGTCCTCTCCCCAGCAGCGAAAAAGTGCGGCTTCAAGGATAAGGGCTATATCTGCTATGAGGAGGACGCGCAGGAAAGTGTGGTGCTCCGGGAACTGTTGGACAAAAAGCTGTGGAACATACCTGACCGCATTAAGGACAAAGGGCAGTTTGAAGAAAACCTCAACCAGTCCATCCGGCAGTATAATCCCGAATACTGGCGGGCAAGGCAGAGCGGACGTAAGGCCGCCGAAGCCGCCCGCAGTACAGCCCCGGCCAAAGAGGCCGCAAGATGACCTCGGGCCATGCTGGCCCGAAGCAGTAAAGGAGGTGTACCCAAATGGCCTATGTGCCAGTACCAAAAGACCTTTCCAAAATTAAGACAAAGCTGGCCTTCAATCTGACGAAGCGCCAGCTTGTTTGTTTTTCCGGCGCAGCGGCGGTGGGGCTCCCGGCCTACCTGCTTTCCCGTGACAGTATCGGGAACAGCGCCGCCATGTTCCTAATGATCGGCCTCATGCTCCCGTTCTTCTTTCTGGCTATGTATGAGCGGGACGGCCTGCCATTGGAAAAAGTGCTGAAAAACATCATCCGCACCCGGTTCCTCTATCCCCGGGTGCGGCCTTACAAAACCGAAAACTTCTATGCGCTGCTTAGCGCCAGAAAGGAGGCGCAGCCGATTGCAAAACAGCAGAAGGGCCGGAAAGCCCGCAGGCAGAAAGCCTGAAAAGCAGGGCCTTACCGGCCTGTTCACAAAGGGAAAGAACATTCCCACCACCGCCCAGCAGACCCTCCCTTACCGGGAAATGTACCGGGATGGGGTGTGCCGGGTAACGGACCGCTATTACACCAAAACCATTGAATACGAGGACATCAACTACCAGCTCGCACAGTCCGAAGATCAGGCGGCCATCTTTGACGGGTGGAGCGCCTGCCTCAACTACTTTGACAGCAGCCTTCCGTTCCAGCTTTCCTTCCTCAACCACCGAAGCCGCCCGGGCAGCCGGTACAGCGTGAACATCCCCATGCAGGATGACGATTACAACAGCGTCCGGTGTGAGTATGTGGAAATGCTGGAAAACCAGATCGCCAAAAGCAACAACGGCATTGTCCGCACAAAGCTCCTGACCTTCGGCGTGAACGTGGACGACCTTTCCACCGCCAGGGCAAGGCTGGAACGTGTAGAGGCGGACATTTGCGGGAACTTCAAAAAGCTGGGCGTCAAGTGCCGCTCCCTTTCAGGGCTGGAACGGCTGGAGCTTCTTCACGGGCAGCTCCACCCCGGCAGCGGCTCCCCCTTCCGGTTTTCATGGGATATGATCCCCAAAACCGGGCTTTCCACCAAAGACTTTATCGCCCCGGACAGTTTCGATTTTCGTTTCAGCCGACTGTTCCGGGTGGGGACGACTTGGGGCGCTGCCTCCTACTTGCAGATTTTGGCCTCGGAGCTCTCGGACAAGCTGCTGGCGGAGCTTTTGGAAATGGATGCGGAAATGACCATCACCCTCCATATCCAGACCGTTGATCAGGCCGCCGCCGTAAAATCCATCAAGGCCAAAGTCTCCGACATTGACAAGATGAAGGTGGAGGAACAAAAGAAGGCAGCCCGGTCAGGGTACGACATGGACATACTTCCGCCCGACCTCGTAACATACAGCAACGACGCAAAGACCCTTCTGGAAGATTTACAGAGCCGGAATGAAAGAATGTTCCTGCTGACCTTCCTTGTGGTAAACATGGCTCCGACCCGCCGGGAGCTGGACAATGACCTGTTCACGGTGTCCGGTATCGTCCAGAAATACAACTGCACCTTGAAGCGGCTGGACTTCCAGCAGGAGGACGGTTTTCTTTCCAGCCTTCCGCTGGGCCATAACGGCATTGAGATCAAGCGCGGCATGACGACCAGCTCCACGGCCATTTTCGTTCCCTTTATGACGCAGGAGCTCCGCATGGATGGCGAAGCCGTCTATTACGGGCTCAACGCACTTTCCCATAACGTCATCATGGCGAACCGGAAAAAGCTCAAAAACCCCAACGGCCTGTTCCTCGGCGTGCCTGGCTCCGGCAAATCCTTTGCCGCAAAGCGGGAGCTTGTGAATGTGTTCCTTGCCACAAAAGACCGCATTATCGTGGTGGACCCGATGGGCGAATATTCGCCCCTTATCAGGCGGCTGGGCGGACAGGTCATCGAGATCGCCCCGGACAGCCCCCACCACATCAATCCGATGGACATTGATTTGAGCTTCGACGAGGAAAACCCGATGGCGCTGAAAGCCGACTTTATCCTGTCGCTGATGGAGCTGATCGTTGGCGGCAAGGACGGCTTGCAGCCGGTGGAGCGTACCGTCATTGACCGCTGTGTGCGCCAGATGTACCGGGAACACTTGCAGGACCCGGAAACAAGCAAAATGCCGACCCTCCAAACCCTGTATGACCTGCTCTGTTCCCAGCCGGAGGGCGAGGCGGTGCGGCTGGCGACGGCTCTTGAAATCTATGTGTCCGGTTCCCTTAACGTGTTCAACCATGAAACCAACGTGGACTTAAACCGCCGTCTGGTATGCCTTGACTTAAAAAAGCTGGGAGCCGGGCTTCGGACGATTGCCATGCTCATTATGCAGGACTTGGTAAACTCGCAGGTGTCCATGAATTTCCTCCGCGGTATCGCTACATGGTGCTACTTTGACGAATTTCATGTGCTGCTCCGTGACCGTCTGACGGCAAGCTATTGTGTAGCGATCTGGAAAATGCTGCGGAAAAAAGGGTGCGTTCCGAGTGCTTTAACGCAGAACGTAAAGGATTTTCTGGCAAGCCCGGAGATCGAGAACATCTTTGAAAACTCGGACTTCCTTGTGCTGCTCTCGCAGGCACAGGGGGACCGGCAGATTTTAGCCAAACAGCTTGGGATCAGCCCCCACCAGCTTTCCTATGTGACCCATACCAATTCCGGCGAAGGGCTGCTGTTCTTCGGGAACACCACCATCCCGTTTGTTGACCGCTTCCCGCAGAACACCGAGCTGTACGCCATTATGACCACCCGCCCGGAGGACAAAAAACAGGAAATGAACCGGGCATAACACACTTCGGGCCATGCTGGCCCGAGGTTTGGAAAGGAGGGATACATCATCGGAAAGAAACCGGACAAACGGAGTTTTCAAAGGCCGGGGCCGACGGAGGATACCGGGGGCAATCGCCCCGGACCGGCGGAACGGGAAGGGCCTTCCCCTGCACCATCCCGACGCCTGCGGTTTGAGGACGAGGATACCGGGCAGGACAGCCCTTCGGGCCACGATGGCCCGAAGTCCAAAAGCGGCAAGTTTCAAGAGGACAGCCGCAAAAGCCGTCCCTCTGACCGCATGAGGCAGGAGGATGAAGCGGGCGGGCCGCAGGATACCAGCAAGGCACAGGAGCCGGAGGGCTCCGCAGAGAATGCCGGGAGCAAAAAGGACAAGTACCAGAAAGCACAGGCAAAAGCGGAACACGCCGGGAAAAAGCTGGGAAAGGCTCGGGAGAAACTGGACAAGACCGAGGCAAAACGGGCAGCGAAGAAACCGCCGGGGCTTGCAAAAAAGGCAGTCCGGGGAGCCCGTACAGAAGCATGGTTCTATGTCCACAACAAGATCCACGAAGTCGAGCATGAAAATGTGGGTGTGGAAGGAGCCCATAAGTCGGAACTTGTGGCCGAGGCCGGAGCCCGGAAACTGACCCGGTATGCCAAACGCCGCTGGCAGGAACACCCGGCCCGGAAGGTGGCAAAGTGGGAACGGAAGGACATAAAAGCCCGGGCCAATATGGATTTTCAGAAGATGGCCTCCGAGCACCCGGAGCTTGCCAGCAATCCGCTTTCCCGTGTGCAGCAGAAATGGAAACTGAAACGCCGGTATTCCAAAGAAGCAAAGGCGGCTGCAAAACAGGGCGCAAAGGCCGCAAAGAAAACCGCTGCCGCTTCGGGAACTGCGACCCGGCGGGCGGCGCAGTTTGTGACCCGTCATCCCGTGGCGGTGCTGGTCCTGCTCCTGCTGTTGCTGCTCTGTTTTCTTGTGTCGGCGGTAAGCTCCATCTTCCCCACGCTTGGCAGCGGCCTTGCCAATGCGTTATCCGGCACCTCCTACGCCTCGGAGGATACGGACCTGCTGGGCGTAGACGAGGACTACACGGCGCTGGAAAACGAGCTGGCGCAGACGGTGGCAAACATCGAAAGCACCCATCCCGGCTATGACGAGTACCGCTATTCCGTGGACGAGATCGGCCATAACCCCTATGAGCTGGCGTCCTATCTCTCGGCAAAGTACCATGTGTATTTCCGGGAACAGGTGCAGGACGAGCTGCGGGAGATCTTTGAGGCACAGTATGAACTGACCTTGACGGAGGAAGTCGAGATACGCTACCGCACCGAAACCAGCACCGACCCGGAGACAGGGGAAACCACCACCGAGGAAGTCCCCTATGAGTATTACATCTTAAATGTGACCCTCACAAACAAGACGCTGCCTGCCGTGATCCTGCCGAGGCTTAACGAACAGCAGCGGGAAATCTACACCGTTATGCAGCAGCTCAAAGGCAACAAGCCCTATCTGTGGGAAGGGATTTACAACGGCGGCGAAGATACCGGCCCCAGCTATGAGATACCCGGCGAGGCGCTGGATGACCCGGCTTTTGCGGCGCTCATGGAAGAAGCCACAAAGTATATCGGCTGGCCCTATGTGTGGGGCGGCTCCAGCCCGTCCACCTCCTTTGACTGTTCGGGCTTTGTCTGCTGGGTGTACACGGCCAGCGGCGTCCACAACCTGCCCCGTACCACGGCGCAGGGCATTTACAACCAGTGCGCTATCATTTCTCCCTCCGAGGCAAAGCCCGGCGACATTATCTTTTTCACGGGAACCTATGACAGCCCCGGCCCTGTGTCCCATGTGGGGATTTATGTGGGCGACGGGATGATGCTTCATTGTGGTTCGCCCATCCAATACGCAAACATCAATTCAAGCTACTGGCAGACACATTTCTATGCCTTCGGGCGTTTGTGAGCCAGAGGAAAGGAGTCCTTGCATGAACAAGATCGACAAGCTCGATAAGGAACTGGAAAAAGCCCGGGAGAAGGCAGCCGAGTGGCAGGCCAAAATCCGGGAGCTGGAAAAGCAGAAACAGGAGGAAGAAAACAGCCAGATCGTGCAGGCGGTGCGCTCGCTCAAACTGACCCCCGCCCAGCTTATGGCTTTTTTGAATGACCCCAAAAACAGCCTTACCGCTTCGGGCCATACTGACCCGAAGCCGGAGGCACCCGAAAAGGAGGACACAGCCCATGAAGAAAACTAAATACCGCAGGCTGGCGGCGATGGCTGCCAGCCTTTTGTGTTGCCTGATCTTTACGGTCCCGGCCTACGCCCAGAGCAGCGAGCCGCAGCCGGAGACAGCTCCCGCCCCGGTGGAAACCGAAGCGGAGCCGGAAACCCAGAACCCCTTTACCCCGGACGGGACGGGAACCGTGGTGGACAACGCCACCGACGAGGACGGTAAAGAGTTCTACACCATCACCACCGCAGACGAGAGCGTGTTTTATCTGGTGATCGACAAACAGAAAACCAGCGAGAACGTCTATTTCCTCAATACCGTTACCACAGACGACCTTCTGCCTCTTGCCGAACAGGGTAAGGAACCGCCCCAAGAAGTGACCCCGGAGCCAGAGCCAAAGCCCACCGAACCTGTGGAGGAAGTACCGGAACCCGAGCCGGAGAAAAAGGACAGCCCCCTTCTCTCTCTGCTCCTGATCGGTGCGGTGGTGCTGGCCGGCGGTGGGATTGGTTACTATTTCAAGATTTACAAGCCGAAGCATGAGGCCCCGGATTTGGAGGATGATTACTGCGAATATGAGGACGGGGAGCTGGAGGAGATCGCAGAGGAACCCGAGGACGAAGATACCCCGCCGTGGGAGGAAGATACGGAGGAATGAGAATGAATTTTACAAGCAGCCCTTTTGAACGAATGATGAAGGAAGTACCGCACCCCGGCTGGGACAATGACGATCCTTGTAAGGGATGCCGTTACTACAAGGAGTGCAAAGGAAAGAAAAAACAGTGCCGGAAGAAGTTCCGGGCGCTGATCGTGGAGCCCCGCCCTTCGGGCCATCGTGGCCCGAAGTCATAAATGGACGCCCGGGAGCTGACCCGTGACGAGAAGAAGAAAATCCGCACTCTGGTCACGGGGATGTGCGCCAACTATGACCGGGAAAGCGGCCTGTGCCTTCCTCTTGACTGTGCCTGCTATATGCTGCACAAGTGCTGGACAGGGGCGTACTGCCGTTATTTCCGTGAGGCTGTCCTGCCTCTTAACCCGGAGCTTCAAGCGTCGCTGACAACGGAAGGCATCTCCCCGGAGCTGCGGGCCTGTGCGGTCTGCGGAAAGGCGTTTTTGCCCGAGGGGCGTCAAGCCTACTGTTCCGACGCCTGCAAGGCCGAAGGGAACCGCCGGAAAAGCCGGGAACGCATGAGGAAAATGCGGGAGAAAAGGCCGGGCGGCTGTTACGATTTGCCGCCTCCAAAGGCTTGACATTCCGGGCTTTTTTGAGGGTGTTTCCGGGGTGGGAATATCTTATTACATTCCTCCCCGGTCTGCCCTCTTATTTCGTAACATCCAGCACTTCGGGTCATGTTGGCCCGAGGCACAGAAAGGAGGGATCTCTTGGAGACAGTACAAGGATATGTGATTTTGAAAGCTGCCACCTTTGAAACTGGACACGGCTTTGCGCTTGGGCATAATCCGGGAGCGCCGAGCCCCTTTGTGACCTGGCAGTTTACCGAGGGGGAAAACGGCCATCGGGATTACTACTGGGGCCGCTATGGAAACAGCCAGGCATGGGCGCAGCGGGATTTTGACCGCCGGGTGGACGATTATCAGCAGCTTTACCATGCGGCGGTCAAGCATACCGAGCTGGGACCGGAAGGCGTTTACCGCTATTATTCCACCCAGCGGCCCGTGGACATAGGAACTTACCCGAAGCCGCCGGATAACCAGCCTCTTTCCATTGTCAACTACGACGATGACAGGCGGCGTCCTGTGGCAGACGGCAGGCTGATGGCATGGGGCGAACTGACCTACACAAAGCCGCTGACCGAAAAGCAAATGGAGGATTATGAACTGAAACCAGCACCGGGCAATCCTGACCGGGTGCGCTCATCCATTACCGCCCGGCTCAAAGAAGGAACCAGAGGGCAGGAACCCCCGAAGGAGCCCGGCCAGAAGCGGAGCCATAAAAACCATGAGGAACGATAAAGGAGGATCGCCATGCACGAAAAAGACAACTATCTGAAAACCGCCGAGCTCTCCACGGAGCAGAACTGCAACATGATTGACGGCGTACCCAACAACACGCCCATCCAACCCACGCCCCCGGAGCTGGACGCAAAACCGCTGGATAAGGTAAAGGAACCCAAAAAGCGCCGGAAAGGCCGGGAGCTGGAACGATGATGGAGAACCGCAAGCGGAATGTCCATCTGCACGTCATGGTAACGCCGGACGAGCTGGCAGCCATCCATGAACGGATGGCCGAGGCGGGCATTTCCAACGCCGGGGCCTATGTACGGAAAATGGCTCTGAACGGGTATATCCTGCACATCGACCTTGCGCCCGTAAAAGAATTGATCTCTCTGCAACGGCGCTGTTCCAACAATCTCAATCAGGTCGCCGTACACGCACACACCTATGGCGTGTACCCGGAGGAAATCGACGGATTGAAGCGGGACTATGAAAAGCTGTGGGGCGAGGTGTCAAAAGTGCTGCGGGAGCTTTCCGAGCTGGTGGCAAAGTAAGACGAGGGCGGCAGGCTTCCGTTGTGGGGCTTGCCGCCCTGCTCTTTTTTTACCACTTCGGGCCAGCATGACCCGAAGCCCGTCATAAAAAATTCAGATTTTCAAGATTGTAGAACCAGCTCTATAATGATATAATAATTCAAGAAGGGAGGCTGATACCATGCTGAAAATGGTTATTCGCATGAATGATGATAAAATCACAGCCGAAAATAAGTACCGGCTGGATGGCATTTACAACACAATCAATCATACATTCCAAACCGTGGGCCTTCCCCGTATGGAGGATGGTTCCGGCGCTTTGGTATTCCGTGACTGCGGCAGAGCGAGGGATTTTAGTCTGTTCGGCCGGATCGTCAATACCTTGAAGCGGCAGACATGGTTCATGGATAATGTTTCTGTGTGGCGTCTTTGTGACAGTGACGATTCTGACAGTCCAGATGATTTCAATGAAGAAGATCTGTTGACCCACTATCAGGAAAAAACAGCAATGAGGGCTTGAGTTTTGGAGAGAAAATATTTCAAAGCCTTAAATTTTGATCTGGACACCCATCAATTAAAAGAGCATTACCCCGGAGCCAATTACCGGCAGGCGTATGACGACTTGCGCCGGTTCTTCAAACGGCATCGTTTTTCTCACCGTCAAGGCTCCGGCTACATATCGGATGATAAGCTGGCAACTGCTGATATATACGACTTGATGGATGAATTAAGCAGACAGTTTCCGTGGATTGGAATATGCGTGAATAAAATTGATGTGACCAACGTGGGACGGCAGCACGATTTGACAGAGCTCTTGAAACCAGCAGAGGATATTGTTATCGACACTTCGCTGCTGACAGTTCCCGATTGCCCGCAGCAGGAAACAGAATAGCAGAAATTTGGCAGGACATGAATGTGTCCTGCTTTTTCTGTTTTCGGGCCATCATGGCCCGAAGGTTTGGGACAGGATTCACTAATCTTTCGCAACATTTATGTCCCCGGGCAGGCATGATAAAATAGAGGTAGGAAGGATAGATAAAGGAGGTTTTGGAGATGAAGATACTGCTGAAAATATTGGTTGCTCCCTTTGCTTTAGCGTTGTCCCTTCTGGCGGCTCTGCTGGTATTCCTGTTTGATATTTGTGCCGTCCTGCTGACGATTGCCTCTGTGATTCTGGTGGTGCTGGGTGTCGCTCTCTTTTTCACGCCGACGCCCATAGGCGGGATTGTATTTCTGTTTCTCGCTTTCCTTCTTTCGCCGTATGGACTGCAAGCGGCGGCGGGCTCCCTTCTTTGGGCGCTGGACGGAGGCAAATCCGCTCTGTACCGGTTTCTGGCAAGTTAAACAGCCTCGGGCCATGTTGGCCCGAAGTCGGGGCGGTCTGGATGGGCCGCCCTTTTCTCATGGAAAGGAGGGATGATTTCTGGCTACCACAACTTTGTTGCAGCGCCATGCGGGCGAAGGCGAAACGATTGCCGAGGCAATCCGGGATTGTCTGGACTATGGCAAGGACCCGGAGAAAACAGAAAGAGGAAAGTATATCTCCGCTTATGAATGTGATCCGGCCACCGTGGCGGACGAGTTCCTTTTGGCAAAAGCCAGCTATGCCGCTATGACGGGCCGGGAACAGAAAAAAGAAAATGATGTGCTGTGCTATCAGATACGACAATCCTTCTATCCGGGCGAGATCACCCCGAAGGAGGCGAACCGTATCGGCTATGAGCTGGCTATGCGCTGGACAAAGGGGCGGCACGCTTTTATCGTTACCACGCACACCGATAAGCAGCACATCCATTGTCACATTTATTACAACTCCACCACCCTTGACTGCACCCGGAAATTCCGAAACTTTTGGGGCTCCAGCTTCGCCCTCCGGCGGCTCTCTGACAGGCTGTGCCTTGAAAACGGGCTGTCCATTGTAGAGAACCCGAAGCCCCGGAGCAAGGGCAAGTATCGGAATTATGGAGAATGGCAGAAAGAACGAAAAGGGCCGCTTTCCTATCAGGACAGACTGCGCCTTGCCATTGATACTGCGCTGGCGGAACGCCCCGCTGATCTGGACGAATTTCTCAATCTGATGAAGCGGGCCGGATATGAGGTCAAGACGGTTCGGGGCGGCGGTATCAGTTTCCGGCTGACCGGGCAGGGACAGGAACGCTTTACCCGTCTGCGGGCTTCCACGCTGGGAGACGGCTACGACTTGCAAGATGTTCTGTCTGCCATTGAGGGCAAAGAAAAACGCCCCGGGCGCTCGGAACGGAAAATCAGTCTGGCGGTGGATATTCAAGCAAAGCTGGCTGCCGGTAAGGGGCCTGGATATGAACGCTGGGCGAAGGTATTTAACATTAAGCAGATGGCCGCCGCTCTTGCCTATATACAGGACAATAACCTGACCGATTATGAGCAGTTGGCGCAGAAAGCCACCGAGGCGGCAGACCGTTTCCATGCTATTTCCGAGCAGGTCAAGCAGACGGAACAGGCTATGAAAACCAATGCCGGGCTAAAGGCTGCAACGGTTCAGTATGCCAAAACCCGCCCAGTCTTTGAGCAGTATAAGGCGACGAAGTACAGCAGGAAATTCCTTGCGGAGCATGAGGCCGACCTTGAACTGTACCGGGTTGCACAAGCGGAAATGCGCTCTCTGCTGGGCGGGGCAAAGCTCCCCAAAATGGATGTGCTGAAGGAAGAAGGCCGTAAGCTCACAGCAAAGAAAAAACAGCTCTATGGAGAATACCAGAAGGCACGACGGGATATGCAGGAGATCGTCACAATCAAGGCGAACATTGACACTCTGATGGGCTACACCGAGCCGGGAAGAAAGCAGGAAAAGGAGCGTTAAGGTTATGAAAATAAGGAGCAAAGCGACGCTGACACTTCGGGCCATGTTGGCCCGAAGATATGGGTTTGGGGCGAGCCCCAACAAGCAGCCTTTGTGCCACTTGTGGCCACAGAGGCATTGCTTGCCATTTAGCTATTTAGCAATATACTGCAAAAAAGATTATTGAGTTTATACAACATCTATTGTTTTACGCAATACCTCCTTAAAATATCTATATTAAGAAAATTCGCCACAAATTTTCGGTGATTTATCAATCGCTTTTCGAGTTTTTATATGTTTATGCAAAAAGAATGATATTTTTTTTATATCAACAAGTTCTCTTTCTTTTTATCGTTTTAACTCAAACATCAAAACACAAAACTTGAATACCCGGTTTTTATATCAGAAAAATATACGATATATGTTGATAATTAACAATTTATTAAGTTTTATTTACCATTTTTAGATTATATTGCATATATAGGGATTCTGTGGTATACTACAGTTAGTTATAAAAAGCTCATAACCGATTAGTAAAGGGAGGGATACCATTGGGGCTATAGAGGAGGAGAATTTGAGAGAATAGTGCCTTACATAATGGTGGGCGCTAAAAAATCTGAGTTTGTTACTATGGTAAAGTCTCAAGGAGGTCATTTATGAAGAAAGGTTTGAAAAAGGCATTGGGTCTGTTGGTAGCGCTGAGTCTCATGGTAGTTGGTAGCGCATTTAGTGCTCTTGCTGCTGATTCTCCAGAACAGAGACAAACATTCAGTGTCGATCTGAATAATTTTGACGAAAGCCAGCCCTATTCGGAAACATTACATTTCGAGAAGGACGGTCAGCCGGTAACAGTGACACTTAGCTATACGCCTCCTTTAACTCGTGATCCTGCTACTGAAGGAACGTGGAAATCGGATGCATTTTGGGGTGTCGCAGGTATGGATTACAGATTTGACTTATCAAAGAGTGGTAGCCAGTGGAAAATTTCTAATGCACGTGATTTAAATACCTACTGTGTTGGCGGAACGGTTGAAGATGAAAGTTTAGCCATTGGCCGTGCAACATCTACCTCAAGCAAAGCGGCCGAAGTGACTGGCTCTATGAGAGCAAATGTAGTCGGCGGAGTAGGAACACTTTCTTTCGCTTTAAGAACGGAAGTTTTTAATGGAGAAGTTTCTACCGTATTAAATTAAGAATAATATAAGTAGAGTCCTATTCAAAAAGGTGTTGATGTAAATATGTCGGCAATGTCTATATTTTTTCTAGTTGTATGCTCCGTCCTTGGACTTGGTGTTTTATACTGTATAGCTCGAATTATAGGATGGCTATTCAATCAGATAAAAAATAATGCTGATTAAGTGAAAGCAATTATACAATTTAAAAGGGTTGTTGCAAAGAGAAAAGTAATGTTCTGTATATGGTAGATTTAATAATTGACATATACTATATATAGTAAATTGAGTCTGTTTTGTAACAACCTTTTTAAAAGAAAATTTTTAGTAACAATTAGATAGAGTAGAGGTACGTTAACCATTAACATATCCTCTACTCTATTTTTTTATTTTTGCCTCCTATCTACGACAAATTTTGCAAAAAATACATTATATGATAATAAAAGAACTACGAGATTTTTACGCGGAGGTTGCTAATAACATGAGTTAGATTATTGAGAAAAAATAGATGAAGCAACGCCCCTTTTGCTTTACCTCCTCCTAGATGGGAGGAGTTTTATTCCAATTTAAACTTTTTTAAGGCTCAAACAAGCTGTTATTTGTTTGAGCTTTTTTTATGTTCGACACCTTATTTCAGGATTTGCTATCGAAACAGAGCCAGTCTTGAGATAAGCTGTCGAGGCTTTTTTAGAACGAGTAGCCATCTTTACTATTTTATAGATTTTTCACTGTTATTTTTTGAAAATTTCAGAAATTTCAGCCTACATATACGCTCCCCGCCGCTTCTGTTTTGTTGTCCATCCATCACAAAACAAAGCGGAGGTTCAATATGGCTATTATAAATTTACGGGACTATTACCCTTTTTATACGTCAGACTACTTTATGGAAGTACCAGAAGATGTTGTTGAAATGTTCAAGGAGTTTGACCGGAAGGAAGCCGCTTACCGTCTGCGTACATACCGGCACAAAGCCTATTACTCCCTGGATCGGAATGATGGAATTGAGCATGAGGCGCTTTTCGTTGCGTTCTCTCCCTATGAACTGTATGAGCGTAAAGTGACGATACAAGAACTCTATACCGCCATCTCACGACTGCCCGACAAACAGGCAAAGCGCATTTACGCTCATTTCATTCTCGGCTTGACGAAACAAGACATTGCCCGGGCCGAGGGTGTGGATGAAAAGGTCGTGCGGCTCGCCATTGAGCGCGGCCTTCGGAACTTGGAAAAAATTTTAAAAAAATTTTTATAAGGTGTACCGATTTCGCCTCAAAAATGAAATGGCTTATGAGAGGCAGTCAAAGCCTCGGGCCACATTGGCCCGAAGCGGGACACGCCTCACGCAGATTGAAAACTGAATAAAAGATAGACGGATACGAAGGGTGCTTGTGTCCAGTGACAGGCCCGCCATGACCTCTATTTTTACACTAGAGAGAGCGACCAGGCCCATGCCGTAGGCAGACTGTGGCAGGTCTGCCGGACAAAACACAAAACCCGGATACTTGCGATTAGTCACAATCCGAGCGTGCAGCGGTGTTGCGAACCGTGAGCCGTCGCAGGTAATGAGATCGCCTTGCCATCAGAATGGGGAGAGCTGAAATGCTATGGGACAAAAAGCCAACTGTCCGTCCGGTCTATCTGAAAAAACTTTCTAACCTGTGGGGCCCTTCCTCTATTACTGTCTGATGATAGGGCAACCGTTCTGGCTGGGCCCCATATTTTTCTATGAACAGGAGAATTTTATGAAGGAAAATATATCTAGTCCAGAATTAACGCTGAATATATGGAGTAATGACGCCTGCCGGGGCTATGTGATTATGGCCATGCAGGACTGTGGATTCACCCATAAAGATATTAGCCGTGTAGTAAATCAGCTTTATGGAGTGTTTGACTTATACACACTCAACGAGGCTGAACAGAAATATTATAACGGCGATTATTAGCTTCGGGCCAACGTGGCCCGAGGCTGGGGAAAGCTCAAAGGGCAGTTCCTTCCAGGGAGCCGCTTTTTTAGGTTTCCCCAGCAGACAAGAGGGAAGCTGGCCGCTGTTCATCCGTACTGAAAAGTGGAGGTTTTCGATGGTTCAATCTGTTACATACCAAAGCGAAAAACAATCCGTATATTTTCAAGGGAAACTTATCGTATTGGAAAATCTAATTCCGGTACTATCCCCGGATGAAAAGAACAAGCGAAAAAGAGAAATCGAAAATCACTTATATGATGTGTTCAGTAAATACACGGACAGATTTTACTAATCAACCGCAACATTGTTGTCCGGGGCTGCCTATGGTATAATATAATTGTAAGGTTGGTAGCTCCATTCCATACGGAAGGAGCCCAATATGGACATTATCAGAGAAGATTGTATATACGCGAGACAGTCGGTAGACCGTAAGGACAGTATCAGCATTGAAAGCCAGATTGATTTTTGTAAGTATGAGCTGAAAGGCGGAAGCTGTAAAGTATTCAAGGATAAAGGCTATTCCGGGAAGAATACGGACAGGCCGGAGTTTCAAAAGCTGTTAGGAGAAATCCGAAAGGGCCGGGTGCGGCGGGTAATCGTTTATAAGCTGGACAGAATCAGCCGTTCCATTCTGGACTTTGCAAACATGATGGAGCTGTTCCAGGAATATGACGTGGAGTTTGTTTCGTCCACAGAAAAGTTCGACACCTCAACCCCAATGGGGCGGGCCATGCTGAATATTTGTATCGTATTCGCACAGCTTGAACGTGAGACAATCCAGAAACGCGTCACGGACGCTTACTACTCCCGGTGCCTGAAAGGTTTTCACATGAGCGGACAGGCCCCCTATGGTTATCAGTTGGAGCCGACAGTGGTTGAAGGTATCCGCACAAAAAAGATGGTGGCAGACCCCGAAACTTCCCAATATGTAAAGCTCATGTTTGAAATGTATTCCGAGCCGGAAACGTCTTTTGGTGACATTACACGGTACTTTGAGGAACAGAACATCAAAGTTTACGGTAAATCGCTATTCCGTACCTTTATTTCACAGCTTTTAAGAAATCCTGTTTACGCACAAGCAGATTTAGAACTCTACGAATTTTTTAAAAGCCAGGGGGCGGCTATTGTCAATGACGCTTCCGATTTTGCCGGAACCAATGGCTGTTATCTCTATCAGGGCCGGGACGTGAAGGAGGATAAAGACAGGAGCCTGAAAGACCAGATACTTGTAATCGCTCCACATGAAGCGCTCATACCGTCTGATGTATGGCTGAAATGCAGGAAGAAGCTAATGACAAATAAGAGTTTTCAACAAGGACGTAAGCCGAAAAATACATGGCTTGCCGGAAAAGTTAAATGCGGGTGTTGCGGATATGCCTTAAAGGCAACACACGTTCCGAACAGCGAAGGCTATTTTCGCTGTAGTAAACGGACTGAAAATAAAGGCTGCCCGGGCTGTGGTAAAATCCGTAAATCTGAATTTGAGGAATTTATTTTCAGTGCTATGCGGGCGAGATTTAAAAATTTTCAAGTCCGCCATAGCCGGGAGGAAAAAGTCAATCCCAAACTGACCGCCCATCAAATTGAACTGGCGCAAGTTGAAGCCGAGATTGAAAAACTACTTGATACGCTAACCGGAGCCAACGCAACACTTCTTGCCTATGCTAACAAAAAAATTGAAGAACTGGACACTCGCCGCCAGACCATTTCAAAGGAGATTGCGGAAATGTCCATTGAAACAATGTCACCCCAAAAGGAGCAGGAACTCTCTTATTACCTCGACCATTGGGACAGCATTGAATTTGACGACAAAAGGAAAGCCGTTGACGGCCTGATTATTTCAATCAGCGCAACTAGCGACCACGTTCAAGTAGAGTGGAAAATCTAAGCTCTAACTTCTGGATTATCCCACTCTACTTACTTTCAAATCTATCTTTTCTTTTTAATCTTGTTTGTACCCCTTGTACACCGTTGCTTCTGAAAGCTTATACACAAAAGATTATCTTTCAGGCATATTTTTTAACGGATATCATCTGATTATGTCTGCTTTTTTATTGTAAAACTGGTACCTTATCCACAGTCAGATTGACGAAAGTATCCTTTCCGGCAATTCGCTTTTTTTCTGTTGTTTCTGCTATACTTTTGTCAGGAAAGAGAGGACGGCTTATGAGTTACAGTTCAGGAACGACGGTAGATTCTGTAACCGCGTCTGACAGAGAAGCAGATGCAGCGGTGTCCGTATCAGAGGAAGATTCCGCTTCTGTAAAAGGTGATGTAGACGCGAGCGCCATAGATGGAGTAGGTGTCTCTGCTGACAATGGAAAAGCAGAGCAAGATAGTATATATTCATACAAAAATCAAGGAGTCTGAGAAATCTCTCAAGCTCCTTTTCATATTAAAAACGAACTGAGTTCGTTTTTCAGTTTCTTATCCAAATGTTCCCTCTACCGCTGTAATAATCACTTCAGTTCGCGGATTATCTTTATCCCAGTACACGCGGCTCCCATCGGTGGAAACGATAATCTTTGCATTGTCATCGGATAAAACCCCATAATGGACCAGAATATCGTGCAGGGCTTCATTGAGATTGGTCAGATCCACACGCCGTCGGGTGGGCATATAGAACTTGGCAGCTACATTAACCGGTTGATTAATGCCAAGTACTTTCAGAAAAACGGAACAATCTTTCTCATAATGTCCGTATTGCGAAGAAGGCCGCACAAAAGGTGTTTTCTTGTCATCAGTAGTTTTTTTCCAGCAGATTTGCTGATGATTTTTAAACTGAGGGTTCATTTATTACATGGACAAGGTATGGTAAGGTAGAGATAGGCGCCATAGAAGATATTTTCACTATATTAATAGAAATCGCTGAAAGGGGAGAATATAAATGCTTACAGACAAAACATATTTGGGAATTATGCGAGCTGCAATCAATGTGAAGACTGGAGAACCACATACAGACTGGCGCTTGTCACATGTAGGACAGAAAGGTCTAATAGTTGCTCAGCCAGATGATGAGCCTGGAAAATATGTGGTGTACCTTTTTATGAAAAACTACAATTATTTCCATTCTTCCAGGGGTGAAGGAGTGATAAATCATGAGTATGATTCAGAAAATTGAAATTGACGGAAAGCAGGCGCCGTTCAAGGCATCTACGGCGATTCCCCGCATTTACCGTATCAAGTTTCACAGGGACATTTACAAAGACCTGGATGCGCTCGGCAAAGCGGTGGGGAACGGCGATGCGGAAAACTCCCACCTGGATATGAAATGTTCGAGAACATCGCCTATGTGATGGCAAAGCACGCAGACCCGTCTATTCCTGACTCTCCGGAGAAATGACTGGATGAATTCAGTACCTTTTCCATTTACCAGGTGCTGCCGAAGATCATCGAACTGTTGGGACTGAATGTGCAGACGGATGTTTCTTCTAAAAAAAACTTCGCCCAACTGACCGCCAAATGACAACACCGTTATTGCTGCTGCGCTGCGTACAGCTTGGCATTTCTATTCGTGACCTCGATTTGCTCACGATAGGAATGGTCAACGATATGTACGCAGAAAGCGGAAATAATGAGTATAAAGGCTATTCGCAGATGGCTACGCAATCTGACATGGATGCCTTTTAACAGAAAGTTCACAGCTCACAGCTCATATAATGACACTATATTGACATGACACGAGTATGTGAGTATACTGTAAACCATGTGGAGGTTTTGCGTATGCCAGCAACAAATCTGAACATCCGAACGGATAAGGAAATCAAAAATCAGGCTGAGGAGATTTTTAATGAACTCGGTCTGAATATGACAACTGCGATCAATATGTTTCTGAGAACTGTGGTTCGTGAATACGGCATTCCATTTGAATTAAAACTGGACGTGCCGCAAGAAACAGCGGCAGAAGCAGCTTTAGAGAGCAAGAAAATGTTGTCTGACCTTTCAGAATGTAAATCCTCGAATGAGGAAACAATGAAAGGATAAATCTGAAAAACGAATCAGCTGATGGAAAAATGCACGCTCTGCAGATGCGGTATTTACATCAGTCCCTTCCACATATTTCTATGAAATAAAAAGTGGAGTCAAATTGAATGAAAACACAAGCAGACAAGAAGTCAGTCAAAGACATTCAGGAGTTAAAGCAGAGATTTACTAAGTTTTCCATAGGTTTATTTGCAATTTTGACGCTTTCAATCACATTGTTGGCATCAGCATATACATATATTCTGCAAAAATCGTATACAGATATCGCCCTTGAAACGGAACTCAAACGTGATATGATTAGCGCCTATTAGGAAAACACACTGTCAAAGGGGTTTGTAGCGGGGGTTAGCCCGCTACTGCGGTATCTTCCGTAGTGTTGATTTCAATGTACTCGGCAATCTTGCGGAGCTCGTCAGCAAATTTGAATTTCACGCTGATATTGCCGTTTTCATAGACCTTGATATAGTCCACAAGTTCAACCAAGATTTCACGGTTGAGGGCTTCAATGTTCTGATACTTCATAAAGGCTACCAGTGCAGGATGCTCATTGTCCACACCGTTTGCCAGTTCTGCGCGTTCAGCGTTCAGCCGGGTAAGCACCGCGGAAATATCAGAAGTCTGCCGTTCATAGTCAGCCTTCATATCCCGGTATTCCTGCTGGGTGATTTCACCGTCTTTCCAGTCCTGATAAAGAGATTGCTTGTAGCGTGTTATCTTTATCAGTTCCCGCTCTTTTGCAGCTATCAGATCATCCAGTCGGTAAGACTGGCTTTTTTTGATTGGAGCGGAATTGATCTGCGTTACGATTTCTGAGTAGGAAACAGCTAAATGTACCTGATGCTGTACGGCGAACAGAACAGCAGCCTCCAGCCGTTCATGCTTGATTGAGTGCATGGTGCAGGCTGTCCGGGAACGGTTCTTGTAGGTTGAGCAAGAATAATATACATTGTTGTTCTTGCTAACGCATCGGGTAATGGCCCGCCCGCAATCGGCACATTTCAGAAAGCCGCTGAATAAATGTACCTCACGGCCTTTCGGGGAAGTACGGGTATCACGCTGTAAGAGAGCCTGTACCTTATCGAAAGTTTCATAGTCGATAATGGCCTCATGTGTTCCAGCCACTTCCACCCATTCCTCGCGGGGAACAGCTTCAATCTGGTGTACCTTGTAGCTTTTCACCCGGCTCCGGCCTTGGGCTAAGTCCCCGGTGTAGGTCGGATTGGTAAGAATGGAGTGGATCATGCGGGCTCCCCACATAGGATCGTCATACCCTCTTGTCGAAACAGGCAAGCCCTTTTGTACCTTGTAAGCCGAGGGGCTCGGTACGCCGTGTTCGTTCAGGTACAACGCGATAGCACGTTTTGATGACCCTTGAATAAGCATTGTGAAAATGAGTTTGACATTTTCAGCAGCATCGGGATCAACAATCAGCCTGTGCTTGTCCTTTGGGTGCTTTACATAGCCGTAAGGAGCAAATGCTCCGATATACTGGCCGTTGCGCCGTTTGTAATCAAATACCTGCCGGATCTTTTTGGAAGTCTGATAGCAGTAATTATCGTTCATCACGTTTGTAATGGGAACGATGATATTTGAAACGCTGTCGGGGTTCTTGTAGCTGTCCACATTCTCAGCAAGGCTGATAAAGCGAACACCCATTTGAACAAACAGGTTGTCGATCAAACTTCCGGCATCGCTATAATTTCGTGCGAAGCGGGACAGGTCTTTTACTATAACGCAGTTGATTTTACCACTCATGACATCCGCCAAGAGCCGTTGAAAATCTTCACGGTTAGCGTCCGTTCCAGTATGTCCGTCATCTACATATTCCGTGATACTTTCAAACTCGTCAATGTTGCGTCGGTAAAAATCGTTCAGTAGGTCACGCTGGTTCTTTACGCTGTTGCTATCGTCTTTTCCTTTTTTCAAATCTTCCTTTGAAAGCCGGATATAGATGCCCAGCCGCCAGCGGCGGATTGTGTAAGAGGGAGAGAAACTCTGCTGATACCCTCTGTTTTTTGCTCGTGCCATTGTTCCTCCTTCCCTATCACATTACACTTATATTATAACTCTGTCCGGGGAGGACAACAAGGATGCCTCCGCTTCGGGACACTTTGTCTCGAAGAAGCAAAACGAGCTGTAACCGAAGTTACAGCCCGCTTCTTTGCCGCAGCAGGAAATCCGTCAGCTTATCTTGGAGAGATGGCCCGCTTTCAGCAAATTCAATTTTCACGCCAACACCACCGATGCAAAAGCAGTATGGATTTTTGACAGTCTGCAAAAATCGAGAGATGCGCTCCTTTCGGGAAAGCGCATTGTCAAAGGTCATACCGCTCACATCAGGCAGGGACTCGGCAGCCACCGCGCCAATGTCAACGCTTCTCATTTGTTCAAGTTCCTGTGTAGTTAATTTCACGGTAAACCTCCTTCGCAGATTGATAGAACGCCTCCCGCTGTTTGGTGGGGAAACGCAACAGGCCAGCACCACCGGGATGCTGGCCTGTTGCCTTACTCCACCTTGGGACACTTTGTCTCGAGGTTTATTATAGTTTTTGAATATTAGAGAGCGCCGCACATATTTACTTGGCCTGTCCAAAGACAATCGTTATTTTCTGTGCGGCGCTCTCAACGCAAGTAAAGCGACAAGCCCGGAGGAACAGGCAGCCAACCTGTTCAGCGCCGGATCATGGCCTTGGGATGGCCGGGCCCATTTACAGTGTTGGTGTTGTTCGCTCAATCTCTTTTGGGAAATGTCACCGCGCACCCACCGTCTGGCTCCACGTACTTACTCAGGGTTGCCGTTATTCCCTCGCGTTAGGAAGAAAACCTCCTCTCATAAACCGAGACATTTTTTCATCAATTCCAAGTGGGTTAAGAAGAAAAAATCAAAAAGTTTTTTTCATGCGTTCAAGGCCACGCTTGATCGACTGGCGAATAGACTCCTCATGTACGCCCTCGGCCTCGGCAATTTCCTTAATCGACTTGCCAAGAATGATATGTGCGTCAATTCTGCGGCCCTGGATCTCCGGCAGAGAATTGAGAGCGTTCCACAGATGAAGAAAGGTTTCCATCCGTTCAAGGAGCTCCTGCGGGGTCGGCTCATGCAGGCAAGCGGAATATTCAATCCCGTCATCGCAGTCCAGAGAATACTGCGCCTTGTGCCGGGAGAGCCGCCGCTGGTAGGCCATTTCATAGCGGGCATCGGCCTTGAATACCTCGGCCACCTCGTCAGAAACTTCGATAAGCTGATCCTGCGTGTACCAATAATAAAAATCTTTCAAATTGATAGTAGTCATCGTAAAATCCTCCATTTCAGTTTGTTCGGGGTTGGTCGGAAACGAAATGGAGCAACGGCGGAGAACGGCACCGCACCTCGGGACACTTTGTCTCGAAGTCTGGAAAGCAAAATGCGCCTGTGCGACACAAGGCCGCACAAGCGCACGAAAAAGTATTATCGGTTATGTACTGTTTAATTTCATGTTCAAAACCGGACTGCTCCGACGGAGGGGCTACGCTTTTTTTAGCTGGTGCAGATCACGCGAACAATGAAATAATAAAATGAACACGGCAAAATAACCTCCCATCGGCTACCGTGTCCCTACAAGTCGTCATTGGTTTGTGTAGACGCAAAGAAACGGCGGCTCTGAAAATCAAAGCCGCCGTTTCAAATGGGCGTGTTGATAGGCTGCTGTACGACGGCTTTTTTTCTTTTGCCGTCGTGCGGCAGCTTGTTCCTTTTGCGCTTATCTTAACAAGCAATCCTCACAGAAATGTCACTGACACACGCTGTTTCGACAGAATAATGGGCTGAAATCTCACGAACCTGTGAGATTTGAAAAACCGGGAGAATAATCTCCCGGTTTTCATCGCAAATATTTAATTCTGCCGCAGTCTCTCTACAACGCTTTGCTTAACATTTTGCATGAAAGTTATGACGGGGGTTGCCAAGCAGACCAGCAAAACAATAGCTGCGACAACCAACAGAGAAATTACAGGATAGTGAAAAGCTGCATAAGGAACCATTCTTCTAAAGGCTGAGTATATTGGAATATATATCGCTGTTCCCAGTGTGGCAAGCAGTAGGAAAGAAATACTCCAATAATACCCGCCTTCCCAAAGCAATACATTTCTAATTTGCTTTTTCGTCATTCCTATACTTTCAAGTGTTGCAAATTCATGTTTCCGAGTATTTACACTAACAACCATTGTGTTAATGAAATTCATAATTCCTATCAGCAAAAATACAGCGGACAACCCTGCGGCTATAATCCTTGAGGTCAGCAAATATCCGGCCATTTCTTGCTGCTTTTCATATCGTGACAGAATCGTAATGCCCGGTGACGAAGCAGTAATGGATTGAAGCTGCTCCATAATCCCTTTGTCATAACTGCTATCAATCGTATCAAAAGCAATCCGAAAGATTTTGGTTTCTCCAGACAACTTCTCTATTGCCTGCTCACTGATATACAAATCAGGGGCAGTACCTCTCTCATTTCCTCGACCACTCTGAAAATCAGCGTCCAGAAAGCCAGTTGCCACTGTAAAGACCTGTTCCCCGGACTCACCGACAACGGTGATTGCTTGCCCTGGCTGAATCAATAGGTTTCCCTCATCATCCGTCATAGCGGACAAAACCACCAACTCTCCCTTTTCAAAGGCGGTTAAGTCAATAGGCTTATCAAGCGTTTTATTAAGTTCTTCGATATATCTGGAATCTATTCCGTAAACGCCGCTCCAAAAATTATCTGTATAGTTTTTTCGTGTTTCCGCATTTGAAAAATCAAGACCTGATACGCCATCCAAGGAATCAATATATTTCCCGAATACATTTTCGTCGTAAATGACATCCATAGTGGGCCACGGTGAAGCAGAATAAGTGACGCGCAGATTTTCAATTCCCTGCATTGTTTCAATTTGCTGCAACATTTCATCAGAGAGCAGGTTTCCTTCTTCGGAAATGCTGTAAGTCAATGCGAAATCACTTTCTCCCCATTGATTTACAAAATTGTCGGGACTTAGGCTTGATAGTAGACCAGCAGAAACCAAAAACAATATTAAGCCTAAAAATAAGGACGCAAAAGTAAGGAAAGCGCTTTTAGGGTTTCTAAAAATATTATCTCGTGCCATCCGAGATAATTTTGTTCTATGGCTCTTATGATCTCGGTAACTCCTTGTATTTGCCTCCGTATAGCGTGAAGCCGCAACAGGAGAAATACTTGCAGCTATTTTCGCTGGTTTCATGCTGCCGATGATTGCAGTAAAAAATGTGAAGATTGCGGCACCCGCAAAAATAATGGGGGAAAAGGACACTATCTCCCCAAGGTCTGTATCGCTTGAGTACATCATATTCATGGCAAACGGAACAAGTCCAAGCGAAACAATACCACCGACAATCAGGCCGCTGGGAATACCGATCACCGCCGTTCTGAATATTTGAGAACGCACGATCCGCTTGATTTGTCTTTTTGTCGTGCCTATCGTTTTAAGCTGTCCATAGAATTGTGTATCTCTTGAAATTGAGATATACAGAATGTTATAAATCAGCAAATAGCCGCTGATAATGATAAATACGATAATAGCAGCCAGTGGAAGAACAATGGTGGTGGAATTGCTCTGAGCAATAGGTACAATTTCAAAGGACTGACTTTCTGTAAACGAAATCTTCCGTTTTAGTTTTTCACAGGATCGCAGGGCATTACTGTCATCAGAAAAAGAAATCATTGCGGTAGACACACTATCAAAGGGAAGCCCTGTTTGTGTTGCAAAAAGCTCCGAAACATAAGCGGCACCACGGTTGCCTGCACGTGAAGCCGAATAATCTGTGTAATAGCCCGACAAAACAAATTCATCGGAGATATATTGATAATCTGTTCCGAGTTGATAGGAAAGGGAAATATTCATCCCTATCTGTGGATCATCAATCCCCATTGCACGCAAAGCCCATGTAGGGAGCATAATTTCATTTTTTGCTTGCGGATAATCTCCGTGTATATCCGAAATTGTTGGTACACGGTGTTCTTGCCATTCTGTTTCGTCTATCCAAGTAATACTCAGCAGGGCATCGTCCATTCCAGATGTATCAATGCTGCCCAATCTCTGACTGACACCAACTACGGATACCAAGCTGGATCGGCTCAATTCTTCATATTGTTCTTCTGAGAGGCTTGTAATTGCCACATCCGCAGTCGTGCCCATCGCACGAATTTGCTGCATTTGATAGGTTTCAAAATAACTGCACCCCAAACTAAATACAGATGTAATCATAAAGGCGGTCAAGAATAATGCGATGGTAACGAAAACATTTCTCTGCTTATTAGCGCGGTAGCTTCTTTTGGCAAGACGATTGATTGTTGCCTGATTATTGTTCCCAAATAAAATATCATCCATCAATGTCACCCCCTGTCACTGTGCGATTTTTCCGTCCTCAATACGGATAATTCGGTCGGCAAGCTGGGCAATTTCATTGTTATGGGTAATCATTACAAGCGTTTGATGGAACTTCTGACTTGTAACTTTCAGCAAACCAAGAACATCACTACTTGTCCGGCTATCCAAATTGCCTGTCGGTTCATCTGCAAGTATAATAGCTGGTTTGGAAACAAGGGCGCGGGCAATCGCTACACGCTGCTGCTGGCCGCCGGACAGATTGTTAGGCATACTGTTCAGCTTCCCATCGAGAGCCAACATTTTCACGACTTCATCCATAAACCGCTTGTCCACGGTATCACCATCCAGCTCCACCGGCAGGACAATATTTTCATAGACATTCAGCACAGGAACAAGATTGTAATTCTGAAAGATAAACCCGATGTTACGTCTGCGGAAGATGGTAAGCTGTTCATCCTTGAGTTTCGATAATTCTTTCCCTTTTACTTTAATACTGCCGGAAGTTGGCGTATCTAACCCGCCCATCATGTTCAGCAAAGTAGACTTACCGCTGCCGGAAGTACCAACAATGGCAACAAATTCACCTTCCTCAATGGATAGGGTCACGCCATCCAATGCTTTTGTAATGTTCGGTTCGGTGCCGTAATATTTCTTCAAATCTGTCGTTTGTAATATGTTCATATAGAACACCACCCTTTCTTTTTGATGGCTCTATCATAAAAGGTAAACCTCACAGAAATGTCACGGGAAACAAAATACCTCTGTTTAATTAAATCTCAAATGTCATAGGCCTGTGACATTTTGTTTTTTAGCGTACTTATTTTATTGTCGAGGCAGAAAGACGGAAAAAGTTGAACCCCTCCCAACCTCGGATGTTACCCGGATATAACCGCCTTGCAAGGTTACGATCTCACGAGCCAGATATAGACCAATACCAATTCCATCTACATCATGTACGATGTCCTCTCGATAGAAACGCTTGAAAATTGCTCCCTGATGCTGTTCTGAAATGCCAATGCCTGTATCTGCAATGTCGATTTTCACATACATTTCCCAACTTTCAACCGAAACACGGATTTGACCGCCCTCCGGCGTATATTTCACTGCATTGTCCAAAATATTGAACAGTGCTTCGCTTGTCCATTTTCTGTCATGGGAAACGACCAAGTTCTCCGGGCAGTCCACTTGAACATTGATCTGTTTTTTCTCGGCGTTCAGAAGAATACCTCCCAATGCGGCGGCAAGCGTGTCATAAAGCGGCTGGCTTTTCTTTTCCAGAGAAATAACACCTGTTTCCAAACGAGAGGTTTTAATCATAGCCTGCATGAGAAAATCCAGTTTATCAAGCTGGCTGGCCTGTGCCGTTAGAAACTCTTTTTGTTTTTGCACAGGGACTTCATTTTCAAGCAGAGTGCTGTTAATCATTTTCAAGTTCGCAATCGGGGTCTTGACCTGATGGGAGATGTCGGAAATCAGTTCTTGCAGGTCAGCCCGTTCTTGTGCAATGCCGTTCTTGTTTTCCTGCATGACTTCATATAAACGGTTCAGCCGATATTCAATTTTATAGAAAAGACTTTCTTCTTCCACAGTCTGTTTCGGCTGCATATTCCCGGATAACATATCATCCATTAAACTGCAAAAAGCATCGGAGAACATTGCCAGTTTGCGGCGAACCAGCACCATAAAACAAACAGCGCAAACCAGCACAAAAATGCCGAACAATAATACATACCAGACAGCGGTTATATTTTGGGTCAGCCCATACAAAGCTGCTGAAACCGTCCCCATTGCCACCAGCAGGAGAACAGCAAAAAAGATACAGGCTTTGTTGACGGAAAGTTTTCGCACATTCATTTCAGCACTCCTCCGATCCACATATAGCCCATACCATATACCGTTTTGATATACTGACGGTCAGGTGTTTCGATTTTGTTTCGTACCCGGCTGATCGCCGCAGTCAGAGCGTGTTCATCCACAAAATTTCCGTCTGCGTCCCACAGCTTTTCCAACAAGACTTGCCGGGTCAAAACAATCTGCGGATTTTTCATCAGGATTTTCAAAAGTCGATATTCCAGTGGGGTGAATGTAAGTGGCTTTCCTGATAGAGTAGCACTCATTTCTGAAAAATTGATGGTCAGTGTGCCATCCTCATAAGTATCACCACCATATTGTTTTGTCAGCCTACCCAGCACTACCGCTAATTTCTTTTGAAAGACGCTCATAGGGAAAGGTTTTGTCACATAATCCTCTGCGCCCAGTTCATACCCTTTGAGCATATCGCTTTCCATATCATTTGCGGTCAGAAAAATAATAACGGTATCAGGGCGACGCTCTTTTATTTCCCGGCAGAAGTCAAAACCGTTCCCGTCCGGCAAATTTACATCCAGCACAATCAGGTCATAGTCCTGCTTTGTCAAGAAACTACTGGCCACTGATTTTGTCAGTGCAGAATCAACCGTATAGCCCGCAGTATTCAAGTTATAGCATAAAGTATTATTCAAAAGCCGATCATCCTCGACTACTAAAATTCGCATGGTATCACACTCCTTCATTTTCAGTATAGCACCCAAATGTCACAGAAACCTCACAATATTTCTGATTTTATTTTAGATACCAACCTCTGATCTTCGGGACAAATTGTCCCAAAGTTATAGGTATATTGTACCTCACATTTCCGCGATCATCAATTTTGCGTATGTGAAATTAAATAGTCAGTAGTATGAAATACACAGTCGTTCAAATAATATCACATGAAATGTAAAATCATATCAGGTGATGTTATGAAGATAGAACGAGATGAAAGACGCTTTGATTTTCACGATATAGGGCTCGCCATCAAGCGTGCAAGAGAAGCCAGCGGCATGACACAGGAGCAACTGGCCTATATTGTTGACCGCGCTCCGCGTACCATTATGTATAATGAAAATGATGGTCAGCATCCAAGCTTCAACACCTTTTATCAGATGGTTACAATGTTTGATATATCGGTGGATCAATACTTTTACCCGTCCCAGAATAGCGGGAGCGAGTGCAGGAAGCGGATTGATGCCATGTTGAACGCCTTGGACGAAAGAGAATTGAAAATCGTTGAAGCTACAATCCAAGCGATGAAAGCATCGAAAGAAACGGAGGAAACGTAAAAGAAAGCGTAACCTCCGTTTTTTGCGCCATGTTGCGGGTTGCGCGTTTTGGCAAGCAATTCGGGTGTGGCCACACTCCGAAATTTTTGCAGGGCGCAGGGCCCGCAAAAATGCTTGTTGGGGAGCTCCCCAAACCCGCTGTACTTCGGGACAAATTGTCCCAAAGTCCCGGTGCGCTGCACCGTAGTCTGCGGCCCGTCACTATCGTTCCTGTGCCTTATTCTCACGCTCGTCTGTTATGCCGAGCAGATGATCAATGTTCGCTTTTATTGCCACGGCCTCCCGCATTTGCCGCTGGGCATCCCGGTATTCTGCATAAAGCTCTTTCTTTTGTCCCGCCAGCTCACGGCGGGATTTTTTTAGTGCTTCAATCTTAGGGAGCTTTGCGCCGTTCAGTATGGTGTTCATGGTATCCTTTGCCGCCCGGTAAGTGGCAAGCTCCACTTCATGCTGGGCCAGATACTTTTTGCTGTACCGCGCAGCCTTGTACCCATCGAACACCGGGCGGGTCTTGGCATAGTCCACCGTGGCAGCCATCAGCTCCGAGGTTTTGGAAAGGGCCTCCTCCGTTGTGCGGAGCTCGTCAGACAGCTTGTGAAAGTGATCCACAGCAGCCTCGGTGCGGGCCGTCAGCGCCGCATAGTCTGTCAGATGATGCTCCTGCAAATACTGGAGCGCGGCAGCCATCTGTTTTAGGTTGTAGACCTTGGCCCATCGTTCATAGGCCGGGCCTTTGCCCTGGGCCATACGCTCTTGAATGTCGATGATAAGATTAACTCGCCGTGGCGGAACCGTGGGCTCCTCTGGTAGTTCAGGGAGCGGACGTTCCCCAGCAATTACCGCCTTGATGTCCTCCGGGTCAAATCTGGCTCCCAGTGTAGAAGCCCGGAGCCGGGTTGGTTTTTCCTGTCCGGGCGCAAGGAATGAGATGACACCGCCGCGCCCCTGTTTTACGGCAAAGCCGGACTCCTCCATGAGACGAAGAAAGTCGGCAAAGTCCGTGGGCTTTTTCTCCAAAGCGGCGAGAACAGCCAGCCGCACCCGCTGCTTGGCAGAGGGCGGCTTTTCCCCGATCCACTGGCCATAGTGAAGAAAGCGGCCCTTGCTGTGCTGGCGCGGATTTTGAATGACAGACAATTCATGTTCGATGCACACGCGGTCAGAGAGCCGCCGCAGGGCAAAGGACGAACCAATGAAATTATGAAATTTCCGGGAGCGGTCAAAGGCCGTCGCATTGAAATAAATATGATTGTGGATATGGGCCTTGTCGGTATGCGTACAGACGAAGAACTGATACTTTCCCTTTGTCCAGCGCATCGCCGTTTCATAGCCGATACGGTTTGCTTCTTCCGCCGTAACCTCCCCGGGCTGAAACGCCTGCCGGATCTGAAAGAACAGGGCCCCGCGAGATACGGCCCGGCCTGTCTCTGCAAGGTATTGACTTTTTACCAGAAGAAACTCGGCGGGGGCCGTGTTCGGATCGCAAAGATAGGAAGATACGGCTCCCAGCTTTTCCGGGTTCAGGCCATAGGTGAAACGATCCTCCATCGTTTGAATTGCACTTTTTCCCGCCGCTGTTTTATAAGGGCGGATATAGGTGGTCGCCGTAGAAATCCCTCCTTCCGGCAAATAGTATTTTTACTTTGGGACACTTTGTCCCGAAGTAGAAAAAGCCGGGGAGCGGTATCAACCACTCCCCGGATGGGTCAAAGCTCTACCAGCGCGGAGAGCTGTTTCAAGAGATCAGACAGCGGCCCCCACAAAGCGGCATAGTCCCGCTGTAAGGCTGCGAGTTCTTCGGGATAAATTGCGCCGTAGGTGTTGGCCTGAATTGCCACTTGGTTCAGATTGTTGGAGCATCGCCGCTGGAGCGAAACCAGCTCACGAACAGGCGAAAGGTCAACATGAAGCACATACCCACTCAGGGCCATTTTCCGCATATAGGCTCCCATGTTACGGATGCCAGCCTCCGCCATACGTTCTTGAATCAGGGCCTGCTCCGCCTCCGACACCATCACATGAAGATGGATCGGACGGCGGCGTTTCTTTGTCATCGCTCCTCACGCTCCCGGCTGCGGCAGGCGCGGGGCGGCTCCTTTACTTTATCCAGCGGCTTTTCCTGTTCGTCTACCGGAACAGGGCGCGGCAAATGAAATTCACGGTGCAGGCGCAGCACCTCCAGTACAGACAATTCCTGTTCACGTTTCTTTTCCATATACGCACCTCCTTATCTATCGCCACGGTCAGGCTGCCTGCGCTGGGGAGCCGGAGCCTCCGAGCCGCGATCTGCCTCCGCCAACTTTGCCGCGTTTTTCATCTGCTCGGCAATCGGACGGGGCCTGTCGGGATTATCAGGTGCAGGACGCAGCTCATAGTCGGATGCCTGCTTTTCCGTCAGCGGACGGGTATAGGTAAGATAGCCCCAAGCCAAGAACGAGCCATTTTCCACCGGGATGCGCTGATCGTAATTGAAAATTTCATCCGGCTTGTTATAGGACGGCTTCGGGAATGTCCCGATGTCCACAGGCCGCTGGGTAGAATAATACTTGTAAAGACCGGGAGCCTCGGTCTGCCTGATCCCCACGTTATAAATACGCTGATAGTCCTGCACCCGGTCTGCAAAATCCTGTTCCATCGCGGCACGGTCATTTCCATAGTGACCCCATTCGTACTGCCGCTGGCCGTCCTTGTCATCATAGCAGGCCCATGTGACATAGCGGGATGGCGCGGTGGGATGTTCGCCCAATGCAAATCCACGTCCATTTTCCAGCATAACAGCCTTCAGAATCGAATAGCCTTGATTTTTGTCCATAGTACACCTCCCATCATCGAGACATTTCTTTGTTTTCTCTTTTCACAAACGGCTGGCGCTGATAGGGGCTTGTACCGTCCTCGGGCCGCAGAAAGTCTATCCGGGCCGCAGCACGGATAGCGTTCTGGTTAAGCAGGCGCTGCCATGCCCCTTGGCTGGGAGCCCACTTAAAGCCGTTGCTTTTCAGTTCCTGCCGCTGATCGGCATCGGGCTTTTCCTCGAAAATAAGCTGCAAACGGTTTTCAGCCTCGTTGATTTTTGCCTCGCCTCCGGGGAATGTCCATCCTGCAAACTCGGAGCGGTTGCTCAGTTCCTCAATTCGCTGGCGTACACGGCGGATGTTGGCGTTGTTGTTGGAAAGCAGATAGGCGGGATACGGCTTGCTTTTGTCCAAGTGCCATGACTGCGCCATATCTGCTTTGAGCTTTTCTGCCTGCTCCGGCGTAAGCTCCGGGCAGCCATCCAGCGTTTTGTGTTTCCGAAAATACGCATTGACCGCCTTCATGGTGGCCTGCTGGGACTCCAGCCCCTCCAGCTTTTTTGTCAGCTTTTCCACGGCCAGATCATCGTCTGCGCTGATCCCGCCCATACCAACAGAGCGGATTTTATCAAGCAGCTTTGAAATCTCCGCATACTCTCCATAGTTGCGATCCCGGGCGGCGTTCTGCTTGTGCTTTTTTGCCACAGGGAAATTGCCGCCCCCGGAGATCAGAATAGAGGGCACCCGGGCATCAATCACATTGCGTTCATTCAGATTTTCCGCAAGTTTCCGGGCATAGCGATCCACCAGCGCGTCAATCTTATCATGGTACATTGGATCGACACGGGCTTTCTGGCGTTCCGCTGCTGCATACGCTTCATCGACCATTGCCCGGTAGCCCGCCGTAGCGGAGCCCGGCTGATAGTCGGAAAAGCTGTTCATATCTTTTGCCCGCTTTGCGGCTTCTTCGTTGATCGGATAATATTTCGGCATAGTACCTCCTTCCACAAAAGCCGGAACTTTGGGACAAATTGTCCCAAAGCTCCGGCAGCTAAAATGTTGACAGCATCTCACGGAAACAGGGCCGGACATAGAAACATACACCTCCCGCAGAAAAGGGCCTTAAAAAGCCTTGTCATAAGCGGGTTTGAGGTGGCCTAATTGTCAACACATCAGCCCCGTTTTTTCCGCATATATTCCCGCTGCTGTCTGCGATGTGCCGCTTTTGCACAGGCCGCCGAACAATAGGTTTGCCGTCCATCAGGAGCCACGGCTCTGCCGCATACCGGGCAAGCCTTGAAATCCGGCCTTGGCCCTTCTGTCAGCAGCGCAATCTCCAGCGCCGGATCAAGGGGCAGAACTGCCTCGCGGAAGTAGCGGCAATAAGCCCCTGTCCAGCATTTCCCAAACATATAGCACTCGCAATCCAGCGGCAGGCAGCCGCAGTCCCGGTCATAGTTGGCACACCATTTTGACACCAGCCTGCGGATTGCCGCTTTTTCTGTCCGGGTCAGTTCTCGGCCCACAGTATCACCTCCCGTTGCCCGGTGGTTTGAGCTGCTCCCGGTAGCAGAACACGCAGCCGATCCCGCGCCAGTAAGGGCAGCCGTCACAACGGGAGCCCTTCGGCGGCAGGCTTGGCGGCACACCCTTAAAGTAGCTTTTTTCTTTCATAAATCCCTCATAGGGGTTGTTGGTAAATCTCATTCATTATCCTCGCTTTCGGTATCGTCCTCGTCCCAAGGCGGCCCATCGTCCTCGGAATCGTCATAATCAGCCAGTTCCTCACTATAATCTTCTTCGGGTACAGCAGCTTTTTCATGCTTCGGGCGGTAAATTTTGAAGTACCAGCCTGCACCGCCGCCCAGAACAGCCACTGCCAAAATCAGCAGAAGCATCCCGGTATTGCTTTTCTGCTGGGGCTCGGGTTCCGGCTCCTCCGCAGGTTCCGTCACCGGGGCGGGTTCGGGAGCTGTGCCAGCACACTCGGTCATGTTGACCGCGCAGACCTCGCAATCCGTATGGATGGCTCCGGGCGCACATTTTTCTGTGCAGGAGCAGGCCGGAAGTTCTCCGCCAGCGGCCTCCAGTGCCGCCAGCAGATCGGCTTCATCCACCATGTTCAAAAAGTAGGTGTGATACTGTTCGCCGTCCTCGTCCACAGGCTTGTCATAGTCAATGACAATGTAAAAGGTGTTGCCGCCGCTGGTTTCCACCGTGATGAACTGTTTGTTGGTTGCGGCATCGTAGAGCAGATCGCGGGTCACAAGGTTTCCATCCTCCGAAAAGCCCTCGCCCGGGGTAATGGTAGGCGCTGGCTCCGGGGCCGGAGTTTCTTCCACAACAGGCGGTTCCTCATTTCCGCCGTCCGAATAGGCATAGGCCGGAATCGCAAAGCCGCATAAAAGAACGGCGGAGCAAAGCCCCGCCGCCAACATACGAAAGTGTTTCATATTCAGTTTTCCTCCTTTTCTTCTTCGGACTTCGGGACACTTTGTCCCAAAGTACCTCCGTCCTTCAGCTTTTCAAACAGCAGCGGGAGCTCCGTAAGGGAAATGCTCATACCGCGCACAATGTCCACGATCTCGCTGTTTTCCGCCTCCAGCTTTTTCTGCTCCAGCTCCTTGAGCCGGGCCTGCTGTTCACTGATTTTGGCCTTGACCTTATCAATCTCGGCCTGAATTTTCATGCTTTTGGTAGTTGCCATTTCAAAACCTCCTGTCACGGTAAACGCCCGTAGGCGTAAAAATGAGATTGCCAGTAGCTTGTATTCAAATTTGCGTAGCCGATGGGATCTCCGCAATGCAGCATTTTTCCATCACAGACATAAATCCCGCAATGGCTCACGCCCGGCGTGTCATAGGTGCCTTTGAAGAACACCAGATCACCGGGTTTGGGAGAACTGGTCGGCGTACAGATGTTATAGAGCCCCTGGGCTCCCAGCCTGCCCACATTCCAGCCGGAGTGATTGATGACCCACGAAACGTACCCCGAGCAATCAAAGGAAGTGGCAGGAGAACTGCCGCCCCACACATAGGGATAGCCGATATATTTCTGCGCCTCGGCAAGCATCGCGGCAAAGGTTTCATCGTCCAGATATTCTCCGGGCACTTCGTAATCACCGGGTTTCCCGGTAATGTACTTGTTCACATAGGGAGAATCCGGAAACAGGTCAGGACGGTTTCCCAGCGTTGCCATATAGATGGCATACCGGGAAAGCTGATCCTCACCCATAACGTATACAGGCACATGGGACAAATCAAAATTTTCCAGCGTGACCGTACAGATGTAATAATCGTAAGGCACCTGATAGGTGTCCGTATGGGAGTTGCCATCCTCGTCCGTCCATGTGTCGGTTTCCGTGCGATACCGGGTTTCCACCACTACATCCTCCGTGAGAATATACTGGCGGTCAAACAGCATTTGCAGCGTTCCCTGTACTTCGTCTATTGTCCATTGCCCCTCATGGAGCGCACACAAAAGAGAAAGCAGCACATAGGGGTCATGTTCGATTTCGTCCAGATCGAAGTGGTATTCGTCATAGTCATGGGTGCTTTCATAGGTGTCCAGATAATGCTGCAAATCATCTTCCAGCGCACAGTAGGCAGCTTCGGCGGCCAGCATATCCCGATCCTCGCAAGGATAGGTGCTGGCCCCTAATGCACCGGCCCCGGCGTTCCCCAGCATAAGCATGGTAGAGGAACAGGACTGCATAGCAAACAGGAGTAACACACAGAGCACCGCAACCACGGCACCTGCGGGATGACTTTTGACAAATTCCACTGCCCGGGCGGTCAGGCGTTCTGTGGCTGTGGCAGTTTTCCCAGCCGCAGCCGCGCCCTGCTTTGCAGCCTCCTTTGCCTGCTTGCGGTATTGCCTGCGAAGCCGTTGCTTTTGCCAGTAGCGGGTAAGGGCATTTTTCGTCAGCTCCGGGTGCTCCTGTGCGGCGGTGTGAAAATGGTAGTCCGCCGTGTATTTGGTATAGCGGGCCTCGGCCTTGCGTACCACTTTTGCCGGATGTTCCCGGACTTTACGGCGCACAAAGCGGGAGCCGTGCCGCAGCGCGGTTTCTCCCACAAGCTCAGAACGGTGTGCGCCTTCCGTGCCGACATTTTCCTGTTCCACTTCAAAAATCTTGCCATGCACGAAGCTGTGAACGGAACCGCTGGCAACACGGCCTATGCGTTTTACCGGGCCGGGCTTTTTCGGCGGCTTTTGCTTTGCCAGCTTCTCCCGGGCCTGTTCCAGTTTTTCGCCTTGGGACTCCATGTGGAGCTTTGCCGCCGCAGCCTGTTCCTGCTGGCTCTTTTTGCGGAACTTGGACTTCGGGACACTTTGTCCCGAAGTGTCGGAAGCCTCCGGCCCAGGCTGTTCCCCGTCAGGGGCGTGGGCGGTCTGCGACCAAGCCTCCTCCTTGGTCTTATTCGTTTTTCGTTTCATTCTTCATATCCTCCGGGCGGGTAGTCAGCAGGTCATAGATTTCTCCGCGAGGGAACCGATCCACAAACGGAATGGTTACATTTCCATAGAACAACAGCCCCTCGCCGGAATTGCTGTGTGTGATATAGGAAAGCTGATGCTCGGAAATACCGAGCTGTTTTGCCAGAATGGTACGGTCACTCTGCGCCTGCGAAAGTAGAATCATAAAATCCGTGTTGTCCAGAATGTTCTCGATTTCCCGGCTGGCCAAAAGGTCTTTGACGTTCTGCGTCAAAGCAGACGGCACACATCCTTTTTTACGCAGCATTTTCCAGACTGCCACAAAGTAGCTGGCTGTCAGCGGATCACGGAGCAGGATATGAAACTCGTCAAAGTAGCACCAAGTCGCCGCACCCTCGTGGAAGTTCTGATCCACCGCCTGCGAAACAAACTCATTTGTGATGTGCATTGCAATCTTTCTAAGGTTTTCGCCCATGTTTTTCAGAACGATGCACACCACACGGCTGTCCGTCTTGACGTTGGTAGGATGGTTAAAGAGATTGAGGGAGCCTGTGCAATAAAGCTCTAAGGCAGTTGCCACGCGCCGGGCTTCGGGCTCCGGCTGGCGTAAGAGCTCTTCGTACAAATCCTGCAACAGCGGTGTTTTTGCAGTTTCCAGTCCGAGCGCCTGTTCCCGGTACACCAAACGCACACAGCGGTCAATGACCGTCTTTTCAATGGGCTGCAAGCCTTCCTTGCCGCCGACCACCAGCTCGCATAGGGACAAAAGAAAATCCGCCTTCATGGAAAGCGGGCTTTCTCCGGCGGCCATATTGAGCTCCACATCCATCGGATTGAGGTGGTGCGGGCTGTCCGGGGCAATCTCGATCACCTGGCCGCCCAGCCTTCGCACCAGTGGAGCGTATTCGCCCATCGGGTCAACCACGATGATCCGATCCTGCGGGATGGTGAGAAACACATTCAAGAGCTCGCGCTTTGCGGCAAAGCTCTTGCCGGAGCCCGTAGAGCCCAAATACATCCCGTTTGCCGATTTCAGCTTTTTGCGGTCAGCCATGATGACATTGTGAGAAAGTGCGTTCATGCCATAGTAGAGGGCCTGCCCAGCCATGCGGAGCTCCCTTGTCATAAAAGGAATAAAGATGGCTGTGGAGCTGGTGGTCATACCGCGCTGGATTTCTACCTCGTTGTAACCAAGGGCCAACGAGGAAACAAAGCCCTGTTCCTGTTGCCAGTCCAGACGGCGCAGAGCGCAGTTGTATTTCTGCGCGATACCGCCCACGGTAAACACATCGTTTTCCAGCCGCTGGCGGTTAGGAGCAAGGTTTACCACCGTAAAGGTCAGCAGAAACATTCGCTCATTGCGGGATTGCAAATCAGCCAGAAGTTCCGCTGCGTCCTTGCTGAATGTAATCAGGTCAGGGGGAAGAATATCCGGGTCATAGCCGGAGCGCACAGCCTTTCTCTGTTCCTCCACTTTCATTTTTCCGATGTCCGAGATTTTCCCCTTGATGGTCTTAATTGCCTTGAGCTGATCCACGGTCTGAATGTGCATGGTCACGGTCATTTCAGCATCCAGCTCCAAGATTTCCGCCAGCAGCTTATCCGAAAGCTCCGATGCCATAATCTGCAAGTAGGACACCGCGCCCCAATACTGGCCAATACGGAATGTGCGGGACTGGCGGAAGTCGAGGCTGTCCGGGGCAATAAAGTCTTTTGTGCCGAGCCCGGTCTGCGGGATGTCTTTCCACGAAAAGCGAAACGCCTCGCGGCTCCCCGGATGCATCTGGCTATGAAGCAGCGCAAGGCGGGCCCGCCCGTCCATCGGCTCCGAGGGAACGCCCAGCCGCTTAAAGTTTCCCATGACATCAGCCTCCACACGCTCCAGACGGGGCCGTGCCTCCGCAATCCCCTCGGCGGGTATGCCAAAGGTAATGTATTTTGAGCGTTCAATGCCGTTATTGCTTTTGGCAATCTGATTTTTCAGCATCCCGGTAAACTCATCCCGGACGCTGTTATAGTTGTCATCCGCTTTCGGGATATTGACCTGATAGCGGCTGCGGGAATGGGAACGGCGGTTGATAAAGGAAAGCTGGAACGGCAGCGAACTGTCAAAGTAGTTGAGAAATGAGCTCCATCCGCTGAATATGGCAGTCTGATCCTCGGTGGATGCCACGGAGTAATTGATGTCCTCATATTCCACGGTTTTTGTATAGAGCCCGCCCGGGAGCTTGCACACACCGTCCGGGTGCATGGACAGATACGGGATTGTCTGTTGGGCAGACAGGGTCGCCCGGCCTTTACCCTTGGCGGCGGCTCCGTTTTTTTTCTTTGTGTTTTTCAATCACATCCTCCTTTCCAGCGCCCGGCCCGGCAAAGGGCGCATAAATGTTTTCGGTTCGGTAGGCCCTGATCCCCGGCCTTAGAAACTTGGCCCGGATGATATTCCGCACCACCTTTTCAAAGGGTAAGCCGTCCTTTTCATACATGGCCAGCAGGAACGCCGGGAGCATAATTCCCAGCATGAGAAACATCGCCCCGGTATTGCCGAGGGTGCCACGGGTCAGCAGATAGGCCGGAATCCCCACTGCGCCCGCGCTGCCGAAGCAGACAAGCTGGCGTTTGGTGAGGTTGAAAGCCATCTTTGTTTTGATTTTGGATAAATCGTTTGGTACGTTTACATAGGGCATAGATCACACTCCTTTCTGTACTTCGGGACAATGTGTCCCAAAGTCCGGGATGGTTGGTGTTACTTCATTTCCCCATACAGCCCAGCCGGGCGGGGTCTGCCTGGCAAAGAGCTCCACGCGGGGCAGATCGCCCATCAGGGAAATGATTTTGGCGCGGGCCTCGTCCGGCTTTTTGCTATGGGCTTCAATCGGGGAAATGATGAATTGATGAATGTTGGCAGCCTGCCGCTTTGGATGTCCCTTGGTTGCCAGCAGGCAGATTTCTGCATTGCCCCTTGTCCAGAAGCCAAGGCCGTAAAACCAGCTATCCGCCTTCTTGTTCTTTTTCAGCCAGACGAAAGCAACGCTTTTGTAGGTGAAGCCCCAAGCCTCGATCAGCCGGAGCGCCTCCGGGAGCTGCGGGAAAGTAGCCCATAAAAAGAGTGCGCTGTCCGGGGCTGCAAGATCAGCCACAGGCAACGCACATAAATCCTCAATGCTCATAGTGGGATAATGATTTTCCGCCGCGCCCTGCACTTTCTTAGCCGAGTAGCGCCAAGGGGGATCGGCGTAAATGATAGAATACTGCTGGATAATTACACTCCTTTCTCGCCGGAGCTTTTTACTGCCTGCGCCGCACGGATGCGCTCACTGGCGGCGGCATAAAAGGCCGGGGCCGTTTCAAAGCATACAAAGCGGCGTTCTGTGTTGATAGCTGCAATCGCGGTTGTGCCGGAGCCCGCGCAAATGTCCGCGACCAATTCGCCGGGGTGGGTATAGGTGCGGATCAGATACTCGCAGAGCTCCACGGGCTTCTGCGTGGGGTGAATGCCGCCGGACACCGTAGGCACAAAAAGTACATTTCCGGGATAGCGGCGGCCATCGTTGGACTCCGATCCCTGCCGTTCAAATTTCCCATAGTTGGAGCTTGTACCGCTTCGGGAATGAACGCGGGCATAAGGCTTGCCATAAGTAAACTGCGGATTGTAGACCGGGGACTTCTGGTAAAACACCAAGATATTCTCGGACTTTTTCAGTGGAGCCCGGTTTGCATTGAGAAAGCCCGTTCCGCGCTCCTTGTACCAAATCCACTCATAGCGGAGCATGGCGAGGTTGGATGCGCCCAGCACCTTGTCAAAGGGGCACTGTGCGAAAAACAGCACTGCGCCATTCGGCTTGACCGCCCATTTCACCGCCTCCCACAGCTCCGGGAGCGGCAGGGGCACATCCCAATAATTCCGGGTTGTGCCGTAGGGCGGATCAGTCAGCAGCATATCCACGCTATGTTTTGGCAAAGAACGCAGGCCCTCGATGCCGTCCATGAGAAACAAGCCCTCCTTCGGGACACTTTGTCCCAAAGTGCGGCTATCGGTCATTGCGGGCCTCCTTTGCCTTGGCAGGCGCAGGACGGGCGGCATTTTCTTTTCCAGCTTGTTTCGCGGCCTCGGCCATCTGCTCCTTGATCGGGGCAGGCCGTACCGCCTGGGCCCGTGCAACAAGCTGTTCCACCGCCGCATGATACGCCTCCACACCAGCCGCATTGATCCGTTCCTGTATGGCACGGTCAGGAATCCGAACCGTAGCCCGGTATCCCGTCCGGCTGGCAGGATCAGGTTTAGAGGGAGCGCCGAGGAAAATCCCATTTTTCCCGTCCACAACCTTAAAATCGTCGATGACCACACCGCCAAAATTGACGCTGGCGAAGCCGATCAGTTTTCCCTGCGGCTCAATCGGGCGGACAGATACCGTGATCGGAACAACCGCCTCCTGCAAGACAGCATCTGTCCGCATTTTTACTGCCTCATCAATGCTAACGCCCTTGACTTCTGCAAGCTCCGCGATGGGAGCATCAAACAGCCAGCGCCGTTCCTCCGCAGCAATCTGCTCCGGGGTCAGCAATACATCGTCTTTCTTACTCAGATAAAATTCCTCCTTTCCGCTTGCCGGAGCGGGCTGGGCGGGGTCGTCCATCAACTCTTTTCTTTGCAGGACGGCCTCTGTTTCCGCCATAAAGCGGTAAGCGTCTGCCTCAGTAAACTCCTCCGGCGTTTTTCCATTCCATAAGCGCGTTCCGTCTGCCCCGTATCTTCTCGGCATAAGCACCACCTCCTGTTAATGAGCGCCAAAGATACGCTGGGCAATGCTCCCGGTCTTAAAGAGCATGAAGCAAAGCAGAACCGTGTAGCCCACAGTTCCCCAAATCGCCCCAATGGGATCGCCGCCTGTTGCGATGCCTTGAATGAGCACTGCGTAAATTGCAACACATACAAGGATCAGCAGCCCTTGAAAGCCCACGGCAAACAGGGACTTGATGTAGTTCTGCCCGGTGCCGCCAAGCTCCCGGTTGGAAAGCGTAGCAACGGGGATGGGGGCCAGACTGGTCAGCAGATAGATTTCCAGCATCCTGCCATACACCAAAACGAAAATGATAATTCCCATCGCCTTCATCGTGAAGCCAATGAGCGCAGACTGCAGCCACAGCCCCAAAAGCGGCCCCAAGTCCATCGCCTCCAGCGAGGTTTCCAGTTCAGCAAGCATATCCGCCGAAACATCGGTAGAGCCTTGAATGAGCCCGCCTGCCTGCGCGATGACGCTCTGCGAGACATCGAACACGGCCATGACGATATTGAATGTATTTGACAGGATCAGGATTGCACAGGCTGTTTTGAACATCCATTTATAGAGGTTCGCAACGTCAACCTCGTGCATATTGTTCTTTTCCAAAAGCATCTGTATGAGCTCATAAGTGGCAACAAAGGTCAGCACCATTCCGGCAATCGGCAGGATCACCGTTTCGGAAAGCTGTCGGATCAGGGAGAAAACCCCGGCGTGCCACGCCGCCGGGGTAGTCCCTACCTGTGCCGCAATCTCTCCGACTTGGGTATTGACAGTATCAAAAAGCCCTTCGAGGTTCCCCATGATCCCGCCAATCAGAAGCTCTTTGAGCCAGTTTGTGAGCCAGTCGGTGAGAAAATCCATAAGCGCCTACCTTAAAACAGGCCAGACAGCAGAGGGATCAGTGTGGTGCCAATGACGATGATGCCGCCGCCCGCCATGAGCTGCTTCATGCCCTGGGACTTGGAGCCCGGGTTATCCGAGCCGTAGCCCTCCAGCAGATTAACCACGCCCCACACGCCAAGGCCAGCACCGAGAGCAATAACGAGGGTCTGTAAAGTGTCGATTGCAGATGAGAAAAATGCCATATAAGCCTCCATTTCTCCGGGATTTTCCCGGTAACAAAAAAGCCGCCCTTGCAGGCGGCAGGTTACAAACTTCGGGACACTTTGTCTCGAAGCGTTTATGCAAAGGCGTCTGGATCGTCGATGTCATCATAGTTGAGGATGTCCTCGTCCTCTTCCGTGAGCGCATCGTCCGGCACAGTCACCTCATACATCGTGCACGCCTCGTTCAGCCGGGGCCGCCTGCGGCGGTTAATGAGCCTGTCGAGGTCAAAAGCGTTTTTCTGTTTATCGGCCTCCGCCGTATAACGGTAGTTCGGATGCCGTTTCAGATCATACTTGGGAGAGAAAAACGGGGGCAGGCCCCGAAGCTGCAAAATACATTTGTCTCCCGGCATGGTTGCAAGTTCGGCTGGGGTCATCAGTTCCCGGCCCAGCCGCTGGGTATTTTGACTGTAGCTTTCCGACTGACCACGGGAGCGGCTGTCAGTCTGCATACTGATTGTGGCTTTTCCCAGCCAGTTCTCGGATATTTCCTTGATGGTGCTGGCTTCGCGGCCACCGAGGAACACCACGCTATCCATGTTGCCGAGGATTGTCTCGGCGTGTTTATCGTAAATGGCCTTGCACTGTGCCAACTGTTGATACAGCAGGCAAAGACTCACCTCGCGGGAGCGGATAACCGCGACCAGCTTTTCGAGCTGGGGCACCTGTCCCGTGTTGGCTGCCTCGTCCCACAGCACTCGTACATGGTGCGGCAGGCGGCCACCGTGAACATTGTCCGCCCGTTCACACAGGAGGTTGAACATCTGCGAAAAAGCAAGCGCCACTAAAAAGTTGTAGGTCTGCGTGGTATCGGAAATGATGAAGAATACCGCCGTTTTCCGATCTCCGATGCGGTCAAGTTCCAATTCGTCATAGGCCATGACTTCACGAAGCTGCGGGATGTCAAAGGGAGCCAGCCGCGCACCGCAGGAAATCAAAATGCTTTTTGCCGTCTTGCCGCTGGCCAATTTGTACTTTTTATACTGTTTGACCGCGAAGCAATCCGGCTTGCGCTTTTCGAGCCCGGCAAACATATAGTCCACCGCGTTCATAAAGTCCTCGTCATCCTCCTTGACCTCCATGCCGGAAATCATATCCACAAGGGTATTCATGTTCCGATCCCCGGCAGGCCCCTCGAAAATGATGTAGGCAATCAGGGCACAGTACAAAAGCGTTTCCGATTTCGTCCAGAATGGATCGCCTTCCTTGCCTTCGCCCTTGGTGTTGGAAATCAGGGCATCCACGAATTTCAGAATATCGGCCTCGTTGCGGATATACGCCAACGGGTTATAGTGCATGGATTTTGAGAAATCTATGCTGTTGAATACCTTGATTTTGTACCCGCGTTTTTGCAGGAAAGCTCCGACCTGTCCCAGCACACCGCCTTTGGGATCGACCACCACATAAGAGGAATGAGCCTGTAAAAGCTGGGGCGTGAGCCAGAAGCGGGTTTTGCCGGAGCCGGACGAGCCGATGATGCAGCAATTCAGGTTTCGGGCATTTGCGGGGATTTTCGGGCGGGTGTTCATCGTGAGAAACTCCGTCCCGGTCAAAATCACGTTGTTTTCAAACTTCGGATCGACAAACGGTTTGATGTCTTTTTCCGTTCCCCACCGGGCGCTGCCGTATTCTGCATCCCGCCGGAACTTCTTAGCGTTCTTGCTTTTGAAATAGATCAGCAGCCGGAAACCAACTGCGCCTACAATACCAACAAGCCAATCCAGCGGGGCAAGACCGGGTGCAAAGTCAGCAAAGGCCGGGCCAATCGTCTGGCCCAGCCCGATGAGCTTATGTGCAAAATCGTTCCCCGCCGCCAGCCGGTAGGCCGTTCCCAGCTTGAGGAACGCCCACAGGATGAACAGATAGGGAATGTTCGGAATGAGATATTTTCTGATCTTATCTGTCCTCATGGGTCACCTCCTTTGCACGTTCTTTCTGCTTCGGCTTTTCTTTGGAAAGCTGATCTGCCGCCTGTTGCAGTTGTTCCCGGATGGGAACACGGTTCGATTTTGCTTTGCTTAACACCTTCCGGGAATACTCAGAAAAGCAGGCGGTCATTGCGTCTGCCTGTCCAGCCTTGAAAAACAGCAGGTATTTGTCCGGCCCGGTTTTATAGAACGCATAGTCCACATTCCATTTCCGGGCCACGCGGTCAAAGGACTTGGCATCCCCGGATAGCTCAATGCTGTTGGTGGCTGTACCGTGGGCCATGAGCTTTCGCACACTTTGTTTTCCATGCGGTACTTGCCGCCCACGGTATGCCTTGCGGATCTTCCGGCCCACCATGCCCAGCACATACGCCAGTCCCCGCGCCGTCAGCTTGGTTGTTTTTACGGATATGGCTATCGTGCGCCGGGAAATATCTTCATCAATCAGTTACACCGCCTCCTTCCTTGGGACAATTTGTCTCGAAGTGCCATCACCGATCCCCACGGTCTTTTTTCTGCATTTGACGGTAGCCCTCCAAAGAAGAACCGTCTATGATTTCCTGATAAGCGGCCATTTGCTCCCGGATAGAGAGCTTCGGGAAAGAGAATACCTTATGCTCCTTGGGAATATCCTGCAAGCCGTGATACACTTCCACGAAATGATCGCTTTCTTTGACAACATAGCCGCCCGGGGCAAAATGGCCGTTTTCGTGGATGCAGGCATCCCGGCCATACGCCTCATAATCGAAATACGGTTTTACCTGATCCGGCACATCCAACATTTCCAGATCGTCCACATAAATATGCCCCAGCGTTTCCTCATCGGATACGCCGGGGTAAAAGCCGTAACAGTCCAGATTTTGTGTCAGATTGATGATGTCCCGCACCGAAGAACAGTGATCGCCGCTATCGAGGACGGCCTCCAGTGTTTCCAGCTCCGATGAGGTAAGCTCGGAAAGCAGGCAGGCCAGATGATTAAGCTCGTCCAGATTTTCATACTCGCTCAAATGGTCATAGAGCCCCAGCACATCCCCATCGAAAGAGGTAATAAAAATTTCCTGATAGCGGACGCCATCCACGCCGATCCGTTTCAAGAGAGCCTCCACCTCCTGGGCGGTTGTGGGAAATTTCAGTGTTTCACCCACAAGCTGGCCCTCGCTGTACTTTCCGGCGTTGGTAACGTAAGCTTCAAACAGGGTTGCCATTAGCGGCGGCCCTGTCCCTTGACGGTCAGGATGCCCTCAAGGGTTGTTGCCGTAATTCCCAGCCGCTGGGCCACGGCAATATCATTTTTCATGGCTTCGGTCATACTGTGCCCGCAAACAACCAGCACATGAGAACGGCGGAGCAGGTCACGGCTCATGTCGATGCCGCTTTTATGCTCCTCGGGAACAGCATCATTGAGAAACAGGGGCAAGTACAGGGGCGGGCAAATAGGAGAAAAGCCTGCCTCATACACGGTGCGGCAATACTGCGCCGCCAGTTCTGCGTTTTCGCTATCGCCGCCGAGCCATGCAGCGGTGATATAAGCAAGGGGTCGTTTCATCGTTCATACCTCCGATATTTTAATAAGAAAGTTCAACCCAAACCCCACGCCCTTTCCCAGTCTTGGGAAAGGGGCGGCTCTGGAGGATATATCCCCGCCGCTTGCCGGGGAAATAGCACAGCCGGGGCAGACCGTCAAGGGCGAGCCGCCGAAAACGGCGGTGCGCTGCACCCTTGACGGCCCACTCCCGGCTGTACTAAAAAACAGGCGGCGACGGGGGATATATACCACCAGAGCCTCTGCGCGAGGGCGGGGCCCTCGGGACAAAGTGTCTCGAAGTTGTTACTTGTCAAGTTCCTGCTTTTTCGGGGCTTTTGCCAGCTCCGGCGGCTGTTTTTCTTTCCAGTCATCCAGCAGGGACATAATCTGTTCTTTCATTTTGGCGGGAGTGACCTCCTTGCCAAAATACTTTTCCAGTTCCGCAGTAGAAATAATCACGCCTCGATCCTCCTTTTTCTGTTCTGATAAGATACCGTCAATGACATCGCCGTTGAGCTTGCCTTCCTTATCCAGCTCCCGGAGCCGTTTAGCCTGGGCCAGCGAGGGCGAAGCCTGCTCCCCGTCAATGGAAACAGCGATAAGCCTCTGATTTTTCGGTTTGATGTAGGAAAGCTCCACGGCAGGCATGAAGCCCATCTTTTTATCGTCTACCTTATCCAGAAGCTCCGGCACAAGGGAGTTGAGCCGCAAGTAGCGCATGACTTTTTTATAGTTCATTTCATGCGCCTCGCCTACAATCTCAACCGAGCGTTTCCCGACATCGCCTTCCGCAACACCTTTCAGCCGCCCGCCCTGATGCTTGATGTCCTCAACCTCGAGTTCCAGCAGCGCGGCCAATTCGCTGGGGAGCATCCCGTCACGCTGCTTGTTGCTGTCCTTCATGGCCTGTACCGCTTCGTGGTCGGTCATTTCACGGACGATAAAGGGCATTTCCTCCAGTCCAGCCAGCTCACTGCCGTGAGTACGGCGATGGCCCGCTACAATTTCATAGCCGTTTCCGTCTTTCTCCGGGCGGGCAAGACCGGGAACCATTACACCGTTTACGCGGATAGAAGCAACGATTTCCTGCATCTTCGCATCGTCCCGTACCTTAAAGGGGTGCGGACGGAATGTGTGAAACGGATGAACCTCGGAAAGTTTCAGATAAACCAGCTTGCCTTCCTCAACCGGGCGGGGAGGTGTGGTCGGCGCGGGAGCCGTCTGTTCCACAGCAGCTTCCTTCGGTGCCGTATCCTGTGTGGGCTTTACGGGCTCCTTGGCATCCGGGGCCTTTCCATCGCTTCGGGACACTTTGTCTCGTTTGGACGGCTTGGGCTTGTCAGGGGCCGCCTTATCCGCCTTGGGTGGGCGGCCTTTGCGGGCCCCAGCCGATTTCTCCGCTTTCTGATTTTCAGTCGCGGCCTTTTCCGCTTTCGGCGGACGGCCACGGCGCGACTTTTTCGGCTCCTCCGTATTGGCGGGCTGCGGTGTTTCTCCGGGGGCTGCCGCCTCCGGCGTTTCGGGCGTTTCCGCCTTTTCGACTTCGGCGCGGGCGTTCTGCCTCTTTTCCGCCATAAGTTCATTGATTTTGGCAAAGGACACAACCACATCGCCGGACTCAGGTATGGCAGGCCCGGTCTGTTCCTGCTGGGGCTCAGACGCTGCGGCCTGTTCGGGTGTAATGATAGGCTCGGCGGCCTCCGGGGAAATATTCTCCGCAGGGCCAGTATTCAATTTTTCATCGGCCATTTACGATCCTCCTTTTCGTTAAAGTTGCACAAATTTGAACGCTAAAATTTTGTAGTTATTTTTGCGCCTCCTTTCCGTCTATCCACGCAAAAAAGCCGCCCGTTTTTCATGCCGGACGGCTTTTTGCGTAATGTGATAGATCAAATATTATTTTTTCTGGTTTGTAGGCTCCGAAAAGCCTTGTATTTACAGTGTTCCTAATAGGAAGTAATCATATGGAAAATGCAGATGCAATCCATAAATTGGTAAATGAAAAAATCGGAAGAGAAGAATTTGCCACGCTCCGCCATCAATCTGATGAAAATACAGAAATGTATCACCAGGTTTCCTCGTTTCTAAATGAAATTCGAACGTTGAATTCAACCAGATATTTATACACCGCCACCCGAAATGAAGAAAACAGGCTGATCTATGTGGTGGACGGTCTGGATCCCAGCGCAGGAGATGTCAGACATCCGGGAGACTATATTGAGGAAGAAATGATTCCGTATATTAACAAGGCTCTTTCAGGAGAGACGGTGTATTCGCAGAACATTGTTGATACGACATGGGGTCCTATTTTCACAGCCTGTTATCCTGTAACGGGCGATTTAACGGGCGATTCGGATGAAATAGTTGGTGCTTTATGCATTGAAATGGATATGCAGTCTGTGAATGGGCTGGTAAAGCGAACAAGAAGAGTATCCGTTTATGTTGGAGCTATGGCAGGATGCGTGTTGTTTTTGCTTTGTGCTGTCTGCTTTATCGGCTACAAAAGAAAAAGAGAAGATGAAATTGAACAGACGCTTTTGTTGCGCGAGGCTGCGGAAAAAGCAGAGACCGCAAACAGAGCAAAATCATCCTTCTTACTTAACATGTCACATGATATTCGATCACCTATGAATGCTATTATCGGATTTACGGACATTGCACTGAACCAGACAAATGTATCTGAAATTCACGATAGTCTGCAAAAGGTAAAAATAAGTTCAGAGCATCTGCTGTTGTTATTGAATAATGTACTGGATCTTAGCCGTATCGAGAACGGAAAGGTAAGCTTCTCACCTAAGCCGGAGAATTTGCCTGTACTAATAGATAATGTGATTGCTATCGTGGATGGACTCCTGCTGAATCGGGATTTAACATTTGAGATACATCGCAACATCCCCAAAGAACTTTATGTTCTGACGGATGCGATAAAAATTCGTGAGATATTGACGAATCTTCTGAGTAATTCGGTCAAGTTTACAAAAGATGGCGGAACGATTACTTTTGAAATTAGTATCAAACCGGGCATAGACGAACGGCATATTGTAAGCAGTTATGCGGTAAAAGACAATGGCATTGGTATGAGTGAAGAATTTCAGAAAAGGCTGTTTGAACCCTTTTCACAGGAGGATAACGGCGCACGAACACACTATGCCGGAACGGGGCTTGGAATGGCAATTTCCAAGCAATATGTAGAACTGATGGGCGGTACAATTACGGTTCACAGCAAGAAAGAGTGTGGTTCGTCTTTTACAGTAGAAATTCCTATGGAACTTGCAGACCCCAAAAAGATACCTGAGCTGAATCTGGTACAGGATGTCAGCCTTAATGGAGTAAAGGTTCTTCTCGCAGAAGATAATGAGCTGAATGCGGAATTGGCAACCACGCTGCTCGAAGAAGCAGGTATGCATGTAACTCGTGCAGTAGACGGACAGGACGCAGTTGCTTGTTTTGCCAACAATCCAGCAGACACATATGATGTGATTCTAATGGATGTCCTGATGCCTAAAATGAATGGGCATCAGGCGGCAAGGGCAATTCGTGCAATGAGCAAGGAGCGCCCAGACGCTGCGAAAATTCCAATCATCGCACAATCTGCAAATGCATTCAAGGAAGATGTACAGGCATCCTTGGATTCTGGAATGAACGGACACATTTCAAAGCCATTCAATATAGATGCAGTGACCACTGCAATAAAACAAAATATAAAGAGATAGAAGATTGAGCAACAATCCGATAACTATCAGAGCATCGTTCAAGGTTTATTTGGACGGTGCTTTTTCTATACCCATTTTTCAGAGAGGAGGTGCGCTATGGCGGCAAGCAGAATAAAGGGGATCACCGTTGAAATCGGCGGCGATACCACCAAACTATAGACAGCCCTAAAGGGTGTCTATTCGGAAATTAAGAATACGCAGGCACAGCTGAAGGATGTCGAAAAGCTGTTGAAGCTTGATCCCAGTAATACGGATCTGCTTGCACAGAAGCAGAAGCTCCTCTCTGATGCGGTATCCGAAACCAATGATAAGCTGACCACACTGAAGACGGCGGCAGAGCAGGCAAACACAGCACTTGCTTTTTCGTGCTCCTTTTATTATTTTATTTTTTGAAAAATGATATGAGGGTCTTTTTTAAATTGCCGGTAGGTAAGCGACAGCAGGTGCTATTTCTTCTTTTTAGGCACTCCTGGTTTGTTCTGGTTTCTGTGATTTTCATAAATCCGTCTGCCAATAAATCCGATGCAGAGGGCTACAAATAATATCGTGATATTTGCGATCATTGGTTAATGCTCCTTGTATGGTTTATGAAGCTATTGTAGCACGCATGACGGTTTCTGTATATGAAAGGCATTGGAAATTTGTTATTTATTGTTCCTGGTGCCTTTTCTTTTCTAACCACATCGCATCCGTTTTTATTTTCCGCAGCTGTCACCATATTAATATAAGAAGAAACTCATTCATTCGAACACAGAAAGGAGACTATCCCATGAAACATATTAAGCTATGCACCGCCTTGCTTCTCACCGCACTTCTTAGTACCGCGGCATCCCCGGCTTACGCCGCAACAGATTCTTTCGGAAACGAGGTCGACTGGGAGGAAGGCTATGGCTACGAAGATGGTGCAGGATTGGAAAAATTAGAGGAAAAAGAACAGAAATCAGAAGAGGGTAGCACAGAGTACAGCTTTTCAGAGCAGGTCAAGGTTTTAGAACAAATGCAACAGTATGCAACATCCGCCCCGGAAGAGACCGGGTACATATCTGCAGCACTTACCATTCCAGACAAGGAGTGGAGCGAAAGCAACATCCGCGTCACGCTGTATGAGGGCGGTAGAAAAGAGGAGTTGTGGCTGTATCGGCAGAGTGGTTGGAGCGGTCGTGCAGAAATTCCTGTCGGACACGATACGATTGGTAAGGCGGAATCCGCTGATGAAAATTATGAATTTACCGTGAGTCCGTCTACGTTTGATTTGGTGGAAAATGGAACGGTTGCTTTAGATCTGACTTTGGGCACATCAAAGCCGCAGGTCGTAATTCCGGACGGCCTTGCAACGGCGGCAGATGCCGAAAACCCCGCACCGCCACAGGAAGATGCAAAGGCGGCGATTCCATACGCAGTCGTTATCGTGGCGGTGGTTTTAGTTCTGCTGATTGTAGCTGTTGTCAGTGTCATTAAGGTCCGCAAGGAAAGAAAAGACGGATATCGTAACAATCTGTTTGACTAAGTAAGGGAAGGGGAGATTTTTGTATGGCAGAGATTAAAAAAACTATCACTGGTGATTTGTTCAAGTATTTTTGTGAGCATGAAGTAAAAGGCACCGAGGAAGAGATTTTTTCCGCTTGGGTAAGCCAGTCAACAGAAATGCCAGAAGCCGAAGATCTTCCTATCTGCTTTCAAATGATCCGGAATATGAAGAAATCCAAAGTGGATAAGGATATTTTGGAAAAGTATGGAAAGCTATTCTATTAAGCGATATACTTAGAGAAAATACACTACGGAGGACATCCTATATGGAAGCTTTAGAACGATTTTACAAAGAGTATCTGATTGATTATGCCCAGGATAGCAACTGGGAACGCTATGATGCAGATGCACAGATGACGCGAAACCGCGTAGAGGACATATTGGAAACCGGTTATATTTCGGAGGATGATCTTGACTTTCTTCGATCCCTACTGCCGGATATAGAGAACGATGGTATCAGAGAGGACTTAGAAGATTTCTTGAACCTCTGTGAATAGTAGAATATGATTGCGGATAAAAACTCGACAAAATTCTATGAAAACACGTCAAACAAGTAAAAGCAATTGACATAATTTTTCAAAAAATAGTATAATTTCTGTAAAAAAGTAGGCAAAGCATTTCTGGAGAAGATATTCCTCCCATTTGAACGGGAAAACACAGCTACGATCAGCGGACATACCGGTACAGGACTGGGACTTGCCGTTACGAAGCGCTATATTGATGCCATGGGTGGGGAAATCCATGTTTCCTCTGAGGTTGGAAAAGGAACTGAAATCATTGTATCATTGCATCAGAAGCTGTCAGAAAAGCCGGAAAAAGATGCAGAAGCCGTATCCTTGGAAGAAGCTAAGAAAACCTTCTATGGAAAGCGTCTTCTGATCGTAGAAGACAATGACTTAAACCGTGAGATTGAAGCTGCGATCCTGGAAGATGCGGGATTTTTAGGATAACAAGCGGGAATCCTCGGTTATTCAATTGCCGAGAT
>NZ_QUIK01000025.1:0-251 GCF_003480105.1 Clostridium sp. AM42-4
CGGCTGTTAACCGCGCTGTCGTAGGTTCAAGTCCTACTCGGGGAGCTGGTCTGAAAGGGCCTCAAGGTTTCGGACCTTTAGCTCAGTTGGTTAGAGCAACCGGCTCATAACCGGTCGGTCCTGGGTTCGAGTCCCTGAAGGTCCATTTTCAAATTAATCTATCATTTTATTTTGGCCTGGTGGCTCAGCTGGTTAGAGCGCCGCCCTGTCACGGCGGAGGTCGTGGGTTCGAACCCCATCCGGGTCGCTGA
>NZ_QUIK01000025.1:261-50614 GCF_003480105.1 Clostridium sp. AM42-4
CCCTGTCACGGCGGAGGTCGTGGGTTCGAACCCCATCCGGGTCGCTGATCTGTTTCTCAGATTACTACAATTCCATATTGGAAAAGGGGTCTTAGCTCAGCTGGGAGAGCATCTGCCTTACAAGCAGAGGGTCATAGGTTCGAGCCCTATAGGCCCCATTTGGCGAGTCAGCCATAGATGCCGCAGTGGCGGAACTGGCAGACGCACAGGACTTAAAATCCTGCGGGACTAATCTCCCGTGCCGGTTCGATTCCGGCCTGCGGCATTTACGTGAAAAAGGTATTTCTGTACTTACAGAGATACCTTTTTTTTCGTGAATCGTGTATAATGTGCGCGAAGGCAAAAGTGAACGCGGAACACATGTGGACACGCATGCTTGCATGCGGTGGACAAAAAATAAAGAAAAGAGGTAAAGAACATGATTCGAAATTCAGCACGCGAGATGATCCTTTATTATAATCCGCAGCCATCATCAAAGGTAATGAAGCTAAAAGGGGTATTGGTGCGTATGGGAATCCGGATCCGCAATGTAGGTCCGGAACAGGTGATGGAAACAGTGGGTGCGCTTGCAGGTCTTGCAGGGTTTGAAAAGGTGGGAAATTTGGAGGAACAGGGAAACGAGAATCCAGCAAAGGTGATACCGGAGGAAGTGCTGGTCATGCAGGGCTTTACCAGCCGCCGGATCGATGAACTGTTAGCTGCTTTGCGGAAGGCCGGAGTACCTAAGGTGGAATTAAAAGCAATTATCACCCCAACTAATGCAAGCTGGACCTTTTACCATTTATATGAGGAAATAAAGGAAGAACATGAGCGCATGAAACAATCTGCGGCAGAGCCTCAGAAATAGAGACAATGTTTTGCCATAGAAACCGGAACGATGAGAAGAAGGTGGCGAAGATGGGAAGGAAAGCGGCAAAGAGGACGGTGAAGATGCCAGGAAAGGAAACAGGAAAGAAAATAGACAAAAGAATGGTTCTGTTCATGCTGCTTTGTATGGTAGTGTGTCTTACGGCCTGTACACCGGAGGTGGTGAGCCAGCCAGAGAAAAAGACGGTGCTTCAGCTATGGCATTATTGGGGAAGCGAAGATGCCAGGCATTGTCTTGCATCGCTGATTCAGAAATTTAATGAAACCCATGAAGAGATTGAAATCCAGGCAAATTATATTGCGGATGAAGATTTTAAGAAAAGGCTGATTCTTGCTGCAGCAGAGGGGAAAACTCCAGATCTGGTCGTGGTTGATTCTTCGGATATCCAGTATTACGATAAGGCAGGAATCTTACAGGACCTGTCATCTGATATCCGTAAGGAAGATTACCTGTCCAGGGCATTGATCAGCTGCCACCGCGAAGACGGGCATCTGGTTGGTCTGCCATTGGGAATGAATTGTCTGATGTTTTATTATAATATAGATATTTTGAGCCAGGCTGGCGTAGAGCCGCCTAAGACACTGGAAGAATTCGTGAAGGCTGCAGAGCGTGTTACCTCAGAACGGGTATCTGGCTGCGCATTTCCTGCATTGCAGAGTGAGGAAAGCAGTTTTTGCTTTTTACCAATTCTCTGGAATTATGGGGGAACGCTGGCACAGATCGACTCTTTGGCTGGAGAGCAGGCATTTGGCTTCTTGAAGCAGCTGGCCGAGAATGGGGCACTCAGCGAGGACAACGTAAATATGACTCTTTCCGATATTGCATGGGAATTTGCCAATGAAAACATTGCTATGGTCTTTATGATATCGGGCTATGAAAATGAGATCCGGGAAGAAAATCCAGATCTTCATTTTGCAGTGACCAGACTTCCATGTGGGGAAAATTCGATCACAGTCAGTGGTGGAGAGGTGCTTGCCGTGGCTTGCCAGGAGCATGAGGCAGAGGCAAGGGAATTTGTGAGATATATGGCAGAGCCGGAACAGACTAGCCAGTATATAGAAAGCATGGGATACCTGTCTGCCAGAAAGGATCTTTTGAAGGCGCAGATTCAGAACAATCCGGAAAAGAAAGCGTGCTGGGATTACTTAAAGGAAGCGAAGCTCCGGGAGAGAGAGGCTTACTGGCCGTCGCTTTCCATGGAGCTTGCGGAAAGCATCAACCGGGTTATTCTGGGGCAAGATGAACCAGAAGAATTAGAGCAGCTGTCTGAGCGGATCAACCGGATCAGGAGGGAAAGTTATGAAAAAGAGTAGAAGCCTGCGGTCTATGATCATATTTCTGGCGGTTGTCCTGGTGATTCCGATCCTGTGTTTTTCCCTTTACCTGCAGGCACAGACCTGGAAGATCATGAAACACAACCTGCAGCGGGAGCTGAGCGGGGAATTGAATACGGCCGACCATATACTGCAGATGATTGTGGACAAATATGATATGGTCCTTTACGATTTCTGCACGGACGATGCGATGATCGAGCTGGTAGAAGACATCAATGAATCGGAAAAACCATCTGATGCGCTAAAGTACCAGATCCGGCGTAATCTGGCACACATCTGTAACCGGAATGAAGGGGTAGAGGGAATCACCCTGATAACAGAATCGGGACAGGTCTGCTTTTATGATAAGAGAGCAGCCTCTTTTGTTTCTACAAAGTGGGCAAACCGGATTTCGGTCAGCGATATACAGGATCAGATGGCGCTGTACCGCGGAAGTTCTGAGGTCATCGGTGAGGCGGAGCATCCGGTTCATATGTTCCAGCTGGTCCGGCGTCTGGCAGATTACCGGAATATCAACCGCAGGATCGGAACCGTCATCCTGAGTGTGGACCAGTCTGTACTATGGAAGGAGATTCAGGTCAGTGCCCAGTCATCGGTTTATGTCTGTGAATCGGGACAGATCATTGCTGCCGCTGATACGAAGCAGATTGGAAGCAGTATTTTATCGAAGCCGCAGCGGGGATACCGGGTGCTGCAGACAAAAAATAAAAAAACAGGATGGGATGTCTATCATTTTTATGAGACGGCCCAGTTTGAGCAGATGGTATTTACCAATATCTGCATTGGATTGGGAACACTTGCAGCCCTGATGCTGCTTTCCCTAACACTGGTCAGTCTGATGACAGGCCCCATGCTGGAGCAGGTGGGCCGCTTAGGATATGCGATGTCGGAGATTGAAAATGGAAATTTTTCCGTGCAGATCCCACTAGCATCCCAGCCTGCCAATGAATTGGAGCGGATCTCAGCCGGTTTTAACGAGATGTCTGTTCAGCTAAAGAAGCTGATGGAGGCAGTAAAGCAGTCTACCGTGGAACAAAAAAATGCAGAGCTTCAGGCCATGGAGGCGCAGATCGATCCCCATTTTCTGTATAATACCCTGGATACCATTAACTGGAAAGCTCTGGAGTGCGATGAATTTGAAATCAGCAGTATGGTTGGGGCATTGGCAGATATTTTGCGCTATTCTATTCGGAACCCTGGGGATATGGTGAGCATCAGCCAGGAATTATCCTGGCTGGAGCGTTATATCATGCTGCAGAAGGAAAAGCTGGAGCAGCCTCTTTCGGTTGTTACGGATATCCCCAAGGAGCTGATGGGATACCGGATCCACAAGCTCCTGTTACAGCCTTTTGTAGAGAATGCGATCAATCATGGATTCCGCCGCATGAAGGAGCCATGCCGGATTGAAATTTCCATGAAATTATCCGGAGAGCAGTTTTATATCCGGATTCATGATAATGGGTGTGGCATTTCGCCCGAACTTGTGAGAGAATTAAATAATAAGAAGAGCAGCGCCGGGGCACATGTGGGCGTTGCCAATGTAAGAAAACGTCTGGAGCTCTATTATGGGGAAAATCACGGGATGTACTTCGAGAGCCGGGAAGGATCAGGAACCAGTGTGCATCTGTTTATTCGTGCGATACGTGGAGGCAGTCAGGATGAAGATAATAATAGTGGAAGATGAAAAGTCTATTCGCAGCGGACTTGCAAGGATGCTGCCGAAGCTGGATCCAGAATATGAGGTAGCCGGTGCTGCAAAGGACGGACAGGAAGGATACCAGCTTATTTCCGGCGAAAATCCAGATCTGGTGATCATGGATATTGAAATGCCGGAGATGGATGGTCTGACGATGCTGGAGAAGCTGCGGGAAAACGGGTTTCAGGGGAAAGCGATCGTTTTAACGGCATACTCTGATTTTTCCTATGCAAAGCGGGCTATTGAGCTGGGAATTGAGAATTATCTGTTAAAGCCGATCAAGATTGAGGAGCTGAAAAAGACTCTCCAGGGAGTCAGTGCGTCTTTAAAGCAGGCTGCAGGAACCAGAAAAATCCAGGAAAAGCTGCTTTCACTGGAGCAGATTTTCCGTTCCGCCCTGCTTGCGGAGCTGGATGTGGACGAAGAACTGGAAAACTATACAGAAGCGGCGTATGGTCTTGACAGCCATGGTACCTTTGCAATCATGATGGCCTATCTCAGCGATTACTATGACAATTATTATGAGCCTGCTGAACGCTTTCTGGAGCCGTATGTGAAGGCAGGAAGTGAATATAAGGCCTGTATGCTGACAACGGTGCGTTACCGGGCGATCGTTGTGATCTTCTACCAGATGAAGGATCCGGAAAAGATCAGGAACTGGTATGAGAAGCAGGTGATTCCGGCAGCATACCGCACGCTGGAGCATGCTCCGATCTTTAGCTGGACAGTTTGTCAGGGACTGGCGGAATTCTCAGCGGGATTTGAGAAGCTGGAGCATGCCAGAATGTGGAAGCTATGCTTTCCGGAAGGAAACCTGATGACGGAAGAACAGATTGGTGCGACCCAGACAGTGCCGATAAAATATTCACTGGATTTAGAGTCCCAGCTGAAGCAGGCTGTGGTGAAGCGGGATAAGGAAGCATATGACCGTATTCTGGAGCAGATCATTGCGTACTGTGTAGAAGAGCCGCATCATCCAGATGAGATCCGGGAATCATGGACAAGGCTGGTGGTAGCCCTGGTTACTGTTTCTGACTCGATGGGGCGCGGAACCGATAACATTTCCATGCAGCACATTGTCGGGGAATTGTCCCAGGCAATTTCATGGCAGCGTATCAGGGAGCTGATGCAGCATTTTTATGAGGAAATCACCGGAGGATTAGAGCGTCCGGAAAATGTCAGCCTGCTGGTAAAGAAGGCTCTCTCCATGATGGAAGCTTACTACAGTCAGGGAATCACGCTGGAAGAGCTGGCCGGGCGTCTTTGCGTGACAGATGAGTATTTGAGCATGCTGATCAAAAAAGAAACGGGCATGTCTTTTACAGAAACCGTGCGGAAGATGCGGATCGAGCGCATCAAAGAGCTTCTTTTGCATTCCGGGCTGAAACTGAACCAGATCGCGGAAATGGTGGGATATTCGGACCCAAAGTATATGAGCAAGGTATTTAAAGAGGAGGTTGGCATGCTTCCTGCACAGTTCCGGAAAGAAAATCATTGATAAAAGAATAACACCTTAAATAGTTACTCCTTTTTTAAAAATTTCCTCTTTGCATTTTCTGCGAAAATGGTAGAATAATGTCAACATAAAGAAGATGACATAAAACAAATTGATCATATTTTTCGTTTTTCGCAGATTTAAAGGAGTGACCATTATGAGAGAGATAAATCTGACTTTCCGGAATCCGGATGAAGTACTGGAGTTTGTAAAAACGGTAGAGCAGTATCCTTTTGATATGGATCTTTGCCGTGGAAGTGTTGTAGTAGATGCAAAGTCTTTACTGGGAATCATGAATCTTGGTTTTAACCAGACTGTAAACTTAAAAATCTACAGCAACGACTGCACAGATCTTTTCCACAACATCGAGAAGTACAAAGCAGCATAAGAATACGAGACTTTCAATTTATTTGTTCCCCCATACCAGACAGAATGGCGCAAGCTGTTCTGTCTTTTATTTTATGGAGAGATGTGGTAAAATGTCACGAGGACATGATCACGTTTTAGAAGAAAAGATGTTACTGAACAGTAACGAAGAAAGGCGGGGGGAGAAATGTACAAGATTGTTTCACGGTTACTGATTTACGGCGATATGCCGAAGGATACCATCTTAATGCAGCTGGCAGATATCACCCGGAAGGCAGATGACAAAAGCCAGACAAAGGAAGAGCTGGTTACCAGAACATTTACCCAGGTAAAGCACCTGCTCCAGGTGGCAACCGATTATGGTTTTGACAAGAATTTATGGCAGAATTACCTGACATTTTTGCTGATCACCAATGAGAACCCGTTCAGCATTACCTGCGAGAAGGTGGGCGCTAACGATGGAAGTGTTAATTACTTTGCAAAGAGTGATTTTAAAGCATTTATGGAGCTGTTCCATTATGATTTCAGTGGTCTGGAGGGATACCTGGGGATTGACTGTTTCACCCGCCTGACCGATTATAAGGCAATTGGGAAAAAAGAACTGATGTATAATAAAAATGTGAGCGAGAAGGTCCGTATGCTGAGTGAAAAGCTGGCGGCTGCACCGGATGAGGATAAGTTCTTTGACGCAGTGACGAACTTCTATAAAGCTTATGGCGTTGGTATGTTTGGCCTGAATAAGGCATTCCGCATCCAGTCCAGGGAAGATGGCGGCGTAAACTTCTGCGCGATCAACAACATGGATGCCGTCATGCTGGATGACCTGATCGGATACGAGATCCAGAAGAAAAAGCTGGTCGACAATACCCTGGCATTTGTGGAGGGCAAAAAGGCCAACAACGTTCTGCTCTTTGGTGACAGCGGTACCGGTAAGTCTACCAGTATCAAAGCAATCGTCAATGAGTTTTATGACCAGGGCCTGCGCATGATCGAAATCTACAAGCACCAGTTTAAGGACCTGTCTTCTGTGATCGCCCAGATCAAGAACCGTAACTACCGTTTCATTATCTATATGGATGATCTTTCCTTCGAGGAATTTGAGATTGAGTATAAGTTCCTGAAGGCGGTCATTGAGGGTGGCGTAGAGACCAAGCCGGATAATATCCTGATCTATGCAACCTCTAACCGCAGACACCTCATCAAAGAAAACTGGAGTGACCGCGACGATGTTGAGAGCCAGAACGGCATGCATCGCTCCGACACCATGGAGGAAAAGCTTTCCCTGGTAAATCGTTTCGGTGTTACCATCAATTACTCTAAGCCGTCCCAGAAGGAGTATTTCAACATTGTCGTAGAGCTGGCACACCGTGCCGGACTGGCCATGTCCGATGACGAGCTCCGTGCGGAAGCAAACAAGTGGGAGTTAAGCCATGGCGGAATTTCCGGACGTACTGCACAGCAGTTTATCAATTATCTGCTGGGAACCGTGTAAAAAATTTAGTCATTCCATAAGACCAGGAAAAGAAAAGTTTGGATTCCTGTGGCATACCGGCGAAAGAGAAAACTGCGGGAAATGGCGTATTTAAGCCATTTTTCCCGCAGTCGACCGGTACTGGAAAACCGTGAAAAACGGCTTTAAAATTTTTTTGAAAAAAGTTTTTAAAAAGTGTTGACAAAACAGGAAACATGCGGTATCATATACATCGTTGCAGCGAACAAGAGCTCAACAAAATAACAAATATGTGTGCGTAGCTCAGCTGGATAGAGCACTTGGCTACGGACCAAGGTGTCGGGAGTTCGAATCTTCTCGCGCACGTATAAAAAGGGCATTCCTGAAAAGGAGTGCCTTTTGTTTTATATGATTTTTGTTTTATGTGATTTGCGGGTTAATTTAACAGAAATGAAGAAAAGACGGGAAAATCCAGTTTGCTGGATTTCTCCGTCTTTTTTCGCTTCTGGCAGAATTTCTTCGTTTTTTCGCTTCTGGCAGAAAATGTCAGCGGCAAGCTGGTTTCTGGCAGATACAGGTCCGGGGGTTTGCTGCTTTGTATGATCTATAATCAGAATTTCCCAGAAGGTGCACCGCTTAGACCATCTATGGCTTTCTGCCGCCGGTAAAGGGTGGTGCGGTGGATGCCAAGGGATCTGGCTGCCTCACTGAGCTTTCCGTTATGGCGGGCGATGACTGCGTCGATATAGTGCTGCTCAAAGATCTTTATGGCATCTGCAAGAGGCAGGTCTGGATCTGGCATAGGGATGGAAGGAACGGAAGCTTCCAGGGATTTGAGTGCGTTTGACATTTCCTGGTTTTGTCCAGTGAGGTCCTGCTCCCGCAGTTCTCTGGCGTCCCAGTCGGAATGGAGCATGGGCCGTAAGGGAAGGTCCGGGCTGCCAGCCTGTGACATGAGAACAGCACGCTCGATCACATTGCGCAGCTCCCGCACGTTTCCGGGCCAGCGGTACTGCAGCAGCAGGTTTAAGCTGTCTTCGGAGAGGCAGGTCTTTTTACAGTATTTTTTGTTGTAGCGTTCTATGTAGTAGGCAGCAATGGCTTCAATGTCCTCCGGGCGCTCCCGCAGAGCCGGAATACGGATCGGGATGACATGGAGACGGTAATAAAGGTCGCTGCGGAAGCTTCCTTCTTTTACCATCTGCATCAGATTCCGGTTGGTTGCCGTGATGATGCGCACATCGACTTTTTCAGTCTGTGTGCTTCCGACCGGGTAGAATTCCCCGCTTTCCGTGAAGCGCAGAAGCTTTGACTGCATGGAAAGCGGAAGCTCCCCAAGCTCATCGAGAAAGAGGGTACCACCGTGGGCCATGCGGAGAAAGCCAGGCTTTCCTTTGGCGCTTGCACCGGTGAAGGCGCCGGGGCGGTAACCGAAAAATTCAGATTCGAACAGCTCTGGGGGAATGGCAGAGCAGTTTACGGCGATGAATGCCTGCATGCTGCGGGAGCTCTGGGAATGGATGAATTTGGCGATCAGTTCTTTTCCGACCCCGGATTCCCCGATCAGCATAACGGAGCTGTCGGCAATGGCAATGGTTGCGCAGTCCCGCCGCAGGGCGTGCATTTTTTCACTTTTGCAGACCATATCGGTTTCGTTGGAGGTGTAGAGATAATCCGCAATGTTGCGGTAACGGTCGTGCTGCTCCTGCTCGTAGGCAAGCTGTCTGGCAAATTCGTCCATGATGATATTGGAACGGTTGTTGGTCATGATAAATTCGACATTGCCCTGCTCATCCAGAAATGGAAGACTGGTAGAGAGCCGGTTGACACCCCGCACATTCACCAGACCTGTGACGGTTTTTTTTGTGCGCATGGCTTCCAGAATGGTGGAATTGGTGTATACATGCTTTGCCATCATATCGTCAGGACGTTTTCCAAGAATCTGTTCCTTGGAAAGTCCCATACATTCTTCAGTCGCTTTATTTGCAATGATATAGCGTCCATCGGCATCGGTCACTACGATGCTGTCGTAACACTCCTCGATGATTTTTTCACACAAATAACTATGTTCGTATCCGTTTGTTCTGTTTGTATCCATAAAATACCCCTATCCGTTGAATGTGTTGTTTTTCTAAATCTGATTATAAACAAAATGTTGCTAATATGCAACGAATATTGCAAAACTGCAACACAGAAATGTGCAAAACTGCAACTTCCGAACAAGGGATTTTGAAAAAAGATGTTAAAAATGTGTCAAATGCGTGGCGAAAATGCAGCCGGTAAGTTGGCATGGATTTTGCTTAATAAATAAGTATCACAAAGGAGGTATGTAAAAATGGGTAAAAGAGTAGACCTGAATACAGCACTGGACATGATCCATGATGGAGACGGCGTAGCGGTTTCCGGATTTATGCTGATGACTGTGCCGCGCGAGATTTACCGCGCGATCGGGGAGCGCTTTCAGGAGACCGGTCATCCGTGCGGACTTACACTGATGCATGGAGCCGGCAATGGAAATAATAAAGACCAGGGTATCTGTGAGATGAGCTATGAAGGTCTCATCACACGTTACATAACCGGACATTTCGCAAACAACACCAGAATGGTAGATTTAGTCAATGCCGGCAAGGTTCAGGCATGGAACTTCCCGCAGGGTGTTATTTCCCATATGTATCGTGCGGCAGCAGCAGGAAAACCAGGTGAGATCACAAAGATCGGTCTTGGTACATTCTGCGACCCGCGTCTGCAGGGTGGTAAAATGAGCGATGCCACCAAGGACGATCTGGTAAAGCTGGTAGATATTCTTGGGGAAGAGTATCTGTTTTACCAGATGCCGAAATTAAACATTGGCCTTATCCGTGGTACGACAGCAGATGAACATGGCAATATCACTATGGAAGAGGAGGGTGCTCCGATCGATGCCCTGGATGTAGCCCTGGCTGTAAAGGCAATGGGCGGCAAGGTAATCGCACAGGTGAAAAACTATGTAGCCTCCGGATCCGTAGACCGTACCCAGGTTGTGGTACCTGGAAACCTGGTTGATGCGATCGTTGTCAGTGAAAATCCAGAAGAAAACCACCGTCAGACCCCAGGCTCTTACTACAACCCGGTACTGGCTGGACATTACAAGCTGGATGGTGTCGGCTTTGCATCCCTTCCATTTGACGAGCGTAAGGTGATCGCGCGCCGTGCATCCTTAGAGTTAATGCCGAATTCCGTTGTAAACCTTGGTATCGGTATTCCGGAGGGCGTGGCAGCAGTAGCAGCAGAGGAAGGTGCCGGTGACCAGATCACATTAAGCATCGAGAGTGGACTGATCGGTGGTGTACCGACAGGCGGACAGGACTTCGGCTGTGCAGTGAATGCATGGGCGGCTCTTCCGATGACTTCCCAGTTCGATTATTATAACGGCGGCAACCTTTCCATGACCTGCCTGGGCTTCGCAGAGGTAGATAATGCAGGTAACGTCAATGTGAGCCGGTTTGGTACCCGTATCGCAGGCTGCGGCGGTCTGGTTGATATTTCCCAGTCTACCCATAATGTGATCTTCTGCGGCACCATGACTGCAGGCGGCTTAAAGGAAGAAGTGCGTGATGGAAAGCTTGTCATCCTCCAGGAAGGCAAGAAGGTTAAATTTAAGAAGTCTGTAGAGCAGATCACCTTCAGTGCAGATTTCAGCCGGAAGAAAGGACAGCATGTGCTCTTCATTACCGAGCGCTGCGTATTCAAGGTAACCGATCAGGGCCTGGAGCTGTCTGAGGTTGCACCTGGCATTGACATTGAGAAGGATATCCTTCCTTATATGGAATTCAAGCCGGTCATCCCGGAGAAGGTTGCGCTGATGGATGCACGCCTGTTTGCACCGGAGCCGTTCGGACTGGAAGAGATCCTGAAGGCAAAGGCAGAGGCTTAAGGCAAAGATATCATGCATTTGGAAAAGGCGGGGAACACTTCCCCGCAATGCATGATGGAAAAAAGTTCTTTATATGATAAAAAACATAAACGATTAGGAGGAAAAAAACATGGCTTACGAGGCAAAGGGTTATTATCTGGAGGATTTTGAGATCGGCAAATGCTATGAGAGCGTAGGACGTACCATTACGGAGGCAGATGTGGTAAATTTCGCTGGAGTCTCCGGTGATTTCAACCCGCTCCATATGGATGACGAGTTTGCAAAAAACAATATGTTTGGAAAACGTGTTGCCCATGGCGCACTGGGACTGATCATTTCTACCGGCTTATCCAACCAGATGGGAATTTTCGAGGGAACAACCATCGCATTTCTGGAGATGACTGCAAAATATCTTGCACCGCTGTGCATCGGTGATACCGTTCATCTGGAGATGACACCGGACGATGCACACCACAGCAAAAAGCCGGGCAGAGGTATTTTAAAATGCACCGCGAAGCTGGTAAACCAGGAGGGTACCGTGATCACAGATATGGCATGGACCTTTATGATGAAAGCAAGAGACTGATTGTCCGGTCTGTGGCACGCCTGTGCGAACCGTAACAGCTTCACTGCGTGAAGCACAATGAAATTGGCCCTTGCAATTGCCACTACCATTTTGTGAAATCATTGTCAAAACTAACCAACTAGTAGACAAGTTTTTTGTCGATTAATGCTATTGTCAAAAAAATATCCAACAAATATAATAAAAGAGATTGTCCGGCGGCTTTGAACAGATAAGGCAGAGCCGTCCGGATTCTGAGCAGGAACGTTTGCAGAGAGCAGTACGTCTGACCAGCGGATCGCGTAAGCTTACAGGATTGTTCAGGAATGGTAATATGCAAAATAAAGAAGGGGGTTTCAACTCATGGGCATTTTTCTGATTCTTCTGAGTATCGCAATTGTTATCCTGCTCGTATTCAAAGGTGTCCCGGTTTTCTACTCCGCATTCATCGCATCTTTGTTCTGCCTGCTGACCGCAGCGCTGTTCACAGGTGCAGGAGTAGATGTAGGTGTTGGCAAGTATCTCTTACAGAGCATGACTGACACAGCCAATACATCTTATGTACAGGGCTTAGGTGGTTACTTCACCAGCAACTTCTGCATTTTCGTACTTGGTGCAATCTTCGGTAAGTTATTCGATAACTCCGGTGCAGCAGATGCGATCGCAGAGACTATCGTTGCAAAGCTTGGCGCAAAGGCTGTTATCCCGGCAATCATCCTGGTTGGCTGGATCTTAACCTTCGGCGGCGTTTCCGTATTCGTTGCATTCTTTGCAATGTATCCGTTAATGTTATCCCTGTTCAAAGAGGCTGATATCCCGAGAAGACTTCTGCCGCTGTTCTATTTCGCAGGCGCAGGTACTTCTTCAGGATGGATCCCAGGATCTCCGCAGGCACATAACCTGCTCCCGTCTACTGCATTAGGTGTAGCACCGACTGCATGGCTGGTTCCTGGTGTATGTTTTGCAATCTTTGAGACTGCTCTTGTTGTAGTATTCGTATTCTGGTATACCGCACGCTGCAAGAAAAACGGCGAGCATTTCGAGCTGACTGAGGCAGATAAAAAGGTTATGGAGGAGAAGGCTGCAAAGGATATCTCCAACAGACCGTCCTTCCTGTTAGCACTGGCTCCGATGCTGATCTTAATGATCGTCCTGAATGTAGTGAAATTAGCAGTTCCGCTGTCCCTGCTGGTTGGTATTCTGGCCGCTGTTATCTTATTCTTCAAGAGCTTCGATCTTAAGAACTTCTGGAAGATGATGAGCGACGGTGCTATGGGTGGCGTATCCTCCCTGTTCAATACCGCAGCAATCGTAGGTTTTGGTTCCGTTGTAAAGATGGTTCCGGCTTACGCTACCCTGTGCGGCCTGCTGGTTGGCGCATTCAGCAACCCGATCGTTGCATCTGTTGTTACCGTAGGTGGTCTGGCAGGTGTTACCGGTTCTGGTACCGGTGGTATCGGTCTTGCAATGCCGGTTGTTATTGAAAATTTCATCGGCGATCTTGCAACCAACCCGAACCATGTAAACCTGGAAGCTCTGTCCCGTTGTACTTCTATCGCAGCTCTGACTCTGGATTCCCTTCCGCACTGCGGACTGGTCGTATCTGTACTGAGCTACACCGGAAACAGCCACAAGAGCTCTTACATGCCATGTGCAGTTGTATTCGTTCTTGCTCCGATCATCACAGTAATCCTGATGTTACTGTTCATTGTAGTAACCGGCCAGACTTATATCCCGGTATAAACGCAATACAGATTCAAACAGGTTTGTGCGTATAAAAACAGTCTTATCTGAATAAAATGGTTGGCATAAAAGACACCCTTTTGCGTACAGACAACGCAAAAGGGTGTTATGTCTTTTCTGGGTTTTTAAGTGAGGGCTTTATAAATTCGAAAGGAGATATGGATATGGAATTAAAGTATATTTTACTGGAAAAAAAGGATGGGATCGCAACGATCACCTTTCACCGTCCAGAGGCACTGAATGCGTTAAACAGCGATGTACTGAATGACCTGAATGCTGCAGTAGACGATGTGGCCGCAGATGATGCGGTACGTGTTGTTGTCTTTACAGGCGAAGGAAAATCCTTTATTGCCGGTGCAGATCTCAAAGAGATGGACGGCGATACCGCAATGGAAGCAATCCGTTATTCCCGCAAGGGTGCTGCTGTATTCCGTAAGATCGAGCTGATGGATAAGCCTACCATTGCTGCAGTCAATGGCTATGCGTTCGGCGGCGGCTTTGAGTTTGTACTTTGCACCGATATCCGTATTGCAAACAGCAAGGCAAAGCTCCGTCTGCCGGAGGTTACCCTTGGCATTACCCCTGGCTTTAATGGAAGCCAGCGTCTGCCGAAATGTGTTGGCATGAGCAAAGCAAAGGAGATCATCTTTACCGGAAAGATGCTGACCGCTGCAGATGCACTGGAGCTTGGCATTTTAAATAAGGTAACCGAGCCGGAGAATCTGATGGACGAGGTTTACGCAATGGCTAACCAGATCGCAGACAATTCTGCATCCGCGATCGCAATGGCAAAGGCTATGATCAATGTCGGCGCTGATATGGACATTGATATCGGCAAGAATATCGAGCTGGGCTACATGGCAGCATGCTTTGGCACGCCGGACCAGATCGAAGGATTTACTGCATTTAAGGAAAAGAGAGCAGCAAAGTTCCGCTAAATAATTGCATGATCATGATAAGATGACAGGCCGTGGAAGTTGCCGAAAGGCAGCTCCCACGGCCTGTTATTTTGTCAAAATGTGACAAAAGCGAAAAGAATAGCAAAATACCTTGCAGATTTGCGTATCCAGCATTATAATATACTGTATACAATGTAACGAATAAATACAATCAGCAAAAGAACCTAAATGGAGAAAAGCAATGATAAAGCATTTAAGTCTCAAGGCGTATGGCAAGATCAATCTGGGTCTTGATGTACTGCGCAGACGGGAAGATGGCTACCATGATGTGCGTATGATCATGCAGACAGTCGGTATCTTTGACCGGGTAGATCTGGTCTGGAAGGAAGAGCCGGGAATCCAGGTTGAAACAAATCTCTATTATCTGCCGGTAAATGAAAATAATCTGGTTTATAAGGCGGCAAAGCTTTTGATGGATGAGTTTCAGGTCCAGGATGGCCTGCTGATCCGGCTGAAAAAATTTATTCCGGTGGCAGCCGGAATGGCGGGCGGCAGCAGCGATGCGGCAGCAGTATTGTTTGGCGTAAATAAAATGTTCCGTCTGGGGCTGACTACAGAGCAGCTTATGGAGCGCGGCGTAAAGATCGGCGCAGATGTACCTTATTGTATTTTGCGCGGAACTGCCCTGTCGGAAGGAATTGGCGAGGTGCTGACGAAGCTTCCGCCGGTTCCGCAGTGCCAGGTGCTGGTGGCAAAGCCAGGGATCAATGTTTCCACGAAATTTGTATACGAAAATCTGCATGCCAATGACCTGAGCCCGGATGCCCACCCGGATATCGATGGAATGATCCAGGCAATCAGGGATCAGGATTTCATGGGGATTGCCGGAAGACTGGGCAATGTTCTGGAAACGGTTACCATAAAGGAATACCCTGTGATTCAGGAAATTAAAGATAAAATGCTGGAATATGGTGCGATCGGTTCCTTGATGAGCGGAAGCGGCCCGACTGTATTCGGGTTATTCACAAACCCGAAGGCTGCACAGGAGGCCTATGAGGAGCTGCGCTTCGGGAAATCCGCAGAGCTGGCAAAACAGGTATATTTGACGAATTTTTACAATCAGAAGGAGAGAAATCATGGAAAACAAGCTGAAGGTTAATATGAATGAATATCTGCCGCTGCGAGACGTGGTGTTTAATACCCTGCGTCAGGCAATCTTAAAGGGAGAGCTGGAGCCGGGCGAGCGTCTGATGGAAATTCAGCTTGCAGACCGTCTGGGTGTCAGCCGTACCCCGATCCGTGAAGCGATCCGCAAGCTGGAGCTGGAGGGACTGGTCCTCATGATCCCGCGTAAGGGTGCTGAGGTTGCAAAAATCTCCGAAAAGAGCCTGCGTGATGTGCTGGAGGTCCGCCGTTCCTTAGAAGAACTTGCGATCGAGCTGGCATGCCAGCGTATGACGGAAGAGGACATCAAAGAGCTGGAGGAGGCACAGGAGGCATTCCGCAATGCTATCCAGAGTGCAGATGCCATGACCATCGCAGAGACCGACGAGCATTACCATGACATCATTTACAATGGAACCGGCAACAACCGCCTGGTCCAGATCCTGAATAACCTGCGTGAACAGATGTACCGTTACCGCCTGGAGTACATTAAGGATGCAGATAAGCGTCAGATCCTGGTAGTCGAGCACGATTATATCTTAAAAGCGATCCGCTCCAGACACGTGGCAGAGGCAAAGAAAGCCATCCGTGAGCATATTGATAACCAGGAGATCACGGTATCTAAGAATATCAAAGAGCAGCAGTAAACAAATCTGTGCCGCCCGCCGTTTAAGCGTGGCGGCATATTTTAAAAATGAGGTAAACGAGTGGGAAAGATAGCACTTCTGGTGTCCAGGGAGGAGATGATCCACCAGGCCCATAACATTTTGCAGGAGAAGAAATTTGAAATCCAGGAAATGCGGGTGATCCATACGGAGGATACCGTTATGGAGGCGCGGCGGTCTATTGCGGACGGGGCAACGATCATCATTGCCCGCGGGTTGCAGGCTTCCATCATCAAACAGTATACAGATACCCCGGTCGTTGAGATCGTCCTGACGGCGCAGGAGATGGCGCTTCTGGTCATGCGTGCCAAGCAGATCGCTGGAAAGGAAAAGCCGGTCGTGGCCGTGGTCGGGTTCCGGAATATGTTCTGTGATATGTCTTACTTTGATGAGCTTTATAATATTGAACTGAAAACGTATTTTGCGGATCAGGGAGCGGAGCTTCCGGTTGCGGTGCGCAGGGCAATTTTAGATGGCGCTGATGTTGTGATCGGCGGAGACACGGCGGTTTCCATCGCAACAGAGGCCGGGGTACCGTCTCTGTTCCTTTCCATGACGGAGGATTCCATGCGGCAGGCATTTTCTACAGCAGAAAACATGGAATATGCCATGAATGTGGAAAAGAAAACTGCAGCACAGCTGGAGACCCTGCTGGATTATTCCTACAGCGGAGTTATCCGTCTGGATGGAAATGGCATCATCACTGCGGTAAACCCGCTGATGGAAGATATGATCGGCAAAACGGAAAGCGAGTTAAAGGGCCAGGATATCCGGAAAGCAGCGCCTATGATCGGCAAAGAGGCGTGGAACCGGGTCTTCCAGGAGGGAGAGGATTATTCCCTGTTCTTTGAGTGGAACCAGACTCCGATCTTTGCAGTGCTGGCTCCGGTCTTATACGAATCCCGCGTGGACGGCGCCATTGTCACCTGTCATAAAATGAAGAAAAAGACCGTGACACCGGACCGGTCTCGGATGATCCGGAAAGAGGAAAGTGAAAGGGCACTTCCCCCACTGGTACAGTTTGAAGATATCCTCCAGAAATCAAAGGCTATGCAGGAATGTATCCGCAAGGCAAACCTGTATGCGCTTTCCGAGCACCCGGTGGTACTCATCGGAGAGCCCGGGACGGAAAAACGCATGCTGGCAGAAAGTATCCACAACAGCAGTATCCGCGCACAGGGGCCATTTCTCGATGTGCCGTGTGAGGGACTTTCCGGGGAGGAGCAGAAGAACATGATCTTCGGAAACCGCGGCGCGGTGCTTCAGGTACAGGGCGGGACACTTTTACTGCGTGATGTGGAAGAGCTGACGGCGGCCAACCAGTACCGGCTTTACCAGCTGATTCGTTTTAGGGTCTGCCACGGTGCAGATATTGGAAGCCTGCGGAAGGTGGATGTGCGGGTTATGGTGACGATCGGCTGCCCGCTTTCTGAATTGATGGCAGAGGGCAAGATCAGCCCGGATCTTTACTATCTTTTATCAGGACTGGAACTGTTTGTCCCGCCGCTTCGCGAACGCAGGGAGGATCTTTTCGATAAAATTGAAGACACGATCCATGACTGCTGTGAGCATTATTCTAGATATCATGTCCTGACGAAGGGAGCCATGGAGGTGCTTCTGGATTATCCGTGGAAAGGAAACCTGTTCCAGATTGAGAGCTTTTGCGAGCGTCTGATCCTGATGGCCGGAAAACGTTCCATTGATGAGATTGCAGTACGCAGGCTTTTAGAGGAGCTGTATCCGGAGCAGGCGATGGGAGACGATTTCAAGAAGGAGCAGGAAAAGACTGCAGAAATGGGGAAAGCACTGGCGCGGGAGTGGGATACCCTGCCAGATGAGGCACAGAGGATCCTGCAGCTTTTGCATAAATTCAGCGGGAACCGGGAGAAGACAGCCAGGGAGCTTGGAGTCAGCAAGGCAACGCTCTGGCGCCATATGAAAAAGTATGATATCACCTGATCCTGGGATTATGCCGTGAAAAAAATAAACTGCGGAGATAACGGGAAAAGAAATCAAGAACGGGGAAAATAATACCCCCAATAACCGGATATTGAGAAAATGACATGCGGGTGCAATGAAAATAAAATGAAATGAAATAAATATGAAATAAAAATGCAAAAATATCACATTTGCTTCATTTTTTGATCTGGATTTGGATATTCTGCCTATTGTTTGGCGGAACCGGTTTGATTATAATTCAGACATAAGCTGACAGAGAGAAATGCGAAAGCACGAAGCCTGTCAGGGAAACCAAATGATGTTTTACTTTTTTATTTAAGAAAGAGAGGAATTCAAAATGAAAATTGGATTTATCGGATTAGGTATCATGGGAAGACCGATGGCAAAGAACCTGGTTAAAGCAGGTCACGAGCTGGTTGTTTTCGATTTCAATAAAGATGCAGTAGCAGACCTGGTATCCTGCGGCGCAACCGCAGCAGAGAGCAACAAGGACCTGGCAGCTCAGGTTGACGTTGTTATCACCATGGTTCCGAACTCCCCGCACGTAAGAGCAGCAGTTCTGGGCGAGAACGGTGTTGTTGAGGGTGCAAAAGAGGGTCTTGTTGTAATCGATATGAGCTCCATCGACCCAACCGAGAGCAAGGCAATCGGCGCTGAGCTGGCTAAGCACGGCATCGATATGCTGGACTGCCCGGTATCCGGTGGCGAGCCGAAAGCAATCGACGGTACCCTTTCCGTTATGTGCGGCGGTAAGAAAGAGCTGTTCGACAAGTACTATGACATGCTGATGGTTATGGCTGGTTCTGTAGTTTACGTTGGTGACCTTGGTTCCGGTAACGTAGCTAAGCTGGCTAACCAGATGGTAGTAGCTATCAATATCGCAGCTGTAGCTGAGGCTCTGACCTTCGCTAAGAAAGCTGGCACCGATCCTGAGTTAGTATACCAGGCAATCCGCGGTGGTCTGGCTGGTTCTACCGTTATGGACGCTAAGGCTCCGATGATGCTGGCTGGCAACTACAAGCCGGGCTTCCGTATCGAGCTTCACATCAAAGACCTGAACAATGCTCTGAACGCAGCTCATGCAATCAGCTCTCCGGCTCCGTTAACCGCTGAGATGATGGAGATCATGCAGTTCTTAAGATCTGAGGGATGCGACAAAGACGATCACTCCAGCATCGTTAAGTACTACGAGAAGATTTCTGGTACCAGCATCGTTAAATAATAAGCGTTACCAGATAAAATAATTTAAGAAAAGTCATCATGCACTGCTGCTTACGGGTCCGTGGGCAGCAGTGTGTCAGATAAGGCGTCATGTGCGCTGGAAGGAGATAGTATGAATACAGATTTTATTAAGGGCGTAGTTGTCCCGATGATCACCCCGATCGACAAAGATGAGCTGATCGACGAAGCTGCAATCCGCAGCCAGGTTGATTATGTAATCGATGGCGGCGTAAGCGGCATCCTGTTATTCGGCAGCAACGGTGAGTTCTATGTAGTAGAAGAAGATGAGATGGAGAGAGGCTTAAAGATCGTTGTAGATCAGGCAGCTGGACGTGTTCCGGTATACTTCGGTATCGGCGCTATCAGCACCAAAAAGTGCATCCGTCTTGCAAAGATGGCAGTAGCAAACGGCGCAGCAAGCGTATCTGTTCTGCAGCCGATGTTCTTAAAGCCAACTGAGACCGAGCTGTTTACTCACTTCAAAGCAATCGCAGACGCTGTTCCGGAGACTCCGGTACTGCTTTACAACAACCCGGGACGTGTAGGCTACACCCTGTCTGCAAACCTGGTTGAGAGACTGGCTCATGAGGTTCCGAACATCGTAGGTATGAAAGATACCAGTGGTGATATCACCCAGACTTCTGAGTTCATCCGCAGAAACAGAGACGTAAACTTCAAGGTATTCGGCGGAAAAGACACCCTGCTTTATGCTTCCATGTGCCACGGCGCAGTAGGTGGTGTATGTACCGCAGCAAACTTCATGCCGGAGCTGATTACTGATGTATACAACAAGTATGTTGCAGGCGATCTTCAGGGCTCCCTTGAGGCTCAGTTCAAATTAAATCCGGTACGTCTGTCCATGGACGGCGCAAGCTTCCCGGTAGCAGCAAAGGATATGGCTAACTTACGCGGCCGTAACGTAGGCCTTCCGTATACCCCGAACCTGGCTACTCCGGAGGGTCCGGTATTAGACAAGATCAAAGCTGAGATGACCAAGGCTGGTCTGCTTTAATCGTTTCGTTTAACTGAATAGAAACTACGGCATTGATGATGGACCGGCGATTCTTCTTGGATGCCGGTCCGTTTTTTCATTGTCTGTCATGCTGCGAAGACGCTGATGGTGTGTTCGCTGATTTCACTTATGTATAAGGAGGATTTATGAAATTACTGTTTGCATCCGATTCTTTCAAGGGAACTTTATCTTCTGACCAGATCATTAAGCTGTTAAATGAGTCCGCACAGCGTGTATTCCCGGGCTGTGAGACTGTTGGTGTTCCGGTTGCGGACGGCGGCGAGGGAACTGTTGACGCAGTTATCGCAGTAACCAAGGGCGATTACCGCAAGGTAAAGGTACATGGACCGCTCATGGAGGAGACAGAGGCTTCCTATGGTGTGTTCCACGGCGATTCTGCTATCATCGAGATGGCAGCAGCATCCGGACTTCCGATGGTTCCGACCGAGAAGAGAAACCCGTTAAATACAACAACCTATGGTACCGGTGAGCTGATCAAGGATGCTCTGGATAACGGCTACCGTAAGCTTTCCATCGCAATTGGCGGCAGCGCTACCAACGATGGCGGTATGGGTGCTATGAGTGCACTGGGCGTTCGTTTCCTGGATGCACAGGGCAATGTGCTGACCGGTGTTGGTTCTGATCTGGAGAAGGTAGCAGATATCGATATGAGCGGCCTGCATCCGGCAGTAGCCGAGGCTGAGATTACCGTTATGTGCGATGTAACCAATCCGTTAACCGGACCGGATGGTGCAACCTACACCTTCGGCAAACAGAAGGGCGGTACCCCGGAGATCCTGGACCGTCTGGAAGCTGGCATGAAGAACTATGCAGCTGTTATGCGTGCAAAAGGCATGGATGTTGAGAATAAGGAAGGCGCAGGCGCAGCAGGCGGACTTGGTGCAGCCCTTTGCGGTTTCTTAAAAGCAAACTTAAAATCCGGTATCGAGACCGTGCTGGATCTGATCGATTTCGATGGCCTGTTAGAGGGTACCGATCTGGTAGTGACCGGTGAGGGACGTATCGACTGGCAGTCTGCATTCGGTAAGGTACCGAGCGGTATCGGTATGCGCTGTAAGGCAAAGGGTGTTCCGGCTGTGGCTATCGTAGGCGGCATGGGAACCGGCGCAGAGAAGATCTATGAGTTTGGCGTAGAGAGCATTGTTCCGACCATCAACGGTGCAATGGATCTGGAGGAAGCATTAGAGCGTGCTGAGGAGCTTTACGCAAACGCAGCAGACAGAACCTTCCGCATGATCCGTGTTGGTATGCAGATGAAATAAGATAAAAAAGATTACTAGGTGCGGCCGGTCGTTTACTGACCAGCCGCATTTTTGATTGGCATATCGAGGAGGCGCCGGTGGCGCGTCCGATGATTATAGGAAAACGGGGGTATACCATGGATATCAGTAATTTGTGGACCCTGCAGGTCATGATGTTTCTTCTGGTGGCTGCAGGCGCTATTCTGACCAGCAAGGGAATTTTAAAAGATAATGCGAAGCCGGTCCTGACGGATCTGGTTTTATATCTGTTCCTTCCCTGCAATATTATAAACTCATTCCGGATGGAATTTAATCTGGAAATCTTAAAAAAATTTGCGGTAGTCCTGGGAATCTCCCTGGCTGTCCAGTTTGTGAGCTATACGCTCAGCAAGCTGTTATATAACCATGTGCCGAAGGAATTAAAGCGTGTTATGCAGTACTGCACGATCGTTTCCAACTCCGGCTTTCTGGGACTCCCGATCGCGCAGGGAATTTATGGTGCAGAGGGAATGATGTACGCGTCTGTCTTTATCATTCCGATGCGTGTCATGATGTGGTCGGCAGGAATTGCCTGCTTTACGGAAAGCCCGGATATGAAGAGCGTCGTGAAGAAGCTGGTCGTTCATCCGTGCATCATTGCGGTGTACATCGGTCTGGGCCTGATGATCTTCCAGGATCCGTTGAACCAGCTTTATGGAGCGGTGCTTGGATGTAACCTTCCACTGGTCCCGGAGCTGGCTAAGGTCCTCATCGGCGCGCTGGATAAGGGAATCCGTTCTGCCGGTGGCTGTACCACAGCCATGACCATGGTCCTGATCGGTATGATGTTCTCCGGTATGTCCCTGCGGAGCATGATCGATAAAAATACCATGTTTATTTCCGCACTCCGTCTGGTTGTGCTGCCGGCCATTGTCCTGACCGGCTGTCGTCTTGTCGGGATCGATCCGTTCCTGGCAGGTGTATGTACCATTATCACAGGTATGCCGGCTGGAAGTACTTCTGCGATCCTTGCGGCAAAATATGGCTGTGACTATAAATTTGCGACAAAATGTATCGTAATCTCTACATTATTGTCCCTGGTATCCATTCCGGTCTGGGCTATGATCCTGGGATAATAAAAAAGGCGTGTAAAAAATGATAAGCTCCCTTGATGGGAAACGGTTCATTTTTTACATGCCTTTTGTTTTGCAGGAAATGCGCCCAGGCGTAAGAGTGTGGCAGTTACATTCTTGTTGTGTTTACCGGGAAAGAGTAAACTGTGCGCTGTCCTTGTGCAGCGGAAGCATTTCATTTCCGTGGATGATCAGGACTGCCTGTTCGTGCGGCTGGAAATTCTTTAAATCCTCCGAGGTGCGCAGGGTCCAGAGAACGGCACCGCGGCGGTCCTTGAAGTGTACTGCAGAATTGGGATGTTTTTTTGTTCCATTGCTGCTTGTGTAGGAATCCTCGCGTTCTGCAAGAACATCCACTGCGGTCAGGACCGGTTCCTTCTGTAAGAAAGTCTTATGGTAGCGGAATTCCTTTTTCTGGGACAGCAGAGCAAAAAGCACGGCAACCACTAAAACCCAGGAGATCGTTGTTGCGCCCTGCATACCAAAGAACAGGGTGATCAGACCAAAAATAAAGAAGAGAACAATGGAAAACAGGTATTTTTTTCCGTAATTACGGTTCCAGCCCTGGATCTGGTCCTGGTACTGGCTGATGTACATGGTGCGCTCTGCTTCGCTGAGCTCGCGGACCAGCTCTGTCTTTGGAGCTTCGAACTGCTGGGCGGCAATGCCCTTTTTGTCGATCACGGTTTCCGTGAAATTCGTGGGAGCTGCGATGATCTGGCTGGCCTTTGGGCTGTCTGCCATCATCAGGCAGACGCGGGCACCTTCACCGACCTGCTCATAAAGCTCCTTCATGATCCGGACATTGTCCAGATAGACGTGCTTGGAAAAAACAATGCGCAGCGTGTAGTCTGTAACCGGGCCAAACAGGGTATGGCGGGTCCTGGTTTCTTTTTTGGAACAGGTTCCATAGCTGATCAAAAAGTGGTTCCCAAGCTCGGAGCGGATGTGGCACATGCCGGAGTTTTCACGCCGTAATTTGGAAAGCCTCAGGTAGTGCGGGATAAAGGCAATGGCCAGTGCCCCGAGAATCAAAAGCAGCATAGGACTTAAGCCTGCGGTGATAATGCCGGCCAGCGCTGCCAGAGCAAGAAAGATAACGACTAAGGGCGCAGAGTATTCGGCAATCTGCATCAGCCGGTTGGAAAAAAGTCCCTGTGCAGCGTGGTAAAGACCAAGCGTCATATTATCTTCCCGTGTGGTACAGTCGGCAAAGCCGTAATCGGCCCGTGCCTGTTCTGGTGTGATCATAAAACCCCTCTTTTCTATAATAAACTGTCTGTTATCGTAGCATAGACCGGATGGAAAGTCCAGAGTTACTCCCTGTCTTGTAAAAAAACAGCAGATACCGTATAATGTCTGTAAAAAGATAGAATATTCATGCAAAAAATGTATGAATGGGGAGAAAATTATGATACCACAGAATGCCATGGACAGTGATGAGATTTATATGGATCTATGCAGTAAAATAGAAAAGCTTGTCTATCTTCCTGGAGACAAGATCAGCGAAAACGAGCTTTGCAGACAATATGGTGTGTCAAGACATATCATCCGTACCGTGATCGGACGTTTGAAAGAACGGGCTCTTCTGACCGTGTATCCGCAGCGGGGAACCTTTGTCAGCCTGATCGATATGAAATCAGTAGAACTGATCTTATTTATCCGCGAGGCGGTAGAACAGGAGGCAGTCCGCCTTTTACAGTTCGAGGCACAGGAGGTCCGGGATAAGATGGGGGAATCCATGAAGAACTGTCTGAAACGCCAGCAGGAGGCAATTGATCGCCAGATCGATATGGATGCATTTTATGAGCTGGATAATGCATTCCACGGATGCCTGCTGGAGGCTGTTGGCAAGCGCGAAGCAATGGCGTTCATCGGGGAGGATTATGTCCATTTCAGGCGGTGGAGAAATTTTGATGTGATCAAGACCGGGCGCCAGGCTGGGATCATAAAAGAGCATACAGCTCTCATGGAAGCGCTGGTGCAGAATAAGACCAAGGAAGCCCACGAGATCCTCCATGCACATTTGAATACGATAAACCGACAGAAGTATATCAAAGAAAAGGTGTCATCCCAGTATTTTATCTATTATGAATGAGAAGAAATGAAGCTGGCCGAAAAAACAGTTGCAATGAGTCCTAAAAGGTGTTAAGTTATTAACAGAATAACTTGTCGACAAGTGTGCAAGAAATAGGGGAGTTGTTATGAGACTGATAAAAAAGACGATTGCGGAATGTCTTAGAAGCCGGGTGAGGGAAAGTGCGGACCGGGTTGCATTGGAGGCAGATGGCCAGAGCTATACCTGGAGGGATCTGGATACCCTCAGCGATTATATGGTAGGAAGAATGCATTCCTGCGGGATCCAAAAGGGCACCCATGTCGGGATCTGGAGCACGAATTCCCCGAACTGGGTCATTGTCTTTCTGGCACTGAGCAAGCTTGGTGCAGTTCCGGTCCTTCTGAATACCTGCTACAGCACAGAGGAACTGGCGAAGGTGCTGCGCTACGCAGAGGCAGAGTTTGTGTACTATGGCGAGGGCTACAAAAAGCTGGTTTATGAGGATATGGTGGCGCATCTTTCTACCCAGCTGGAGGGAATTGTAAAACGCTGGATCTATATCGGCCGTGATACCTCCCGCAAGTGGATGACAGAAAAAAGCTTTGTATTTGCAGAGCGCATGAAAAAGGCAACAAAGGAGATCGGCGGTTACATCCGCAAGGTTAGCCCGGAGGATACAGCAGCAATCCTCTTCACATCCGGGACCACGGCAATGCCGAAGGGCGTTATGCTGAGCCATTACAGCATGGTGAATAATGCACTGGAGATTTGCGGGCATATGGGATGGACCGCAGAGGACAAAATGCTGATCGCGGTTCCGATGTTCCACTGCTTCGGCCTGACAGCCAGCCTGCTGGCAGGAATCCAGACAGGCTGTTCGATGCATACGATTGAATATTATAAGACCATGACAGTGCTGCAGGCAATTCAGAAGCACCGCTGTACCGTCTTAAACGGGGTGCCGTCTATGTTTCTGGCGCTGATCCGGAATCCAAAGCATAAAGACTTCGATCTGGGCAGCCTGCGAAACGGGATCATTGCCGGTTCCCCGGTGACGGAAGAAGATTATTACCGGATCAGAGAAGAAATACCGGGCCTGAAGCTTCATATCTCCTATGGCCAGACCGAGACATCCCCCTGTATCAGCATCAGCGATGTGGAGGATTCTGACCAGGACTGCGCCTGCTCAGCGGGAAAAGTGATCCGGCATTGCGAGGTGCGGATCCTCGATCCCGGAGGAAGACAGCTTTCTGCCGGAGAAGACGGGGAAATCTGCGTGCGTGGCTACCAGGTGATGCAGGGCTACTATAAGCTTCCGCAGGAAACCGGCAAGGTGATCGATGCAGACGGCTGGCTGCACACAGGGGATCTGGGGCATCTGGATTCCCGCGGCTTTTTGCATGTGACAGGACGCATGAAGGAAATGATCATCCGTGGAGGGGAAAATATTTCACCACGGGAGATCGAGGCAGTGATCAGTAAATATCCGGGGATCCGGGAAAACAAGGTGATCGGTCTTCCGGCAGAAGTCCTGCAGGAAATGATCGTGGCATGCATCATCCCGGAGGAGGGCATGACGATCAGCACGACCGGTCTGATGAGCCACCTGGAAAACCATCTTGCCTACTATAAGCTGCCGGCCCATATTGTGCGTATGGAATCTTTCCCGGTGAATGCCAGCGGGAAGGTGATGCTGGGAGAATTAAAAAGACAGGCAGCAGAGATCATCCGCACCAATCCGGAGATCACCAGCACAAAGAAATAGAAATATGGATCATGCAAAAAATGAAAATCCAGAGACTTTGGAATGCGCGAAAATGCACAAAATTGGATGAGCAAATTTGTGAAAAATAGAAAAAGTGTTCTGGTCAGATATGTAATTATAGACATGTTGTTGGCAATGTGTTATAATTTATACATATGTTAGAGAAATAACAAACAAATCAAACAAAACCGGTCCGGGGAAACCTGCAGCCGGAGCGCAAATACGGAACCTGGTTTTCCGTAGGAAAAAGGAGGCAAAACATGATTCTTTCTGCGAAATATGAGTTAATGAGAAAGAACTTCCGCAACTTTGCGGAGACAGAGTTTACGACCGAGATCCAGGAAAGACTGGATAAAGAGGGCGGATTCGATTCAGAAATGTATAAAAAAATGGCAAAATACGGATTCCCTGGCATTAAGATCCCGGTTAAGTACGGCGGTCAGGGTGGTGACAGCCTCGCATATGTCCTGATGAATGAGGAGTTTTCACGGGTATGTCCGGTCCTTGCTATTTATGCAAACACCTCCAACTCCCTGGGCGGCGGCCCGCTCCTGGCATGCGGCAATGAGGAACAGCTCCAGAAATATCTGATTCCGGTAGCGAAGGGTGAGAAGCATATCTGCTTTGCACTGACTGAGCCGGGTGCCGGCTCCGATGCAGGAAGCATGACAACAAGGGCAGTAGAGGACGGCGATTATTTTGTATTGAATGGCCGTAAGTGCTTTATTTCTGGTGCCCCGATCGCAGATTACGCAGTCGTATTCGCAAAGACCGACCTGACCCAGAAGGGGGCAAAGGGCATTTCTATTTTCCTCGTAGATATGAAGCTGCCGGGTGTTTCCTGCGGAAAGCCGGAGGCAAAAATGGGTATCAACGGTTACCCGACCAGTGATATCGTATTCGAGAATGTAAGAGTCCACAAGAGTGATCTGGTAGGACCGTTAAATAAAGGCTATGCAGTTGCAATGTCCACGCTGGATGGTGGCCGTCTTGGTGTTGCCGCACAGTCCCTTGGTATTGCACAGGCTTGCCTGGAGGAAGCTACCAACTATGCGAAAGAGAGAAAACAGTTTGGCAAGCCGATCTCCTACAACCAGGGCATTAGCTTCATGCTGGCTGACATGGCAACTGAGATCGAAGCAGCACGCTGCCTGATCTACAACACCGCTATGGCAAAGGATGCAGGGGATAAGAACGCTTCCGTTATGTGCTCCATGGCAAAATATTATGCATCTGAGATGGCAAACCGCGTAGCGGCAAAGGCAATCCAGATCCACGGTGGTTATGGTTTCATCAAAGAGTACAAGGTAGAGCGCCTGTACCGCGATGCCCGCGTTATGACTCTGTATGAAGGAACCAGCCAGGTACAGCAGATCGTTATTTCCAGAAGTCTGTTAAAGTAGGAGGAAGCTTAGAATGAGAATTTTTGTATGTGTAAAACAGGTTCCGGATACCTCCGGAAAAGTTGCTGTAAAAGCAGATGGAACACTGGACCGTGCATCCATGCAGACCATCATCAACCCGGATGACCTGGCTGCTACCGAGGCAGCCCTGGAATTAAAAGACGCTACCGGATGCCAGGTAACCGTAGTTACCATGGGACCGCCGCCAGCAGAGGGCATGTTAAGAGAGCTGATCGCTATGGGGGCAGATGACGCAGTCCTGATCTCTGGCCGTGAGTTTGGTGGATCCGATACCTTCGCAACCTCCCAGATCATCGCAGGCGCACTGCACAACCTGGGTGTTGGTCCGGAGGATGTCATCTTCTGTGGACGTCAGGCAATCGATGGCGATACCGCACAGGTTGGCCCGCAGATCGCAGAGAAATTAAACATTCCGCAGGTTACCTACGCAGCAGACATCAAGAAAGAGGGCAACAGCCTGACCGTAAAACGTCTGCTTGAGGATGGCTACATGACCGTTCAGGTCCAGACACCTTGTCTGGTTACCTGTGTAAAAGAATTAAACGAAGTCCGTTACATGACCGTAAAAGGCATTCTGGAGTGCTGGGACAAGCCTCTGACTGTTCTGGACTACAACGCTTTGAAGGACGAGCCGCTCATCGATCCGACCACCATCGGACTGAAGGGTTCACCGACCAACGTATTCCGTTCCTTTACCCCGCCGCAGAAGGGTGCAGGACAGATCCTTGGCGGTACCGCTGAAGAGGCTGCTAAAGAGCTTGCAAGCCTGCTTGCAAAGAAACACGCAATCTAGGAACAGGGAGGAAGAAGAATATGTCTTATAATAGTGCTGAGATCAATGAATTCAGTGATATCTGGGTATTCTGTGAGCAGCGTGATGGCAAGCTGATGAATACTGACTTCGAGCTGGTCAGCGAAGGTAGAAAGCTGGCAGACGAGAGAGGTTCCAAGCTGGTAGGTATCTTACTTGGCGGCGAGGGAATCGAGAACACCGCAAAAGAGCTTGGCGGATACGGCGCAGACAAAGTGATCGTGTGCGCAGATAAAAACCTGGCAGTTTACACCACCGATGCATACAGCAAGGTACTGTGCGATGTGGTTATGGAGAAAAAACCGGAGGTTCTCTTAATCGGCGCATCCAACATCGGCCGTGACCTTGGTCCGCGTGTTGCAGCAAGACTTCACACTGGTCTGACTGCAGATGCAACCCACCTCGACATCGATATGGACCGCTATGTGCAGTTCTTAAAGGAGTCTTCCACCATTGATCTGGAAAAAGTAAAATTCAAAATGGATGATACCAACTTAAAGATGACCCGTCCGGCATTTGGCGGCCATCTGATGGCTACCATCATCTGCCCGCGCTTCCGTCCGTGCATGTCCACCGTACGTCCGGGCGTTATGAAGAAAGCAGAGTTTGACCAGGCTAAGGCTGATGCATGTGAGATCGAGATGGCTCAGTTCTCCTTAACCGATGCTGATTTAAGAACCAAGGTTCTGGAAGTTGTTAAGGAAACCAAGAAACTGGTTGACCTGATCGGTGCAGATATCGTTGTCAGTGTAGGCCGTGGTATCAGCAAGGATCCGGAGAAGGGCATCAAGCTGGCAGAGGAGTTAGCAGAGGCTCTGGGCGGCGGCGTTGTAGGCGCATCCCGTGCAGTTACCGATGCAGGCTGGCTGTCTTCTGACCACCAGGTAGGACAGACCGGTAAGACTGTTCATCCGCGTATCTATGTAGCACTTGGTATCTCCGGTGCAATCCAGCACAAGGCTGGTATGCAGGATTCTGAGACGATCATTGCAGTAGACAGCAATGAGGCAGCTCCGATCTTCGAGTGTGCAGATTACGGTATTGTTGGCGACCTGTTCGAGGTAGTTCCGCACATGATCGAGGAGATCAAGGCAGCGAAAGCCGCAAAGTAAAAATAACGCACAGTAAATCAAAGGGGCGAAAGCTCCCGCAGCCGCCATGTATGGCGGCTGCGGGAGCTTTCACCCCTCGTTTGTTATCGCGTGATATTGTTTAAAAGGAGAAATTTTGGGCGGTTGACAGGTGGGAAATTCTGCCGTAGAATTGTGTCAAACAGGATTTAGAGTTTTGAATAATAGCAGCGGAGGAATGGATATGATCTATGCAAAGTCCGTGGAGAACCATCCGATCACATCGGATGAGATCTTTGAACAGATATTAAACAGAATCATCCAGCTGCGTCTGGAACCGGGGCAGCTGATCAGTGAAAACCAGATGTCAGCAGAATATGGTGTCTCCCGGTCAGTCATCCGGACTGCCTTTACGCGCCTGAAACAGCTGGGTTTTATTGAAATTTACCCACAGCGGGGAACGTATGTCAGTCTTATGGATCTGAGTCATATTGCCGATCTTCTGACGCTGCGTACTGCCGTGGAAAAGGAAGTGCTCTATGAAATCTTTGCTGATCTGGGTGAGGCAGAGCGCAGGCAGATGGTGGAGCGTCTGGAAAAAAACTTGCAGGAGCAGGAAAAATATAGGGATGAGGCGGACTATTTTGGCCGGTTCCCAGATCTGGATGCAGATTTCCATAAGATCATGATCGACAGCGTAGGGCGCAGTGCCATGATGCGCATGTTAGACAGCCTGATGCTGCATTTGTCCCGGTGGAGAAACTTTGATGTAGCGTTCGACAACCGTGTGCCGCAGCTGATCGAGGAGCATAAAAAAATCGTTGCCGCGATCCGGGAGGGAAATATCCAGAAGGCCCAGGAATGTATGGGAGAGCATCTGGAGACCATTACGGCGATCGCAGACCGGGCGACGGCCAAGTACCCGACCTATTTTAAAAATGGTTGACCCGGTTGGGCAGGGGAAAGAAGAACCGGAAAACGTGAAAAGTGCGGATTTCCGGCTCTTTTCGTACTTTTCCGGCAAAAACAGTACGGGAAGCATCTGTTTAAAAATAAACAATTTCTGCTTAAGTTATGTAAACTAAAGGCAAAGGGAAAAACTGGAGAAAAAAAGAAATTAGAGAAAAACAACAAAAAAACAGAAGAAACTATTTACATCTATTGATAAATTTGATAAGATAAGAGCATGAGTTAAGCCGTTTGTTGTCCAAAATAGGAAAAAGGACGACAAACTTTTTATGACGTTTATCTTGTATACTAGAATACCAAAAGTAAGCCACACAGGTGACGTCATTTTTATTTGCTCAAACTTGTTTAATTTTTAACAACTATAACACGCGAGCGGTAACATTTAAAATTTTGAAGAGGTGTCAGTTATGTATACACTGGGAATTGATATCGGATCCACAACCTCCAAGGCCGTCATCCTGAAGGATGGGGCAGAAATTGTGGCATCCTCGATCGTAGTAGCTACCGTTGGAACAGATGGTGTCAGCCAGGCACTCGACAATGTCATGAAGGAGAGTGGTCTTACACAGGCTGACATGGCCTGCACAGTGGCAACCGGCTATGGCCGCCAGACCTACGACGGTGCAGATTACCAGGTCAGTGAGCTGACCTGCCATGCCCTGGGTGTTCATTTTGTATGTCCGGGTGCAAGAACCGTCATTGATATCGGCGGTCAGGATGCTAAGGTCCTTTCTTTAAATGAAGAGGGACGCATGGTAAACTTCGTCATGAACGACAAATGTGCAGCAGGAACCGGACGTTTCCTCGATGTTATGGCAAATATCTTAAAGCTCGATATTTCCCAGCTGGAAACAGAGGCTGCAAAGGCTGTAAAGCCGGCCAGCATCTCCAGCACTTGTACCGTATTTGCGGAGTCTGAGGTTATTTCCCAGCTGGCGTCAGGAACGGACATCCCGGATCTGGTCGCAGGAATCTGCCAATCCGTGGCAACCAGGGTTGCTTCCCTGGCAAAGCGTGTGGGCGTCCGTGAGGAGGTCTGCATGAGCGGCGGTGTTGCACAGAATGGCGGAGTCAGAAATGCGATGGCCAAGGAGCTTGGCGTGGAGATCTACTACGACAAGCGTGCACAGGAGCTTGGAGCTCTTGGTGCAGCGATCTACGCATATGGGAAATCTGCCCAGGCATAAGTTATTTAAGAAAGCTTAACGCGTTCCTTTGCGGAGGAACGCGGGCTGATATACAGACCGGACAGGCGCCGCAAGACGCGCGGACGGCCAGAAGGCATTACCGGAAACGGCAATGCAAAAACCTATTTCAGGAAACAAAAACGAAAATGTATAAAGGAGGTTTTTCACAATGGCTGAAGAAGTAAAAAAGAGCAGACCGGCTCCAGATCCGAACTCGGCAAAGTATAAGCTGGGCCAGATCGCGGCAAAGGCTTACAGTGATGCAATGGAGGCCAAGAAACGCGGAGAGATGGTTGGCTGGTGCGCAAGTAACTTCCCGGTAGAGATCCCGGAAACACTCGGACTGTATGTCTGCTACCCGGAGAACCAGGCAGCCGGCATTGCAGCAAGAGGCGGCGGCGAGAGAATGTGTAACGAAGCAGAGGGCGATGGCTACTCCAACGATATCTGCGCATACGCACGTATCTCCCTTGCTTATGCAAAACTGAAATCCGCTCCTGAGCAGGATATGCCGATGCCGGACTTCGTACTTTGCTGCAACAACATCTGTAACTGTATGATCAAATGGTACGAAAACCTGGCAAAAGAGCTGAACATCCCAATGTTCATGATCGATATTCCGTTCAACCCGGATTACGAGGTATCCGATGCGGAGACCGAGTACATCAAGGCTCAGTTCTGGGATGTTATCCATGGTCTGGAAGCGTATACCGGCAAGAAATGGAGCGATGAGCGCTTCAAAGAGGTTATGGCTTCCTCCGGACGCGCAAGCCGCGCATGGATCGAGGCAACCTCCCAGGCAAAATATGTTCCATCTCCGTTTAACGGATTTGACCTGTTAAACCACATGGCAGTTATGGTTACCGCACGTGGTAAAGAAGAGGCAGGCGACGCTATGGAAACCCTGTTAAAAGAGTACAAAGAGAACCATGAAAAGGGCACTTCTACTTTCCGCGCAGAAGAGAAATACCGTATCATGTTCGAAGGTATTGCATGCTGGCCGTGGCTGCGTGTTACCTCTACCGGCTTAAAGAGCAGAGGCATCAACATGGTAACCACCATTTATGCTGACGCATTCGGCTTCATCTACGATGACTTTGACGGAATGTGCCGTGCATACGCAAACGTTCCGAACGCTATGAACCTGGAGCATTCCAGAGACAAACGTATTAAGCTCTGCAAAGAGAATCATGTTGAGGGACTGTTAGTACATACCAACCGCTCCTGCAAACTGTGGTCCGGATTCATGCCGGAGATGAGCCGTCAGATCGGTGAGGCATGTGGCATCCCGGTTGTTTCCTTCGATGGCGACCAGGCAGATCCGAGAAACTTCTCTGAGGCACAGTACGATACCCGTGTACAGGGCCTGACAGAGATCATGGAAGCAAATAAAGGAGGGAAATAGAGATGGCAGCAAAGGAATTATTAGCACAGCTTCATGAAGTTGCTGCAAATCCCAGAAAACAGCTTGACAAATATCTGGCTGAGGGAAAGAAAGTCGTTGCAGTAACCTATTATACACCGCAGGAGATCGTTCATTCCATGGGTCTGGTACCGATGGGTGTCTGGGGCGCAGACATGGAGATCAACGAGGCGAAAAAATATTATCCGGCATTCATCTGCTCCATTATGCAGACCATTCTGGAGTTAGGAATCAAGGGTGAGTACAAAGGTATTTCCGCTATCATCATTCCGTCTCTGTGTGACTCCTTAAAAACTCTGGGACAGAACTGGAAATATGCAGTAAAAGACATTCCGTTCATCCCGATGACTTATCCGCAGAACCGTAAACCGGACTTCGGTATTAAGTTCACCAAGGCTGGCTACGAGAGAGTCATCAACGACCTGACCGTTGCAACCGGAGCACAGTTCTCTGAGTTTGCACTGGCTGAGTCCATTAAGGTATACAACGAGCACAACGCAGCTATGAGAGCATTCTCTGAGGCAGCAGCAAATGCAGATATCACCGCAGCTGAGAGAAGCGATGTATTCAAGAGCGCATGGTTCATGCTTCCGGAGGAGCACACCGCGATCGTAAAAGAGCTGACTGCTGAGCTCTTAGCCGGCCCGAAGAGCACCCGCACCGCACGCGTTCTGGTAAGCGGTATTCTGGCAGATGCTCCTGGCCTGTTAAAGATCTTCGATGAGAACGGTATCCAGATCGTTGCAGATGATGTTGCAGACGAGACCAGACAGTACCGTACCGATACTCCGGAGATGGCAAATCCGGTCGATGCCCTTGCACAGAAATTCGCAAACATGGACAACTGCACACTGCTTTATGATAAAGAAAAGAAACGTGTGGATTACATTGTTGAGCAGGCAAAGGCACACAATGCAAAAGGCATCATCGTTCTGATGACCAAGTTCTGTGATCCGGAGGAGTTCGATTACGTTCCGATCAAGAGAGCATGTGAGAAAGCAGGTCTCATGAACTTAAATATCGAGGTTGACCGCCAGATGGTAAACTACGAGCAGGCAGCCACCATGATCCAGGCGTTCAAGGAGATGCTGTAACAAAATGTTGGCCGCGGGGCGGGCCGGAATCGTCCGCTTCGCGATATAAAAGAAACTGTGGGAACTATGTCAGGCGGGAAGCCTTTCATAGAACAGGATCTGCAGAAAAAAATAGGGGGAAGACATTATGATCAGTAAAGATAAAATGTCCGTAACAGTAGGTGTTGCATTTGTGTGGTTTACGACACAGTTCGGCGGCGGTTTTGCATCAGGCAACCAGCTTCGTCAGTATTTCGTACAGTTCGGAATCTGGGCATTCGTAACCTGCATTATGGCTCAGTTTCTTGGTGCTTTTTTCCAGTGGTATGCACTGAAATATGCAAAAAAGCATGAGGTATACGATTACAGAAGCTTTAACAACAGTTTTTACGGCAAGTACGCACCGATTTTTTCCAATCTGTATGAGCTGGTATATATTGTGACGATCTGCGTAGCTCCGGCAGCAGCATTCGCAACCGGCGTCAGCACTATGGAAAGTGCGTTTGGTATTAATCACTGGGTTGGAACGATCTTTGTAGGAATCTTTATTTTTGCGGTAGCTGTATATGGCACCAACGTAGTACGTAAAGTAGCTGCTACTTTATCGGTACTGATTGTTGCGGGACTGTTGATCGTTTATATTCCGAATATCATCGCACAGTGGGGTGATATTTCCGCAAACATTTCCGCGAGCATGGCAAATCCGGCACCGTTTGGCAAGGCACTGTGGATCGGCTTCGTATATGCAGCCTTCCAGCTGGCATCCATCGGTCTGTTAGTACAGCACGCAAAACCGTTCGCATCTCCGGATGACGCGAAGACCTCTATGCTTCAGGGCTTTTTCGTAAACGTACTGATCTGTCTGATGGCAGTTCTCGGTCTGATGGCAATCACAAATGATCCAGACTTCCCAACCTCCAGTATTCCGCTGCTGATCCTGGTAAATAAGGGCGTAGCACCGGGTGTCCTTCGTCCGATCATTTCCATCCTGATCGTACTTGGCTCCGTATCTACTGCAGTAAACATGATCGCAGGTATGTCAAACCGTGTATGTTCTTCTCTGGACAAAAACTTTGACCCGACTGCAAAACCGGGCGCAAAGGTTATCATTGTCACCCTGATCTGTACCGTAGTAGCATTCGGTATCGCACAGCTTGGCCTGAACAAGATCGTTGCAGTTGGCTATAAGTACCTTGGATACTTAACCATCCCGGTTATCATGATCCCGTATCTGGTACATATGGTAGCTACCAAGTTCGATACCAAAGATTGAGATTCTGGAACATTATAATTCAAAAAAGGAGTGTAACATAAAATGAGCAAACCATTGGAAGGTGTAAAAGTTATTGAGCTGGCAACCTTTATCGCTGCGGCAACCGCAGGCAGATTTATGGCTGACCTTGGAGCGGATGTTATTAAAATTGAGTCCGCAAAGGGTGATCCGTTAAGATATACCGCTCCGTCTGAGGGACGTCCGTTAGATATGTATGAGAATACAACCTGGGATCTGGAGAATGGCAATAAGAGATGTATCTCCCTGAACATGAAAACTCCGGAGGGCAAGGAGGCATTCTTCAAGCTGCTGGATTCCGCAGATGTCCTGATCACCAACTGGCGCGTACAGGCTCTTCAGAGAGCTGGTCTTGACTATGAAACCTTAAAGGAAAGATATCCGAAGCTGGTTTATGCAATCTGTACCGGTTATGGTGAGTATGGTCCGGATAAGGATCTTCCGGGATTTGACTTTACCGCATTCTTTGCAAGAGGTGGATACTTTGAGACTCTGCGTCAGAGAAGCGATGTTCCGTTTAACGGTGCACCTGGTGTCGGTGACCACAACGTAGGTATGAACCTGGTAGCCGGTATTCTGGCTGCATTATATCAGGCAAAGACCAAGGGTGTCGGTGAGAAGGTTGAGACCTCCCTGTTTGAGAGTGCTGTATACAACATGGGCATGATGGTTCAGGCATCCAACTATGAAGGTATTGCACAGCAGTATCCAATCAACATCCGCAATGGTGCTAACCCGTTCAACTCCGCATGGCATACTGCAGATGACCGTTATATTCAGACCTGTATGCCGGATTACAACACTTATTACAAGAAGTTCATTGCAGCAGTAGGCCGTGAGGATCTGGTAGAGAATGAGAATTACTTCCCGATCCTGACCTGTCAGGAAAAGGGTCTGACTACGGAAGTTTATGATATTGTTATGGAAGCTTTCGAAAAGAAGACCGCAGCAGAATGGAGAGAAATCCTGACTGCAGCAGATATTCCGTTCGCACTGTGCCAGAACTGGATCGAGATCCGTAACGATAAGCAGGCAGAAGCAAATCACTGCTTCTACGATATGACCTATTCTAATGGCAATACCAGAAGACTGGTTCGTACACCTGTTAAGTTTGAAAATATGGGTGTTCCGGATTACAGACGTGGACCGTTAATCGGTGAGCAGGGTGTTGATGTTCTGAAGGAAATCGGTTATAATGATGAGCAGATTGATGCACTGAAAGCAAACGGAACTCTTTATATCTGGGAAGATCCGAAAAAAGCAGAATAAGAAATAAAATGAGTAAGTGTTCCTTATCATCTGAATAAGGAAACAGGGCTGTACGGACTTCATAAGTCCGGCAGCCCTCTGTGCGGCAATGACTTGTATACAAGTTGGAGATATCATGGAACTGATGAAAAAAACAATCGGACAGTATCTGAAAGAACAGGCAGCTGTCATCGGAAGCCATACCGCAATGGAAATGTTTGGATGGAGCTGTGATTTTGCCCAGTTAGATGAAGTTTCCGGCCTGCTGGCAGGCCGGCTGGACAAAATGGGAGTCACCCGGGGAACCCATGTGGGGATCTGGAGTCTCAACAGCCCGAACTGGGTATTTACCTTCCTTGCACTGGTGAAGATCGGAGCTGTGCCTGTCCTGATCAATACCTGTTACCGGGATGAAGAACTGAAGGGCATTTTAAATTATTCCGATGTAGAATATGTGTTTTGCGGAATGGGATGTAAAGACATTGTTTACGACGATGTGATCGCCCGGATCCGGCAGGATACGCCAAAGGTAAAGCGTTTCCTTCATTTAGATGAGAGGGAAGCAGGCACCTGGATGAGCGTGGAAAGCTTTGGAAACAGGGAGCGTTCTGCTGAGACAAGAAGCCATATCCTGGAATTAGAGAGCCGGGTAAAACCGGAAGATGCAGCCTGCATGATCTTTACCTCCGGAACAACCTCGCTTCCTAAGGGAATTCTTTTAAGCCATGAGCAGCTGATCAATAACAGCCGCGCCATGGTAGAGGCGATGCACTGGGGAGCATCCGATAAAATGTGCATTACTGTCCCGCTCTTTCATTGCTTTGGCATAACAGCCGGGGTGATCGCCTGTATCACAGGAGGAATGGACATGTGCCTGATCCCGTATTTCAGGACGGCCCATGTATGGGATGCCATTGAAAAGTATGAATGCACCATCTTAAATGGTGTCCCCAGCATGTTTCTTGCATTGATCCGCAAACCGCAGTATGCACAGCGGAAGGCTCCGAAGCTGAAGTCGGGCATTATTGCCGGGTCACCGTGCACGCCGGAGGATTTTCTGGAGATCTGCAGGAGATTCCCGCATATGCATCTTCAGCCGTCATATGGCCAGACAGAGACATCGCCCTGTATTGCGATCGCAGACTGGGACGATCCAAACGAAGTCAAGGCAGTATCCGCCGGACATGTGATCGGGCATGTTGAGACCCGGATCATGGATCTGGACAGCGGTGCCCTGGTAGCAGACGGGCAAGATGGTGAGATTCAGGTGCGTGGCTATAATGTCATGATGGGCTATTACAATCTGCCGGAGGCCAATGCAAAGGTCTTCACGGAGGACGGCTGGCTCAGAACCGGAGATGTCGGTCATTTTGATGAAAGAAAAGAGCTTCATATCACCGGGCGCATCAAGGAGATGATCATCCGGGCCGGGGAAAATATTTCCCCGCGAGAGATCGAGCATGCGATCCGCCGGTATGAAGGCATCGCAGACGTTAAGGTGGTAGGCGTTCCGGCCCAGGTACTCCAGGAGGAGATCGCAGCATGTGTGATCGCCAGACCGGGAGCCCGGATAAACCAGGAACGGATGCTTTCCTATTTAAAGAATCGTCTGGCAGACTATAAGGTTCCGGCCTATGTATTCTGGTTCGATGCATTCCCAATGAATGCAAGCGGTAAAATTGATCTAAAGGAGCTGCGCCGGGAGGCGGCAGCGCGTGCGGCAAAGCAGCGGGAAGCCTGCGAGGCGCACTAACAGGTAAGCGTATTGCCGGAGAAATCCGGTTTTGATACATAACAACATAAAGGAGGAAATAGAGCAAGATGGCAGACGCATTTTTCACAGAGCAGCATGAGTTGGTCAGAAAGCTGGCAAGAGAATTTGCAGAGACAGAGCTGACAAAAGAAGTCCTCGATAAAGTCGAGGAGGAGGAGGTTTTCCCAGAGGAAATCCTCGACAAGATGGCAAAAGCCGGTTTCTTTGGAATTAAGGTTCCGAAACAGTACGGTGGACAGGGTGGAGATGCCCGTTCCTACGTTATCGTAATGGAAGAGATCGCGAGAGTATCCGGTGTCGCAAGTATCTATGTTTCCTCCCCGAACTCCCTTTCCGGCGGTCCGTTCCTTCTTTCTGGAAACGCTGAGCAGAAGGAGAAATATTTACGTCCGGTCGTAACCGGAGAAAAGAAAGTCTGCTTCGCACTGACAGAGCCGGGAGCTGGTTCTGACGCAGGCGGCATGCAGACCACTGCAGTAAAAGACGGTGATTACTACATCCTGAATGGCCGTAAGACCTTCATCACCATGGCACCTCTTGCTGACTGGGCTGTTGTATATGCAAAGACCGATATGAGCATGGGAACCAAGGGTATTTCCGCATTCATCGTAGACATGAAGCAGGAGGGTGTATCCTGTGGTAAGCCAGAGAAGAAGATGGGTGTTGTAGGCTGCGCAACCAGTGATATCATTCTGGAGAACGTACGCGTACATAAAGACAACCTGCTTGGCCAGGAGGGCAAGGGCTTCATCAATGCAATGAAGACTCTGGATACCGGACGTATGGGTGTTGCTGCCCAGTCTATCGGTGTTGCACAGGGCTGTCTCGACGAAGCAATCAAATACGCAAAAGAGAGAAAGCAGTTCGGCCGTCCGATCGCAAAATTCCAGGCAATCGCATTTATGCTGGCTGAGATGGCAACCAAGCTTGAGGCAGCCAAGAACCTGGTTTACAAGACTGCATGGCTGATCGATAATGGTCAGGATGCTTCCATGGCAGCTTCCATGGCAAAATTCTATGCATCTGAGGTCTGCAACGAGATCGCTGCAAAGACTGTTCAGATCCATGGTGGATATGGCTTCATCAAGGACTACAAGATTGAGCGTATGTTCCGTGACTGTCGTGTATTCACGATCTACGAAGGAACCAGCCAGGTACAGCAGATGGTAATTTCTGGTAAATTACTGAAGTAATTAGGAGGGAGCAGACCATAATGAAAATCTTAGTATGTGTAAAACAGGTGCCAGACACCACAGAAGTAAAGATTGATCCGGTTAAGGGAACCCTGATCCGTGAGGGTGTTCCGAGTATCTTAAACCCGGATGATGCAAATGCACTGGAGGCAGCTCTCCAGTTAAAGGATAAAGACCCGGAGGGAACCTCTGTTGCAGTCCTGACCATGGGACCGCCTCAGGCAACCTACATGCTGCGTGAGTGCCTGGCAATGGGCGCTGATGAAGCATATCTGTTAAGCGACCGTGTATTCGGTGGTGCAGATACCTGCGCAACCTCTACCACCATCGCAGCTGGTATCCGCAAGGTCAATGAGCTGGGCAAGGTTGACATCATCTTCGCTGGCCGTCAGGCAATCGATGGTGATACCGCTCAGGTTGGACCGCAGATCGGTCAGAGACTTGGTGTTCCGGTTGTTACCTATGTACAGGATTACAAAGTAGAAGGCGACAAGGTTATCGTACAGAGACAGCTTGAGGATGGCTACGAGGTCATCGAGGTTGGCATGCCGTGCCTGCTGACTGCAGTGAAAGAGTTAAATACCCCAAGATACATGAGCATTGGCGGTATCGTAGATGCTTACCAGAAAGAGATCACCGTATGGGATCACGTTGCAGTTGACCTGGATCCGGCAGACTGTGGACTGAAAGCTTCTCCTACCCGTGTATTCCGTTCCTTCACCCCGCCGCAGAAGGGCAAGGGCGAAATGCTTGAGGGCAGCATTCAGGAGATGGGTGCAAAGCTTGTAGGCAAACTGGTCGAGAAGCATTACATCTAAGCACAAGTGAAAGGAAAGGGTACGAAGAAATGGCAGACGTAAAGGATTTAAGCGCCTACAAAGGCGTATGGGTATTTGCAGAGCAGAGAGAAGGCAAGATCATGCCGGTAGTAATCGAGCTGCTCGGAGAGGGCCGCAAGCTGGCTGACGCAGTTGGATGTGAGCTGTGTGCCGTACTTCTTGGCGAAAACGTAGGAGGACTGACCGATGAGCTGTTTGCATATGGCGCAGATAAGGTTTATCTGGCAGATGATCCGGAATTAAAGGATTACCGTACCGACGCTTACAGCATTACCATTGGCAAGGCAATTGAGGAATACAAACCGGAGATCGTTCTGTTAGGTGCAACACATATCGGACGTGACCTTGGCCCGTGTCTGGCAGTTAACTGCAACACTGGTCTGACTGCAGACTGCACCAAGCTGGAGATCGACCCGACCGATAAGAAGATTCAGCAGACCCGTCCGGCATTCGGCGGAAACTTAATGGCAACCATCATCTGCCCGGATCACAGACCGCAGATGTCTACCGTACGTCCTGGCGTTATGGAGAAAGCACAGTACCAGGCAGGCCGTAAGGGTGAGGTTATAAAATTAAACGTTTCCTTTAAGGAAGGCGAGATCCGTACCAAGGTTCTGGAGATCGTTAAGAGCTTAAAAGAGACTGTTTCCCTGACCGACGCAAAGATCATCGTATCTGGCGGTATGGGACTTGGCAAGCCGGAGGGCTTTGACTTATTAAAGCAGCTGGCAGATAAGCTGGGCGGCGTAGTAGCAGCTTCCCGTGCAGCAGTAGATGCAGGCTGGATCGATCATTCCTACCAGGTAGGACAGACCGGTACCACCGTAAAACCGAAGGTATACTTTGCATGCGGTATTTCCGGAGCAATCCAGCACGTAGCAGGTATGCAGGACTCTGAGCTGATCGTTGCCATCAACACCAACGAGTCTGCTCCGATCTTCGAGATCGCAGACGTAGGTATTGTAGGAGATCTGTACAAAGTGATCCCGGCAATCATCGAAGAGCTGGACAAGGTAGAAGCAAAAGACTGATTTTAAAAGGAACCTTTATCAAAGGGGCGGGATGCGTTTGTGTCCCGCCCTTTGCTGCATAGAAAACGTGCCGGGTACGAAACTATGCTCTGGCGCGTTTTGTGCGCTGTAGTTTCGCGGCAGGCAGTTTATAAGACACTAGGAGGAAAACATCATGACTGGGGATGATATCAGGGAGGTACTGCCGGAGGTGTTCCGGATTCCGGTTCCTCTGGCAGGAAATCCTTTAAAGGAATTAAATTGTTATCTTTTCCGTGGAAGAAAGGAAGCCGGGGAGCGGAATCTTCTGGTAGACACGGGCTTTCGCACAGAGGGGTGTCGCCTTGCTGTGTTGGAAGGACTTGGGCTTTTAGGCGTTTCCATGGAGGATACCGACATTCTTCTGACGCATCTGCATGCAGACCACAGTGGAAATGTGGCAGATCTGACCGCTCCGGGAGGAAAGGTTTTTGTAAGCCGGATCGATCACCGCTATATGGATGGGAGCCTGCAGGGAAATAAAACTGCGCGTTTCCGGGAGCATGGGATCAGTGAGGATATGATCCAGGCAATGCTTGCCTGCACGCCGTCCCGGACGATGGCTGCCCCGCTTTCCTTTACCGGCTACACGCTTTTGGAGGATGGGGCCGTGCTTCCGGCCGGACGTTACCAGGTCCGGGCGGTCTGGACACCGGGACATACGCCGGGGCATCTGTGCTTTGAAATCTTAAATACCGGCGCCATGATCCTGGGAGACCATGTGCTGTTTGACATTACGCCGAACATTACAGACTGGGATGGTGTGGAGGATTCCCTGGGAGATTATTTAAAGAGCCTGGATAAGATCTACCCGTATGAGGTCTCCATTCCGCTTCCCTCGCACCGGGAAGCCGGCGATATGAAGCAGCGCATTCTGGCGCTCAAGGCACACCATGAGCGGAGACTGGCGGAATGCTTACAGATCGTAAAAGCACTGCAGAGTGAGCCGGGCGTGAGACCCTGCCTGTACGAGATCACAGGCAGGATGCACTGGAAAATCCGCAGCAAAGGCTGGGATGACTTTCCTGCGGCACAGCGCTGGTTTGCGCTGGGAGAATGTCTGGCGCATCTGGACCATCTGAAGGCAGAAGGCAAGGTCCGTCCGGTAGAGGATGAACAGGGAATATGCTATAGAGCGTGAGATTTTTCTTTTAAAAGCTTCTTTTTTTTGTTACACTGTTAGCAGTGACAGAGAAAAGAGGCTTTTTATGTTATATCAGATTACAGATGGAACGGTCCGTGCGGGAGGAAATGTAATTCTTTCCCATGTGAACTTTGAGATAAAGGGCAATGAAAAAATCGCCCTGGTGGGCCAGAACGGTGCAGGAAAGACAACACTTTTAAGACTGATCGCAGGTGAATTGCATCTGGAGCGGGACGATAAACGCCAGGGGGCCGGGATCAGCCAGTCGCGGCAGTTAACGGTGGGCATGCTGCGCCAGCAGGCGTTTTCAGACCGGGAACAGACCGTGGAGGAGATCCTTCTGGCAGCGTGCCCGTTCCGGGATACCTATGCGAGGGAGCGGTTTGAATATGAGCAGGAATATGACCGGATCTTTACCAGATTTGGTTTTCACCGGACGGACAAGACAAGGAAGATCGGTTCCTTTTCCGGTGGCGAGCAGACGAAGATCGCGTTGATCCGCCTGCTTTTGGAGAAGCCGGATATCCTGTTGTTAGATGAGCCGACCAACCATCTGGATATCGAAACGATCCAGTGGCTGGAGCAGTATTTGAAGCGGTATGAGCATGCCGTGGTGATGGTCTCCCATGACCGCTTCTTTTTGGACCAGGTGGCGGAGACAGTCGTGGAGGTGTCCGGCGGAATGCTGACCCGGTATGCAGGCAATTACAGCCAGTACCGGGAAGAAAAAAGAAAGCGCACTGAGCGGCAGCGAAAGGCTTGGGAGCGGCAACAGGAGGAGGAAGCGCGGTTAAATGGCGTGATCGAGCGCTTCCGTCATAAGCCAACGAAGGCGTCCTTTGCCCGGGCCAAAAAAAAGCAGCTGGAGCGTATGGAACGGGTGGAGCGCCCGGCAGAGGATGAGGTACATCTGTTTCCGGGAAATATCGAGCCGCTGGTTTTAGGAAGCAAGTGGGTCTTCGAGGCGGAACATTTAAAGATTGGCTATGACCGGCCGCTTCTGGAAATCTCCCTGCGGATCCGGCGCGGACAAAAGATCGGGCTGCTTGGTGCCAATGGTGCCGGAAAGAGCACTTTTTTAAAGACGGTTGCCGGCCTTTTGCCGCCGTTTCGGGAAAAGGACCGTTCGGTGGAGCGCCGGTGTGTGTTGGGAAACCACATCACCATCGGGTATTTTGACCAGCATTCCGCACAGATCCAGTCGGAAAAGTCTGTGGCGGAGCATTTTCATGACTTATTCCCGTCGATGACAGAGAAAGAGGTGCGCAGTGTGCTGGGTGCGTATCTATTTCGGGGAAAGCAGGCATCCAGACGGGTGAGTGACCTGTCTGGCGGGGAAAAGGCCAGACTTGTGCTGGCGGAGCTTTTACAGAGCCGTCCGAATTTTCTGATCCTGGATGAGCCGACAAACCACATGGATGTGCAGGCGAAGGAAACGCTGGAATCGGCATTTAGGGCCTACACAGGAACGATCCTGTTTGTGTCCCACGACCGGTACTTTATCCGTCAGGTGGCAGAGAGCGTCCTGATCTTTTCGGAGGATGGGCCGATGTACTATCCGTTTGGCTACGAGCATTATCTGGAAAAGCAGCGTAAGGCCGAGGCGTACGGGGAGGAGCTTTCGGCCCAGGTGAAGGCTGAGGATGCAGCCCTGATCGAGGGAATGCGGGCCGTGCCGAAGGCGGAACGCCACCGGCTGCGGGAATTTTCCACAGAGGAGATCTACGCAGACTGGAAGCTCCGTCTGGTGATGGAAAAGCTGGAGCCGGAGGAGAAGCGGTATGCGCAGCTGGAGGAAGCGTACCAGGGATTTCTTGCAGAGTGGAGACAGTCGGCAGAATATTGGGCTCTTGCTCTGGCAGAGAAGGAAGCTCTTGTACAGGAGAACATGAACTTGCAATGCCAGCAGGAGTTTCCGGAGTATCTGGTGTCAGCTAAAACGGCAATGGATGAGGCCTGGGAGCGCTGGCATGAACAGTGCATGGAATGGTATGACGTATACGAGGAGGAATATTTATCATGAATACAGCAGAATTTAGTACGCGCCTTTCGGGCTGTCAGAAGCTTTTAGTCGGCCTGGGCGAGGAGTGGAAATGGAAACGTGGTGACAAGGAACAGGAGGAGCGCCTTCGGGCGGCTTACTGGAATCTTTATGAGCTGGTGAAGGACAAGGATTATTTTATCATCACCATGGCAACTGATGCGCTGATCTTTGATACTGCGCTTGGCAGTGAGACAGAAACCGCAGTGACAGAAGAAATCCATATGGAGGAGATTTCCTGCCCATCAGCAGATGATAAGACCCAGGCACTCATGGACCGTATCTTCCCGGTCAAGGAAAAGCCGAAGGATAAGCGGGTGCAGCGGATCGTGGCGCCGTGTGGCAACGAAACCTGGAAGCAGTGCTCTGCCGGGTGCACAAAGGATATCTGGGAGCCGGATGAGATCCCGTCCGGCATCTGTCCGCACTGCGGGGCACCGCTTACAGGAAATACCATCGAGGCACACCCGTATATCGAAGAAGGCTATCTGCCGCAGTGGAACCGCTATACCCGGTGGCTGACGGAAACCTTCAATAAGGACCTGGTGATCCTGGAGCTGGGCGTGGGCTTTGCGAATCCGGGCGTGATCCGTTTCCCGTTTGAGAAGACTGCATTTTTTAACCAGGGCTCCTTCTTTTTGCGGGTGAACCAGACCTTTCCGCAGACAACCGAAGAACTGAAGGAACGTGCAGCCGGTGTTCACCAAAATTCGGTAGACTGGATACTGAAAAATGATTATAATGTATAAATAAAATCCTGTAGCCGCAAGGCAAGGCTGCGAGAGGAGAAAGGTTCCTGCCCGGATTTGCGGACGGGAACAGACCAATACTGCATGGAGGAAGACCGATGATAGCGATTATTGACTACGATGCCGGAAATATACGAAGTGTGGAAAAAGCGCTGTTTGCCCTTGGGGAGCAGCCGGTTGTAACAAGAAAAAAGGAAGAAATCCTTGCAGCGGACAAGCTGATCCTTCCGGGAGTTGGCGCATTTGGTGATGCGATGGAGCGCCTGCACCAGTACGGACTGGTGGATGTGATCCGGGAGGCGGTAAAGGATAAGGGCATCCCGATCCTGGGAATCTGTCTGGGACTGCAGCTTATGTTTGAGCGCAGCGATGAAAGCGATGGTGTGGAAGGCCTTGGACTTTTAAAGGGTGAGATCCTGAAGATTCCGGACAGCCCGGGCCTTAAGATTCCGCATATGGGCTGGAATTCCTTAAAAATCAAGCCGGACACCTGCCTGTTTGCCCAGATCCCGGATGGTGCCTATGTGTATTTTGTCCATTCCTACTACCTGAAGGCAGAGGACCCGGATATTGTGGCAGCTACCACGGAGTACAGTACCCACATTCATGCGGCGGTGGAGCAGGGGAATATCTTTGCCTGCCAGTTCCATCCGGAAAAGAGCAGTGAGGTGGGCCTTCAGATCCTGAAAAATTTCATCAGCCTGTAACGAATAAGGCAGTTAGGGGACGTATATGTTTACAAAGAGAATCATTCCCTGCCTGGATGTTCATAATGGGCGGGTGGTAAAAGGCGTTAATTTTGTGAATCTGCGTGACGCCGGGGACCCGGTGGAGATCGCGGCCGCCTACGATAAGGCCGGTGCAGATGAACTGGTATTCTTAGATATCACAGCATCCTCAGATGCCAGGGAGACGGTGGTGGATATGGTCCGCCGGGTAGCGGAAACTGTATTTATTCCGTTCACTGTGGGCGGAGGAATCCGCACCGTGGAGGATTTCAGACGCCTTCTGAGGGAAGGTGCAGATAAGATTTCCATTAACTCCTCCGCAATCAATACCCCAAGGCTGATCAGCGATGCAGCGGACAAATTCGGCCGCCAGTGTGTGGTAGTAGCCATTGACGCGAGACGCAGGGCAGATGGCAGCGGCTGGAATGTCTACAAAAACGGAGGACGGATCGATACCGGGCTGGATGCGGTAGAGTGGGCCATGAAGGCAGATGCCTTAGGTGCTGGGGAAATCCTTCTTACCAGCATGGACTGCGACGGCACCAAGGCTGGCTACGACAATGAGCTGACTGCCATGATCGCTGAAAACGTGTCGGTTCCGGTCATTGCTTCCGGCGGTGCGGGAACAAAGGAGCATTTCTACGATGCCCTGACGAAGGGCAAGGCAGATGCAGCTCTGGCGGCATCCCTGTTCCATTATAAAGAGCTGGAGATCCGTGATCTGAAGGAGTATCTGCGGGAGCGCGGAATTTCCGTGCGGTTATAGCGGCTGCTTAGATGTCTGGCAGTGCCGGAAAATGGAATGCCGGTGCGCCGGAATTTTAGCGGCACCAGAAAAAACAGAGAGGAAAAAACTGCTACCTTGGAAGGCAGGGAGAAATATCGAAGTTACTGTACGCATGTACAGTAACACATCGGAAATTGGAGGATGGAAAAATGGGTGCCATTGCAAATGACTGGCTTGCCCCGCTGAGCGGGGAATTTAAAAAGCCATATTACAAGAAGCTGTATGAGACAGTAAAACATGAATACGAGACCAGACAGGTCTTCCCGGATCCAAACGATATTTTCAATGCGTTTGAGTTTACACCACTTTCGGAGGTGAAGGTGGTGATCTTAGGGCAGGATCCATACCACAATGTGGGGCAGGCGCATGGCCTTTGCTTTTCCGTGAAGCCGGATGTGGAGATCCCGCCGTCCCTGGTCAACATCTACCAGGAGCTGCACGATGACCTGGGCTGCTACATACCGAACAATGGTTATCTGGTAAAGTGGGCGAAGCAGGGCGTGATGATGTTAAACACCGTGCTGACTGTGCGGGCGCATGCGGCGAATTCCCACCATGGGATCGGCTGGGAAGAATTCACGGATGCAGCGATCAAAATCTTAAATGAGCAGGACCGGCCGATCGTCTTTATTCTTTGGGGGCGTCCGGCGCAGGCGAAAAAGGCGATGCTGAACAATCCGAAGCATCTGATCTTAGAGGCACCGCATCCGAGCCCGCTTTCTGCGTACCGGGGATTTTTTGGCAGCAGGCCATTCAGCAAGACCAATGCATTTTTGGAGGAGCATGGCCTTAGCCCGATCGACTGGCAGATCGAAAATGTGGAGAAAGACAAATAGAAATGAGGCAGAAATATGGATTTTATTGAATTTTTAAAGGTTCTGGTGCTTGGCATCGTGGAAGGCTTTACCGAATGGCTTCCGATCAGCAGCACCGGTCATATGATCCTGGTGGATGAGATCATCCATTTAAATGTAACCGACGCATTTATGTCCATGTTCCGGGTGGTGATCCAGTTAGGTGCCATTCTGGCGGTTGTTGTGCTGTATTTCCGGAGACTGAATCCATTTGATCCGGGAAAGAGCCGGGCGCAGAAGGTGGGAACTGTACGACTCTGGCTGAAGATCATTGTAGCCTGTGTACCAGCGGCGGTGTTTGGACTTTTGCTGGATGACTGGATGGATGCCCACCTTTATAACGGCTATGTGGTAGCGGCGACGCTGATCATCTATGGTGTGCTGTTTATCATTCTGGAGAACCATAACCAGTATACAGATTTCCCAATCCAGCGCACGGGACAGATCTCTTACAAAACAGCATTGCTGATAGGCCTGTTCCAGGTGCTTTCCCTGGTACCGGGCACTTCCCGCTCAGGATCCACCATCCTTGGTGCCATGATCCTTGGCTGCTCCCGCAGTGCGGCAGCAGAGTTTTCCTTCTTCTTAGGAATCCCGGTCATGTTCGGGGCAAGTCTGTTAAAGCTGGTGAAGTTTGGCTTCCACTTTACCGGGCTGGAGCTGTTTTACCTGATTGCCGGTATGGTGATCGCCTTTGTGGTATCGGTGTATTCCATCAAATTCCTGATGGGCTACATCAGAAAAAACAACTTTAAGGTATTTGGTTATTACCGGATCGTACTGGGCGTCATCGTGCTGTTCTATTTCGGGGTAACTGCATTTCTTGGATAATGGAGGAATTGATGAACCGATTTGGAATACAGAGACCACTTTCAAAAAACAAATGCTTTTTGATCCTGTCCCTGCTTCCGGTTTATTTTATTGTGGCCGGATTATTTATGCAGCCGATAGACGGAATTTTTCACGGGATCGTGGAAATCATACGGGAACCGGACTTTCTGATCACAGACTACTTTGTGATCGGTGGTGTCGGTGCGGCTTTTATCAACGCGGGTGTCCTGACACTGATCTGCATCGGTATCATGTATGCCCTGGATATGAACTTTGACGGACATACGATCACATCGACCTGTCTGATGTTTGGATTCTCCCTGTTTGGGAAAAACCTATTGAACATCTGGATGATCCTGCTTGGAGTATTTCTTTATGCGAAATACCATAAGACCACGGTGAAGCGTTACCTGTATGTGGGCTTTTATGGGACGAGCCTCTCACCGATCGTGAGCCAGGTCATGCATATCGTGAACCTGCCGCTTCCGCTCAGACTGCTGCTCTGTGCGGCAACAGGGATCATCATTGGCTTTGTGCTACCGCCTCTCAGTACCCATGTCCATTATTCCCATAAAGGTTATTCCCTTTATAATGTGGGATTTGCGGGCGGCATCATCGCGACAGTCATCGTGTCTATCCTGAAATCATTTGGCGTGACCATTGAATCGCGCCTGATCTGGTTTACCGGGCAGAACCAGACCTTTATCCTTCTGCTGTCCATTCTGTTCGGAACCATGATCGCCTACGGCATTTTGACGGATCCGATGGCACTGGAGGATTATCGCAGCATCCTGCGGTCCTATGGCCTGGGCGGTACGGATTATTATAAGTCGGAGGGCGGCGCGGCTGTCATGATTAATATGGGCGTGAACGGCCTGGCTGCCATGCTGTTTGTCGTTATGGTCGGCGGGGACTTAAACGGCCCGACAATCGGCGGAATCTTTACCGTCGTGGGCTTCAGTGCCACCGGTAAGCATCTGCGCAACATCCTGCCGGTCATGGCAGGTGTGCTGATCGCCAGCGAGGCGAAAAGCTGGAGCATCACGGATCCGTCCGCGATCCTGGCACTGCTGTTATCTACGACCCTGGCACCGATTGCCGGTGAGTTTGGAATCATTGCCGGTGTGATCGCAGGATTTTTACATTCCTCCGTAGCACTGAATGTGGGAATCGTATATGGAGGTATGAATCTTTATAACAACGGATTCGCAGGCGGCCTTGTGGCTATGTTCCTGGTTCCGGTGATTCAGTCCATCCGCGACAGACGGGCAAGAGCACGCGGCGGATTATCGCTGTAACAATAAAAATTTATTTCACTTTAATAGGGCCGTGTGAGTTGCCTTT
>NZ_QUIK01000026.1:0-48163 GCF_003480105.1 Clostridium sp. AM42-4
CTTTTTGAATCTTTTCAGATTCGCTTTGCTGTTTTCAGCAGCGTGTTGTATCTTACCAGATGTTTACGCTTTTGTCAACAGTTTTTTTATTTTCTTTTTTCTGTCCCGCTGTTTTTCGCGGGTGAGTTATACTATACCATCCAGGAAATGGTTTGTCAACAACTTTTTTCAAAAAATATAAAAACAAAAAACCACACGCAAAAAGGCTTAAAAATCAGGCAAAATCCGGTTGCTATTTACGCGGTGCGCAAACAGCAACCGGATTATACACCGCATTCTGCCCTAGTCCTCACGAAAAGCCCTTCAAAATACACAAGAACAGCCAGTTAAACAGATTATTCTGATACAGCAAGCTCAGCCACCAGCTTTTTTCAATCTGTATAAGCACCGGCTGTGCCCACACCATACCAGAGCAGGCCTTTATAATAAGACCGGCGAGCCATATGATCAGAAGACCCGCAACACCTCCAAGTAATGCACCAGCTAGCTGGTTCAATTCTGATATGATTGGAAGCCGTGCTACCTGGTCCAGCCAATGTGCGCCCATCCGGAAGAAGAGAAATACTACCGCAAATAAGATTCCGGAGCCAAACGTCCGGATTACCATCGTTGCCAGATATGACCCGAGATAATCAAAAAAACGGTTCACGCCCAGCATACGGTAAATCTCACTATTGTTATTTTCCAGCAGTACCTCCTTCATTTGTTCCGGAAGCTTTAAATTTTCTATTATATTTCTCTGATACGAGGGCTGTACTTCTGTTCCATCTGGCGCATCTGTTTCTTCCATTCCAGCTTTTGCCCCGGCCATTTTCAAAAGACTCTCCCCCACCATCTGATGGATGGCAGTATTATGATTCAATGCAGCCGTCACACACGGCATAGCTACACGTGTCACAACAAGGCTCAGGATCAACGCTAATAATGTCACTGCAATGCGCACCAACCCTCTATAATGTCCATAAAGCACCATAGACAGCCAGAATACGCCCACACCGACAGACAGCCAGTGTTCTGCTAAAAAATCCATATGATATACTCCATTCTGCGCTTCCGGCCACCACATACATATATTTCTTTCATGCAAATTTTCACAACAATTTTTCGATTGCATCCGCAACCCCGTCTTCATCATTCGTCACGGTTACATAGTCTGCCTCTGCCTTTAATGCTTCCACAGCATTTCCCATGGCAACACCGATTCCGGCCATGCGGATCATAGTCATATCATTTTCCCCGTCGCCGAAACCCATGGTCTGTTCCCAGCTTAAGCCCAGATGCTTTGCCAGGCGAAGGATTGCTTCCCCTTTTGTTGCTCCGGGCGCATTGATCTCCAGGTTATTGTCCAGGGATGAACTGACAATTACGTCCCCGCGGTCCTGCAAGGCTCTTCTTGCGCGGGCACGCTCCTGCTGGTCACCAAAGAAATAATTGATTTTTTCCACCGTAAGCCCTAACGCGCGGACCTTCTCCACGACATCCGGTACTTCCTGTCTTGTCTGGCGGACCATTGCCTGGATCGTATCCGGGATCGCGTAATCATCCATATGTTCCAGAAACCGCTTTTCCCCATATGCACATCCATTCACATAGGCATCGTACATGGTATGAAACTTTCCTGCCATTTCCAAAATATCGATTGCCTGTGCGCAGCCCAGCTTCCGCTCATCCAGGATCTTATGCTCTGCCACGTCTTCCACGATCGCACCATTCGTCGTAATGGCATAACGGATTCCTGGCAAAGTACGCAAAAACTCCGGCACGCCTCCCCAGATGCGGCCGGTACAGGGTACAATATAAATCCCGCGGGCAATACATTCTTTCAGTGCCTTTTCATTTCTCGCAGAGAGACGCTTCTGGCTATCCAGAAGCGTCCCGTCTAAATCAAGTGCAATTAATCTAATTTCTCTTCTCATTATATAAAATGCTCTTCCTTTAAAATCAGCATGCCGTCTTTGTCATACTTAGAAGAAAACAATCCCTTAATGGCTTTGCCGAGAGATGGTTTTTCCGCACGGTCCGCAGCTTCCTCGATCAAAGCCTGTGCTTCCTTTCTGGTCAGCGGGATTCCGTCTTCTTCCATGATCTCGATTCGCTCATAAAGCGCAAGCATGCTCTTACCGGTAATGCTGCAGTCAATCTCTGATGCATATTTGCAGCAATACTGCGCAAATTCATCGATATCCATTTCTGCTTCTTCTGCAGGTTCGGCTAGTTCTGCCGCTTCCTGTTCTGAAGCTTCTAATTCCGGTTCCGGCGCCCGCATAGCCCCATTGCTGGTTGAAACCACCTTACGTACCGGACGCTCTGCCTGCTTAAGGTTTGATTCTCGCTCCGGTTCTGCCATGCTTTCCGGCTCTGCCGCAGCAACCTCTGGCTCCGCTGCCTGTACCGGCGGATAATCACAGCCAATGCACTCAAACTTGTCTGCCAGCGACGGATTCTGCGCATGCAGCATCTCCATCTGTTTCGGGTTGTCGATCAGGATAATACGCATGCCGCTGGTATCGCGGGTCATAAGTGTTTCCAGTTCCCCGATCATCTGAGGCGTTAAGTCTCCGGCCTCTTCAATCATAAGATCTTTTCCGCTCAGCTTGTCTGCGCAGGCAAGGATTCCACGCTTATTCAGCTTGGAACCGGTAATCTTTGCCACCGGATTCTTAATTCCGGTTTCTTTCTGAATCTGTTTTAAGGTCTGAATCGCAATCTCCATACCTTTTTCAGGAGATCTTGCCTCGATCATCAGGTGATTGGTCATGCGCGGAAGCTCTGGTTCCTCGTCAAATTCGTCAATCTCTTCGATTTCCGGCTCCACGGTTTTTGTTTCCACTTTCTGCGCAGCTTCTGCCGCCGGCATACGGCGAATGGAATCCAGTACCCTGGTCTTGCCCAGATCACTCTCCTCCTCCACTGCATCTTTCCCGATCCGCGATACCTCTTTTGCAAGCTGTGCCTCGGTCTCTGCCTGCTGTACCTGTGCCACAATTGCTTCTTTTCCATAGGAAAGATCCGGAGTAATATTTACCTCCGGTGCTTCTGTGTTTTCTTCATCGACGTCTTTTACAGCAACCTCTTTTAGCAAATTCTGTTCTTCCGGGACTGCCTGAACAGCATCCGCCGGTGCAGGCACTTCCGAAACCACTTCTGAAGCCAGCTCTGCTTCTGCCTCTGCATCTGTTTCTTCAGCGGCATTTCCTGACTGTTCTGCCTCCGGCTGCACATCAGTCTCCGGCTCGTCATCCATCGCATCTTCCTCTTCAAAGGCCTGCTCTACTGCGCGCAGTTTTTCCTCGTATTTATCCCGGTTTTCTACCAGGTCCATCTGGTACTTATTTAACGGCGCATACTGGACCTTCAGCTCCATGGCCTTATCTACATATTTGCCAAGACCAAACATCAGCATGATCTTATCGCAGGCTGCCACACAGCGCTGCGCATCACCGGCACGGTGATACAGCTCTGCCAGCTCGTACAGCCATTTTTCATCCAGCTCTTCTTCGGTATAGCCCTCCAGAGAATGGATCTGCTGCTCAATCGGCGCATCCATCGCCTTTAAGATCATATAACGGAGCAGATGCTGGCGCGGATCATCTCCCGCCAGATCACAGAACTCCCGGTAGTAAGCATTTGCTTCTTCTACATTGCCTTCCTTTAATGCAAGATCGGTCAGCTTGTAAAGCAGCCGTTTCCCGATCGGCGCACGCTCAAAAGCCATCAGCAGAATGTCTTTTGCATCCTGATACTCATGGTTCTTTTCGTAAACGTTGGCAACCATAGACAGCAGATTCGCATTGCGGACCTTCTTCCAGTCAATGGTATCCGCAATTTTCATGGCTGTCTCAAAATCGCCCTGATTGCTTAATTTTCTGATTTGTTCTACTTTTATGTTAAACTCGTATTTATCCATCTTCTGCACTCCTTTGCCACTGTCATTTCGCTGCTGTTCATGTACGCATGGCCAGCAACGGGCAAATATCCATTCTCTCGCCGCCGTTTTTCTGCTCCGCAGACACCGGCAGCTGGTCTCTGACCTGCCCTACAACTCCACGCGCCCTTCCAGCGCCCTTAACAGGGTTACCTCATCAATATACTCCAGATCTCCTCCAACCGGTACCCCGCTTGCAATCCTGCTTACACGGATTCCTGTAGGCTTGATCAGCTTACTGATGTACATGGCCGTAGTTTCCCCTTCCAGGCTGGAATTGGTGGCAATGATCACTTCTTTTATGTCCCCCTGAAGACGCTGCATCAGCTCCTTCAGCCTGATGTCATTGGGTCCTATACCCAGCATCGGAGAAATTGCTCCGTGCAGTACATGGTATACACCTTCATACTTTCCTGTCTTTTCGTATGCAGCCAGATCCCTGGTGTTTTCAACCACCATGATCGTTTTATGGTCACGCTTGTCGCTGCTGCAGATTGGACAGAGTTCCTGATCTGTCAGAGTATAACACTCCTTGCAGTAACGGATATTCGCCTTGGCCTGCGTGATCGCGCCAGCCAGACTCGCCACCTGCTCCTGCGGCATATTGATGATATGAAATGCCAGTCTCTGTGCTGATTTGCTTCCAACACCCGGAAGCTTTGATAATTCCTCGATCAGTGTTGTGATCTGTTTACTGTAGTAATCCATTTTAGAATGGGAAGCCTCCGCCCAGACCGCCTAATCCGCCGGTCAGCTTTGACATGGCTGCCTGAGACTCATCTTCCATCTTGCGCAGAGCCTCATTAGTTGCTGCCACGATCAGATCCTGAAGCATCTCGATGTCATCTGGATCTACTACTTCCTCAGAAAGCTTTACAGAAAGCACTTCTTTTTTACCGGAAACGGTTACAGTTACAGCACCGCCGCCTGCGGATGCACTGTACTCCTTCTCTTCCAGTTCTTTCGTTGTCTCTTCCATCTGGCGCTGCATTCTCTGCGCCTGTTTCATTAAATTATTCATATTTCCCGGCATTCCGCCCGGGAATCCACCACGTTTTGCCATGATGCTTCCTCCTAATCTTTGTCATCTTTATAACTGTTTTGCATCTGCTCAGTTACTCATCTTCTATTGTAATATCCATGTGAACCGCATTTTTTAATTCTTCGTCACTGACGTAAATGGTGTTCAGCCGCTCACCAGCATTTCTCATGCGCGCTTTGAAATACATGGTCTTGCCATACTGCTCCTCCACATACTTTTCCAGCGCGCCAAGGACCGTAGGCCTGCTGCCGATGGCATAGTTGTCCCCATTTGAAAATACGATGCACAGACAGCTGTCTCCACTGGGTTCCAGCACCGTATCACGGAAGCTTGGACGGATCGCGCCGCCAAGTTCCCGGATAATTTTTCCCCAGTCCTGACGGATGAGGTTTAAATCTTCCAGCTGGGCTTTTGGAATCGATACCTGCTGCGGTGCCTGTGCAGGCTCTGCATCGACCGGTGCCTTCATTCCGCTTCCCTGCTGTCCCATCTGGGCCGCCATCTGCTGCATCATCTGGGAATTGACCGGAACTCCTTCATCCATCCGGTCTTCCAGTTCTTCTAACCGCTGTAAAATGGAATCCAGATTCGGCTCCATCTGCGGCTTTGTCAGCTTGATCAATGCCAGTTCAATCAGTACCCGCTTCTGGCTTGCATAGCGGATCTGATTGGAAAGTTCTGAAAAGATCCGGATAAAACGCATGAGCGTTTCCCCGCTGATCATTTCTGCCTCTTCCCGTAATAGCTTTAAGTTGTCCTCTGACATATCCAGCATATTTTCTGCGTCATCGGCTGTTTTTAACACTAGAAGATTCCTCAGGTACCAGATAAAATCTGTGACAAACTGCCCCAGTTCCCGACCCTGGATCACCATTTCTTCCAGTTTTTTCATGCACGCCGTTGTGTCCTTTGCGATCACAGCACGCAGCAGTTCACTAAAAACACCAGAATCCACTGCGCCCAGCACTTCCAGCACATTATCGTAAGTGAGCAGCGTGCCATAATGAAACGCGACACACTGGTCTAACAGGCTTAAAGCATCTCGCATGGAGCCATCCGCCGCCTTGGCTACATAGCGCAGCGCTTTCTCCTCTACCTGGATATGTTCCGCATCGGCCAGCTCCCGCAGACGCGCCGCAATGGTATCGATTGTGATACGCCGGAAATCATAGCGCTGGCAGCGGGACAATACCGTGACCGGGATCTTGTGCACCTCTGTCGTTGCCAGGATAAAGATCACGTAAGAAGGCGGCTCTTCCAGTGTTTTTAACAGCGCATTAAATGCACCGGTAGAAAGCATATGCACCTCATCGATGATATAGACCCGGTACGCGCCTTCCGTCGGCGGATACTGGACCTGTTCCCGGATCTCACGGATATTCTCCACACCGTTGTTGGATGCCGCGTCGATCTCTACTACATTCATGGAGCTTCCGGATGCGATTGCCTTGCAGGCTGCGCATTCATTGCACGGACTTCCGTCCACTGGATGCTCACAGTTTACTGCCTTTGCAAAAATCTTTGCAATGGTAGTTTTGCCGGTTCCCCGTGTTCCGCAAAACAGATAAGCATGGCCGATACGCCCGCTGGTAATCTGGTTTTTTAATGTCTGCACAATATGATCCTGACCCTTGACATCATCAAACTGGGCAGGGCGCCATTTCCGGTATAGTGCAGTATATGACATATTCTTTAACTCCTTGTTTCCGGCAGTCTGACTCACCGAATCCACCGGCCTGTCAGGCTGTCTTTATTCATCACCAAAGCTGATTCCGATCATCTTGGCTTCCTGGATCATGGAGCAGTTCGGATCTACCGTTTTTAATTTTCCGGCAACCTCCTCCAGCGGAACTTCCGTAATCTCGTTATTCCGCACTGCCACCATATAACCATATTTCTTTTCCTGGATCAGCTTTGCCGCTGCCGCACCAAGACGGGTAGAAAGCACCCGGTCATACGGACACGGCTCGCCGCCTCTCTGGGTATGCCCCGGAACTGTCACACGGACTTCCTGTCCGGTCCGTTCCGTGATCTGTGCGCCAAGCTCGTAAGCAACTGACGGATAGATCACCTGGTTCTTTTTCTTTTCTTTTAATTCCTTCTTGCTTAAGCCCGCATCTTCCTTGGAGATTGCGCCTTCCGCAACAGCCAGGATGGAAAAACGCTTGCCCTGTTTGCTGCGCTCCTTTAATGCCGCAACGATGACATCGATATCGTACGGAATTTCCGGAAGCAGGATAATGTCGGCACCGCCAGCCATTCCTGCGTACAGGGTCAGCCAGCCAACCTTATGGCCCATGACCTCCACGATGAAAACACGTCCATGGGATGCCGCTGTTGTATGAATGCAGTCGATGGCGTTGGTTGCTACATTGATCGCACTCTGGAAACCGAAGGTTACATCGCTTCCCCAAAGATCATTATCAATTGTCTTCGGAAGAGATACCACATTTAAGCCCTCTTCCCGCAGAAGGTTCGCCGTTTTCTGGCTTCCGTTTCCGCCCAGCACCACCAGACATTCCAATTTCAATTTCCGGTATGTGTGCTTCATGGCCTCAACCTTGTCCAGACCATTTTCATCTGGAACACGCATCAGCTTAAATGGCTGTCTTGACGTACCGAGGATGGTTCCGCCCTTTGTCAGGATTCCGGAAAAATCCGAAGGTTTCATGATCTGGTAATCTGCATACATTAAGCCTTTATAGCCATCTTCAAAACCAATGATCTCTACATCTTCAAACATCTTATACAGTGCTTTTGCCACACCGCGCATGGTTGCGTTTAAGCTCTGGCAATCGCCGCCGCTGGTCAGTATTCCTACTCTCATCGAAGACACACCCTTCTTTCTTTATAGTTATCCTAAATAAAAAAAACCCACTTTATTATAATACAACGCTTTCTCGTTTGTCCATCTTTTATTAGGAGAAAGAAGAAAAATGGGCATACCTTCATTCTCTGAAGATACACCCATTATTATTCTTTATTAAATCCGCGCACCCCGCTTTGTATACGGCTCACAGGCGTTACCCTGGCAGCCAGCTCGGTCCAGGCTTCCTTACGGCACACAGAGGGACTCACTTAGTGCTGCTGCATTCCTGCCCTGACACGGTTCATGAGGTTCTGTTGCGCAAGACCCAAACGTCAACGCCGCTTACCAGGGGCAGCCCTGCAAGTTCGCATCCGAGGCGGGATATCACCTCTGCTGGAGCGGATTGCAGATACAGGGCACCGCTATCTCCCCGGCTGCGCGGAAGCTTTATGACATGTTCTTGTGGCACCTGCGTTTGTTGCTGTTCACACGTTGCGCAAACAGTTTCTTTTCCTCGCAAATGCCTGTTTAGTATACCTTAGAACGCAGGGATTTGTCAAGGCTGAGCCTTCACTTTCTCACCCTTTGTGAAACTGCTGGTTTTTTCTACAGAATTTTCTTCTGCGGTCTGCTGTTTTGCCTGTTCTTTCTCTGCCAAACGTTTTTTTCTCAGGTCTTTGAAAAACTGCGACAGCATTCCCGAGCATTCTTCCCTGCATACATTGATTTTTGTCTCCACCTGATGGTTAAACCCTTCCTCATGGAGCATGTCCAGCACCGACCCGGCACAGCCGGCCTTGGGATTCATACAGCCAATGACCACATTGGGGATCCGCGCCTGCACAATGGCTCCTGCACACATGGGACACGGTTCTAAAGTTACATACATTGTACAGTCCTCCAGCCGCCAGTCTCCCATTTTCCTGCAGGCTTTCCGTATTGCGATGATTTCTGCATGAGCCAGGACCGTTTTGTCTGCCATGCGACGGTTATAACCGCGGCCAATGATCTTTCCCTGATATACGATCACACAACCAATGGGGACATCTCCCAGAGCCGCAGCCTTTTTCGCCTGCCGGATTGCCTCTTTCATATAACGGATATCCTCTGGTGCTGCGGTTACCTCCGGTGCATCTTTTTCTATCATTGGACTTTCTTTTACTCTCTTTTCTTCTGCCACAACAAATTCCTTCCCAGCTCTGTATGTTTCGTTTCCATAACCAGTTGTTTTTATAGCTGTTACTGCTCACATATGGGCAAACAGTAATCCATAACAACAGTATAACGGATATACGCAGAATTCGGAAGCGTTTTCGTTACTGTCTGTGCAACGTGTATTTCCTGTACACGCATGTGTGCCCGGCAACGGAATCTCATGAATAACAACAAATCTTCATAACCGGATATCCGTATACCAGTAGCCAAATCTTCCGTCTCCCTGAGGCTGTTTCCTTGCCAGTACAAAATGCGGAAAACCAAACATGGAAGCCATGTATTTTTCGTTGCTGAAATAATGTCCGGGTACTCCCAGAAGATACCGCGGTGTCTTCTGCGGGTCCTGCAGCTTCGCCAGGATCAGATGGCGGTAATTATAATATCCATGAAGCAGGAAGCTGTTATTTCCATACACCCAGATTTCCCGCGGTAAAAGCCCGATGTCCTGGGGTTTTATGGAGAGGATTTCGCAGTCATTGTCATAGTCAAAAGCCAGAACCTTTGTGTACTGACCACTCATTTTTTTCCAGATATTCGTATCTGCAAGTTCTTCATTTTCTTCCCGGTCAAGCTCTGCCAGACGTGCGGTGTCCTCCGGGCCTTGATGCACATCCTGATCGTCCGGCTGCTTCTCTGTCTGTTCTTCCGGCAGATTTATTTGCTGCACCTCTGCCATACCTTCTTCCGGTATTCGTTTTTGATGCTTTTCCATCCTGGAATCTGGCGCAAAATCCTCCAAATGTTTTTCCACCACAGGCTCTGTCAGCATACTCTCTAGATGTTTTTCAGCCACCGATTCCGGTTGCTTGCTCTCCAGACAATTTTCCACTGTAGATTCTGCCTGCATGTTCTCCACACAGGCTTCTTTCACAGATTCTGCCTGTACACTTTTCCTCTTACTTCCTCCAATATTCTGACACGACTGTTCGTTTTTTCCCCCATCCACTGCTACATTTTCTTCCCACGGCGCAGTCGCTTCCAGCTTTTCTTCCTCTGCCTCCAGTTCACGCTCGATTTCTGCTGATATAGGAAGACTTTGCTGTGCCTGCTGATCCTGCTGTTCTTCCTGTTGTTTTTGTTCCTGCTGTTTTTGTTCCTGCTGTTTTCGTTCCTGCTGCATCCTCTCTTCCTGCTGCCTGCGGATATGCTCTGCCGTTACCTCTGCCAGCTGGATCTCTGCGGTCTGCGCTACTGCATCTTCCCAAATCGTAGTATAGCTCTGCCAGGCATTTTCCATATCATGGATCGTGAGACCGTAACAGTCTTCTATGCGAATGCCGGTTCCATCCACATCTTCGGACTGCACCTGGGTGCGAAACTCTCCCGCACCGCTGCGGATAAAGATCCGTCCCAGCAGAACTTCCCCACCGGTATGAAGCAGATATACACCGATATCGCTGCTGCCTACATAAACCTTCTTGACATTCACCTGGATCCGGCACTGCGGACCGCGCATATCGATCTTGGCAAACCCTATATTTTTTCCTTTTTCTCCACCCTCGTATGCATATATGTACGAAATCAGTCTCCGGTAATCAGACATAGCTCTCATCCCTCCGCTATTATGTATATGCGAAGGATATGAGAGCTATGTCCAAAATATTTATTTAGTAACTGTTCAGTACCTTCACAGTCACAAGCAAAAATCCCATTGCCTGCGGCAATGGGATTTTTGCCTGCCAGCCTATGTTTTCTTACGGTCAGCGCAGTAAATGCGCAGACCTACTGAACAGTTACTTTATTTACAATGTTCCGTAAAATAATTCGCTAACTGCGCAAACTGTTTTAAATCCAGTGCCTCACCACGGATCGTTGCCGGAACTCCCAGGCTTTCAATGGCCGCTATGATCTGTTCCTTAGTAAAAGAAATGTCCGGTGCGTTATTCAAACCGTTCTGCAATGTCTTTCTGCGCTGGTTGAAAGATGCGCGGATCAGACGGAACATCAGCTTCGGATCGGTTACCTGAACCGGCATTTCCTTATGGCGGGTCAGACGGATGACCGCAGACCCCACATTCGGGCGCGGGATGAAGCAGTTCGGCGGTACATTCGCCACAATATACGGCTCCGCGTAATACTGCACGGCCAGAGACAGTGCGCCATAGTCCTTGGAGCCCGGTCCTACTTGCATGCGGTCTGCAACCTCTTTCTGCACCATAACGGTAATGTTATCAATCGGCACATTGCTTTCAAACAAGCCCATAATGATCGGTGTGGTAATATAATACGGCAGATTTGCCACAACCTTAATCGGACGGCCGCCATTGTACTCCTCTGCCAGTTTTTTTATGTCAACTTTCAGGATGTCTTCGTTGATGATGGTAATGTTATCGTAATCAGCCAGCGTCTCTTTTAAAATCGGGATCAGGTTGTTGTCGATTTCTACTGCAACGACCTTCCCGGCTGCCTCTGCCAGGTACTGCGTCATGGTTCCAATACCAGGTCCGATTTCCAGCACCATATCCTCTTTTGTGACGCCTGCTGCCCCTATGATCTTATCCAGCACATGGGGATCGATCAGGAAGTTCTGGCCAAACTTTTTCTGAAAGGCAAACTGATATTTCTGGATTACTTCGATGGTATTCTTCGGATTACCAAGCTTTTCTCTCATGCTTCTTCCCTCCTTTATTTTTCTATCCGGTACATCTGCTTTGCATTCCGGTTTGTGATCTCAATGATCTGCTCTGCCGGTACCTGTTTGATCCGGCTGATTTCCTCTACCACATAAGGAAGGTTCAGCGAGGAATTCCGTTTTCCACGGTTTGGCACCGGGGAGAGATACGGGCAGTCGGTCTCCAGTACGATCCGTTCCAGCGGCATATACCCGACCACTTCTTTTAACTTTTTCGCGTTATTGAACGTCAGCACACCGCCGATTCCCAGATAAAAGCCCATATTCAGATATTCCTTCGCCATTTCCAGACTGTAAGAAAAGCAGTGAATCACTCCTCCGATTTCTCCCGCTTTTTCTGCCTTCATGATATCAAGCGTGTCTTTTGCAGCATCACGGCTGTGAATGATAACCGGAAGTTTCCGGTCCCTTGCCAGTCCAAGCTGACGCACAAACCAGGTTTTCTGAAGCTCTGGCTCTGGCTCGTCCCAGTGATAATCCAGACCGATTTCTCCGATCGCCACCACTTTCTCTTTCTCTGACACATGGCGCAGCCAGTCAAATAGGTGATCATTCAGCTCTGCTGTCTCACTTGGATGCACGCCGACCGCACCATAGACAAATGGATATTTTTTCATCAGCTCCAATGTATTTTTCGTTGTCTGGATGCTGGCGCCTACATTTACCACGGCCTCAATGCCGTGCTCTGACAGACTTTTTAAAACAGCATCGCGGTCCTCGTTAAATGCCTCATCATCGTAATGGGCATGGGTATCAAAAATCATAATGTTCTCCTTTAACTAACCAAACAGCAATCTGGATAACCCATACAAAAGCAGCAAATGCACCGGATACACCAGATAGAAAAACCATTTCCCCCGGAATCCCCCGCGTGTCCCGTTATAGCAGCGGATCAGGCAGAACGCAGCTGCCAGTCCGGGCAGGTAGACCGGTTTTGACTCGGCTGCCGCCAGAAAAAGCAGTCCCAGCAGGCATGCCGTCCCCGGCTGCGGACGAAGCCAGAAGAACAGCGCGATCAGCATAATTCCTACAGCATCGTAATCGCACTTCAAAAACCAGGCAAGAAATGCTGTTGCCGCGATCACACCCATCTGCCGGTAAGGTGCCATGCCCGCTTCGGTATTTTTTCCGATCCAGTCTATGACCGTTAACATCAAAATTCCAAGGAACAGGGTGATAAACACATTCTGCGCCCGCATATCCCAGGGTTTTCCAAATAACAGCAGGTCATACGGGACCTCGGAGAGAAGGGCAAAGATTCCAAGGCGCATTGCATAGCGCCTGCGGTTTGCCGTATGGCAGAATCCTTCCACGAGAAGAAATACATAAATCGGAAATGCCATACGCCCCACCGAGCGCAAAATCCAGAAAACCTGGTTCCACAGATCTGCCGCGGCATCCGCTCCTGTCTCACGCAGCGCCGGGATCAGCCCGTAAGCCAGCAGGCGGATTGCTGCATGATCGCATAACATACTGACAACGGCAATCAGCTTTAACTGATTGCCGTTTAATCCATGTCTCAAAATTTGTTTTTCAGACATCTGTCTTTGTTCCTCATTCTTTGCGGCTGTCCCGCAGCCGGCATGCTTTTACTTCCGGGTTATCACCTTAGCAGATCTCAGCGCCGGACGGCATCTTCTTCTCCGGAACCATTAAGGACAGGTTTCCGTCTGCATCTTCTGCGCAGAGAAGCATACCCTCAGACAGTACACCAGCCAGCTTTGCAGGCTTTAAGTTTACAACTACCATAACCTTCTTGCCTACCATCTCTTCCGGTGAATAATGTGCCTTGATTCCGCTGACGATCTGTTTTACCTGGCTGCCGATCTTAACCTGGGAGCAGAGAAGCTTCTTGGACTTCTTCACAGCCTCGCAGGCAATGATCTCGCCAACCTGGAACTGGAGCTTTGCAAAGTCATCGTACTCGATTTCAGCCTTCGGCTCGATGTCGATGACCGGCTCCTCTTCCTTTGCTTCCTCTGCGGCCGGTGCTGCAGCCTTCTCAGCAGCGCGCATTGCTTCTACTTTTTCCATCACTTCTTTGATATCCATTCTTGCGAACAGGATCTCCGGAGCGTCGGTTACATGCTCGCCGGACGGATACAGACCGAACTGATCCATCTCGGAAAGGGCACGCTTCTGTGCATGGAGCTGTGCCAGGATCTTCTTAGAGGTATCCGGCATGAAGGACTCCAGTAAGGATGCGCCGATGGTGATTGCCTCTACCAGATTGTAGAGCACAGTTGCCAGACGGTCTTTCTGAGCCTCATCCTTTGCCAGAGACCACGGCATGGTCTCATCAATATATTTATTGCAGCGGCGGAAGATGTTGAAGATCTCGGTGATGGCATCTGCCACACGCAGCTCATTCATCTTGCCCTCTGCTTTCTTTACGGATTCCAGAACGACGTTCTTTAAGTCCTCATCCACTGCATCGGCAGCGCCGCCATTTCTTACCTCGCCGCCAAAGTATTTATTGGACATGGAAATGGTACGGTTTACCAGGTTTCCAAGGATGTTTGCCAGATCAGAGTTCATGCGCTCTACCATCAGCTCCCAGGAGATCACGCCATCGTTCTCGAACGGCATCTCGTGCAGAACAAAGTAACGGACTGCATCGACACCGAAGAAATCTACCAGAGTGTCTGCATAAAGGACGTTGCCCTTGGATTTACTCATCTTGCCGTCACCCTGTAACAGCCACGGATGGCCAAATACCTGCTTCGGCAGCGGAAGATCCAGTGCCATCAGGAAGATCGGCCAGTAAATGGTATGGAAACGGATGATATCCTTACCGATCAGATGAAGGTCTGCCGGCCAGTATTTCTTAAACAGCTCTCCGTGGTTTCCGTCGCAGTCGTAGCCAAGACCGGTGATGTAGTTTGTCAGGGCATCCAGCCATACATAGGTAACGTGCTTCGGATCGAAGGCAACCGGAATTCCCCAGGTAAAGGAGGTTCTGGATACGCACAGATCCTGCAGTCCCGGAAGCAGGAAGTTGTTCATCATCTCATTCTTTCTGGATACCGGCTGGATGAACTCCGGATGCTCGTTGATATACGCGATCAGGCGGTCTGCATATTTGCTCATTCTGAAGAAGTATGCTTCTTCCTTTGCCGGCTGCACTTCACGTCCGCAGTCCGGGCACTTGCCGTCTACTAACTGGGATTCGGTGAAGAAGGACTCACACGGAGTGCAGTAAAGGCCCTCGTAGTAGCCTTTGTAAATATCTCCCTGGTCGTACAGCTTCTTAAAGATCTTCTGGACCTGAGCCTCATGATCTGCATCGGTGGTACGGATAAATTTGTCGTAGGAGGTATTCATCAGATCCCAGATGGTTTTGATCTGGCCTGCCACATCATCGACAAATTCCTTCGGGGTTACGCCTGCTGCCTCTGCCTTTAACTCAATCTTCTGACCGTGCTCGTCGGTACCGGTCTGGAAGCGGACATCATAGCCCTGCTCTCTCTTAAAACGCGCGATGCTGTCTGCTAATACGATCTCGTAGGTGTTGCCGATATGCGGCTTACCGGATGTATAAGCGATCGCGGTGGTGATATAATACGGTTTCTTGCAATTACAATTTTCATTCTGACACATGAGCCATGTTCCTCCTAAACTTTCGCTGCCGGACCTGCCTGTCAAATGTGACGCCTGTGCATTACTGTCTGTGAAACCTGTGAACCGTAATGCGTACAGTCTGTATATCCGGCGCTGCAACTGCGCAAGCCTGTAGTTTGTTGCGCCAATTAAGTCAATGATATCATAAAGTCCGTGAAAACTCAATATTCTGCATTCTATGGTTCTGTTGTATTTCCGGCTCGTATAGGATATAATTAGGAACACTTAAGACTAACTTTGGAGGATTGCTTCATGCATAACGATCATAAAAAAAGGCGCGCTCTGGTGTCATTACTGACCGGAGTGCTCTGCGTCATGCTGCTTTGTTCCTGCTCTCCCATCTCCCGCACGCCGCAGCCCACCACAGCTGCCCCATACGAGGAGGAAAGCACTTCAGACTATGAACAGCTGACAGAAAGCAGCTTAAAAGAACAGAAGCGTTTTGCAGATCTGGAAGAAACGCTGTTTCAGGACGAGGTCTCAGCCTCCCGTCTGGATCTTCATTTTCTACTGAAAAACCCGGAAAGCCGCGGCATCACCAAAACCGATGCACTCATTTCACCGGTTTCCATGGATGCATTTTTGCAGACCCGGAAAGACCAGGAGGAGCTTCGCAGTGAGCTTGCTTCCTTTCAGCCTGCACTTCTAACCGGGGATCAGAAGCTTACGCTCCGCATTCTGGAAAGCCTGATGGACACAGAAAAAAAAGGAGAAGGGCTGGAGCTTTACAGCCAGCCGTTAGCCCCCACCATCGGAACCCAGGCACAGCTTCCGATACTGCTCTGCGAGTATGTCTTTTATACCCGCCAGGATGTGGAGGACTATCTGAATATTTTAGAATATCTGGACACATTTTACGGGCAGATCCTTTCTTTTGAGCAGGAAAAAGCCAATGCCGGCCTGATGATGAGCGATACTTCTCTGGATCATGTCATCGATTCCTGCAAAAGCTACCTGCTTGTCCCGGGAAACAACTTTATGATCGATTCCTTTAAGGAACGGTTATCGGTTCTTCCCGATCTGACAGACGATGAAAAAAAAGAACTTTACTCCCGCAATGAAAAAGCCCTGGAGGAACATTTTGTCCCGGCTTACAAGCTTCTGATTGATGGACTGGAAGCCTTAAAAGGCACCGGAACAAACGAAAAGGGAATGTGCGGATACCCGAACGGAAAGGCATACTATGAATATCTTGTCTACACGGCAACCGGCACCTCCTACCATTCGATCGATGAACTGATGACGGCCACCGAACAGGAAATTTCCAACAATCTGCAGACCACCTCAAAGCTGCTTTCCGAACACCCGGAGCTGGAATCCATGCTCTCTGACTATCACTACCGCCAGACGGAGCCAACTGCCATTATGGAAGAGTTAAAGGAACAGACCTTAAAAGACTTCCCACAGCTTCCGGAATGCAGCTACACTCTAAAGGATGTTCCAAAGGCCTTAGAGCTTTCCTTAAGTCCTGCCTTTTACTTAACCTCACCATTGGATGACAGCTCTGAAAATGTGATCTACATCAACCGGAATCCCGTCTACGATAACCAGCCGCTCTACAATACCATAGCCCATGAGGGTTATCCGGGCCACCTGTATCAGACCGTATGGTTTCACACCCACTGCGGCTCTGACCTGCGCAAGATCTTAAGCTTTTCCGGCTACACGGAAGGCTGGGCCGCTTACGTGGAAGCACTGTCCTACCGGCTGGATAACGGTCTGGACCCGCTGCTTGGCGAACTGCTGGAAGCGAACTCCAAAGCGACCCTTGGTATCCATGCGTATCTGGACCTGGCCGTGAATTACCTTGGCTGGGAGCGGGAAGATGTCCGCAAATACCTGTCCTCCTACTTTAGCGATCCGGATTCCATCACCGGTTCCATGTTTGAGACCATGGTGGATAATCCTGCTAACTACCTTTCTTACTTCATTGGCTCCCTGGAGATCCGCAACATGAGGGAAAACGCCAAGCTGCAGCTTGGCGAAAAATTCTCTGCCAAGGCCTTTCACACCTTCCTTCTGGATATGGGAAATGCACCGTTCGATGTGATCCAGGCCTACTTTACTACCTGGCTCATGAACCAGAAGATGGAGCAGTAACAGACAGCCGCCTCACGGAGAAATCCGTGAGGCGGCTGTCTGTTTTTATGCCGTTATGATCACATTCCCAAATAATTTATTTCATGAAAAATTTCTGCAGGTCTGCCTCGGTGGTATCGTCACCAATGGTGATGAGCTCTGTACCGGTCAGACGTGCGAACATTGCGATATCGTCTCTGGTCAATGCAGTAGATACTACAGAGTGATGTGCACCACCTGCGTAGCACCATGCTGCGGTACCGATCTGGAAGTTCGGTTTATGACGGTACATGATTCTTGCTACCGGAAGGTTCGGCATCGGCTTCGGCTGTTTTACCAGCTCGATGTCTGCGCAGATCAGGCGGAAGCGGTCACCCATATCAACCATGGTTACCTGGATACCATCGCCGGTCACGCCGTCGAAGATCAGTCTTGCCGGATCTTCTTTACCGCCAATGCCAAGCGGAAGCACATCAATCTCCGGTTTGGTAGCTGCAAATGCCGGCGGAACCTCCAGCATATGGGAAGCCAGCTCTAACTCCTGGCCCGGAGTCAGATCGTAGGTGTAGTCCTCGATAAAGCCGGTTGCACCCTCTTTGCCCTCGGACATCTTCATCAGAACTGCGGATAAAGCAGAGATCTTATAGTCGCCCTCCGGACCAAAGCCGATTCCCTTTGCCATTAAGTTCTGTGCTGCGATACCCGGAAGCTGTTTTAATCCGTGCAGATCCTGGAAGGTGTCTGCAAATGCGCCGATACCGTTGGCAGCCAGGAATTTTTCCAGGCCAACCTCATATTTTGCCTGCTCGCGGACAGAATCGATCCGGTCAGTCTTCATGGTGTACTTGTCAGTGTACTCTTTCATCTTTGCATCGATCTCATCTTCGCTCACTGCATTGATGATGTCTACGAGGTCACCCAGTGCAAAGTAGTTGCACTCCCATCCGTATTTGATCTGGCTCTCTACGCGGTCGCCATCGGTTACGGCTACTTCACGCATGTTGTTGCCGAAGGAAGCAACCTTTAAGGACTTGGAGTAAGCGATTGCCTTTGCGACAGATGCGAACTGGCGGATCTTTGCAACTACATCGTCATGCTTATAGTAGCCTGCAACAACCTCGTGCGGGATTCCCATTCTTGCTACAATGAAGCCATACTCACGGTCACCATGTGCAGACTGGTTTAAGTTCATGAAGTCCATATCGATCGCATCGTACGGAAGCTTCTCGTTTGCCTGGGTATGCAGATGTAAAAGCGGTTTTCTCAGTTCCTGAAGACCCTTGATCCACATCTTAGCCGGGGAGAAGGTATGCATCCAGGTGATCACGCCTACACAGTCATCATCGCAGGATGCCTGACGCATGGTCTTGATGCAGCTCTCGGAGTTGATGATAGTCGGAACCAGCTCTACCTCCACGATATCTTTTAATTTGTCATTTAAAAACTCTGCCATCTGGCGGCTGTCCTCAGCCACCTGTTTTAAGCACTCGTCTCCGTAAAGATCCTGGGAGCCTACTGCAAAGTATAACTTTTTCATTTCAATCTACCTCCTGTTTAATAAATGTGAATGTTTCTTATTGCTATTCATCTTATGTCACGTACCGAGTTTCCGTTGTTGAATGTCACCGGAAACTGGTGTGCGTAATTCTTTTTCTGCCATTCCGGATCCTCCATCATGCGAAGAAGGTTCCTGGCCGTGATCTTTCCAAGATTATATTTGGGATGGATCACCGATAAGATCTTCAGTTCCGCGTCCTGCTCCGGCCCGGCATCATCAAACGATACCAGGGAAATATCATCCGGGACCTTCAGTCCGCGTTCCTTTAAAAAATCCATATAGAAGCCGGCCACCTCATCGTTATAGAGGATCATGGCCGTGCAGTCCTTCGTCCTGCGGTACATCCGCAGCAGACTCTTCCTGCTCAGCTTTTCTTCCATATCCTTGGTAGAATACCACCGGATACAATCATCATCAAAATTGACACCATAATCCGAAAGGCACTCGATAAATCCGCGGTAACGCTCGATCCCCTGTATATCATCATACTTGAAGATCCCTCCAATCCGGCGGTGGCCGTTCTGGATCAGCAGCCTGGTCAGCTCATAGCCTGCCCGGGCGTCCGACATTTCCACGCTGTCAAACTGCTCATTCTGGTAATGGTTGTGAATGAACAGGGTCGGAATATTCCGCTTCCGGATTTCCTTGTAAAGACGCAGGTTCGGATTTGGAAATGTGGAACGGGTGCCCTCTATGATGAGGCCAGCCACATTCCGATTTAAGAATCCCTTTAAATACATTTCCTCATCGTTCAGACGGTTTCTTGTCACGGCTACATCGATCTCGAAGCCTTTGTCCCGGAGCACCGATTCGATTCCTGCATACACCTGTGGAAACAGATAGTCCGAAAGATAGCTTAAGATCAGCCCCACATGGGGACGTGCCCCGTCCGCGTCACTATTTTCATAGGATACATAAGTACCGCTTCCCTTTACCCGGACGATCAGTCCGTCTTTCTCCAGACGGTCCAAAGCGTTGCGGACCGTCTGCCTGGAATATCCAAACTTTTTCTGAAGGATATGTTCGGACGGGAACTTATCCTGGTTTTTAAGCACTCCGCTGGTGATCAGGGTGCGGCCCCAGTTATAAAGCTTCTGGTATTTCAGATTATCCTGATTCTGACTTCCCGCTGTTCTGGGCATATCATCAAACCTCCGATGCTTCTTCTGATGCCGGCATTCCCGCCGCACAAATTTGGGCAGCTGCCGTTGTCGGTTCCGGCACGCTGGATTTTCCCCGTCTGGCTATTTGATAACCTGCAGGGACTGGCGGTCTGCGAAGACTGCTACGAATACCAGGAATACCACGCCCTGGATCAGCTGCATGAGCTGTGTAGAGAAGCCCATCATGGTCAGTCCACTGTTTAATACGATATAGAGCAGGGAACCTACGATGATATTCTCGAAACGAACCTTCGCACCACCGGAGATCGGCATACCGCCAAGTACCAGTGCGATCAGGATCTGGGTCTCTAACTGGTTACCACCGGAGGATGTAACAGAACCAACCTTGATAACGTTGATGAATGCTGCAAAACCGGTAATTGCGCCAGCTAAAACGTAGATCCAGAACTTCATGCGGTCGGTGCGGATACCAGAGAACATTGCGGCCTTCTCACCTGCACCGATAGCCTTTAAGTAAGTGCCGAACTTCGTGAAGCGGAACAATACAAATCCAATAACCAGAATCAGTACGGTACACGCAATCTTTAATCCAGTGCTGTCGAAGTTAATCAGCTTTGCAGAGCCTGCTACCGGCGCATTGGTTGTCAGATACTTGATGAAACCACGGAACAGGAACATGGTACAGATCGTAACAATAAAGGATTTGATCTTACGGTATACATAGAAGTAACCGTTGATCGCACCGATTGCTGCGCCTGCCACAATACCGCCAACGATCGCTAACGGAATGCTGGTCTTGGACAACATACATACTACGATGGATGCGATACCAAGGATAGAGCCTTGGGAGAAATCCAGACCGCCCATGGTCATGATGAAAAATACACCGGTTGCTGCGATCATCGTCACATAAACCTGTGACAGAACAAGCGGAAGGTTTCCGATCATTCTGAAATTCGTGAGGAAATTAAACAGTAAGAAAATGATGACCAGTCCTGCGATCGGCAGAAGGGAACGGATCAATGACATTTTCGATAATTTTTTGAGCTGCTGCTCTTTCTGGTCTGTGTTTGTCTTAACTTGATTCTCCATTGCTGCCTCCTTATACCATCATCGTAATCAGGCTGTTCTCATCGAGGGCCTCATTACGCTCCAGCTCTCCGCTGGTCTTTCCGTCCTTCATGATCATGATGCGGTCGCACATACCGATAAGCTCCATCAGCTCCTCGGAGATCATGATGATGGATTTTCCATTCTTTCTCATCTGGTTCATTAACTGGTAGATATCCTGTTTTACCTTGATATCGATACCTCGGGTCGGGCTGTCTAACACAACGATATCGGAATCTTTACCGATCCATCTTGCAAGAACAACCTTCTGTTTATTACCACCGGAAAGATCGGATACAAACTGGTCGACATTGACCATCTTAACGGACATCTGCTTTGCATACTTGTTTGCGAACTCTTTTAACTTCTTATCGCTTAACAGATGGGACTTGCCAGCCAGACTGTCCAGGGACGGCAGGCAGATATTGTCACCGATACTCTGGTTCAGTACAACAGACTCGTTATCACGATCCTTGGATGTGTAAGCGATGCTGTGCTTGATCGCAGTCGGGATATCGTTGATCTGGGTACCGTCTGCGAGCTCTACCGTACCGGTGCGGTCATAAGATGCACCAAAGATTGCTTTACCGATCTCATGCATACCAGACTCAGACAGACCGCCGAAGCCTAAGATCTCGCCCTTATGCAGGTCGAAGCTTACATCGTGGATCAGGCCAGGAACGGTTACATTTTTCACCGAAAGAACGACTTCATCGGAAACCTTCTCGCCGTAATCGGAACGGTAATAGTCACCGGTTACCTCACGGCCAACCATCAGACGCTTTAAGTCATCCTCTGTCACATCTTTACTCTTTACGGTATCGATGTAGACACCATCACGCATGATGGTAATGGTATCGGATTTGTCCAACACCTCCGGAAGGTCATGGGAAATGAAGATGATGGAATTGCCGCTCTCGCGGATCCGGTTCATGTGCTTGTAAAGCTCTTCACGTCCCTCCTGGGAAAGTGCGGTGGTTGTCTCATCGATGACTACGATCTTCGGATTGAAATAGGTTGCTTTTACGATCTCGATCAGCTTACGGTCCTCGAAGTTGTACTCATCGATGATGTCTGCTGCCTTGATCCGCTCAAAACCATACTGTTTTAAGAGCTCCGTTGCCTTTTTGTTCATGGCATTGGTATTCTTAATGCCCATATGTACAAACTGGTCTTCATGACCCAGGAAAATGTTCTCTGCCACCGTCAGACCAGACAGGGTACCAAGCTCCTGCACGATAATGGAGACACCCTCATTGTTTGCCTCAACCTGGTTTTTCGGATGGATTTCTTTTCCATCCAGTACGAAGGTACCGCTTCCGATGCTGTAGATACCGGTCAGCATGTTGGTCAGGGTTGATTTACCAGAACCGTTCTCACCGATCAGCGCGTGTACTTCGCCTTTGTTTACGTTAAATGAAACATTCTGAACCGCCTTCGTGATACCGAAGGACTTGCAAAGATTTTTTACCTCTAACCTTACTTCGCTCATTGCATTTCCTCCCTATGATCTACTTGACGATCTCGCCCTTCGTTACTTTTGTCGTTACGGTGATGATGATCAGCAGAGCCAGACCTGTGATAACGTCCTGGATCGCGGTCGGAGCACCCATTGCGATAAAGCCGAAGAAGATGATATTGATTACGAACTCACCGATCACGATAGCCTGCAGCGGCATACCGTATTTCTTAAATGCCAGTCCAAAGAAGCAGCCCATGGTCGGAACGAAGTTACGGCTCATGGAGGCCATTCCGGTTACTGCTACCATGGAAGAACCATAGCTGATGGTCAGGACTGCCATGACGCCAAGGAAGGCGCCACTTAAGATGAATGCCAGAACCTTGTATTTATCTACATTGATACCCATGTTCTTGGCTACAAACTCGTTGCTGCCGATCGCGTAGGTGTATGTACCGATCTTGGTGTAATTTAAAAAGATGTACGCAACCACGCATGCTAACACTGCCAGGATAATGTTGCCCGGCATCTGGCCAAAGGCACGCAGGTTAGACGGAAGCGTCTGCTCCACACCGCCTGCGATATAGTTCGCAACAGACTCATAAATCAGCGCAAGACCCGTGGTTACGATCATAGACGGAATGTGAAGCTTAACATAGAAAACGCCGTTCAACAGACCAACGATGGAACCGGTCACGATACTTCCGATGATGAGTCCGGCATAGCCCATTCCGAATCTTGATGCGAACACGCAGCCAACGATTGCGGAAAGCATGATGTTTGCACCAATAGAGAAATCAAACATTCCCATAACCATGACGAAATAGAAGCCAACTGCACCGACTGTGGCAATCAGGCTGGCCTGGAAATAGCTCAGCATGTTAGCCGGTGAACCAAAGTTGCTAGGTGTCAGGATCTTAAAGATCAGCCAGGAAAGCACTACCAGACCAAACAGGATCAAATAGCCCTTCGCAGTTCCCGAAAGTTTTTTCTTTCCGGGTGTGTCAACAACAGAAGTACCCATATTCTTTACCTCATTCTTATTTCATACTAAGACATGACGGCCGGCATCGCCGCGCGATACCGGCCGTCTCAAGCTACTCAGCCCAAATCATCTTTTGTAAATTATTTACCAGCTCTTGCTGCTGCGTCTTCGATGGAGATCTTAGCTGCTGCCTCTTTCAGGCCCTCAAGATCCAGCTCAGACATGGAAACCAGTTCCTCATCGGTGTAAGGAAGCTGATCTACGAAGTACTGCTCGTAAGCTTTGTAGTCATCTGCGGAAGATACGTACAGGTACGGGAACGGAACATCCTCGAACTTGCCTTCAAATCCGCTGTAGTTGCCCTTGATTGCGTTGTAAACCATCATGAAAGCGATAAGCGGGTCGCAGTAATGTCCGCCGGACTGACCAGCCATGGAACCATTCTCAAGTCTCTCGCCAAGGTCCGGAAGGAAGTCGGTGGAAACGATATCGATATCCTGAACTTTGCCTGCACGCTCAACAGCTGCGATAGCACCCTGAAGCGGATCACCGCCGCCGCCTGCCGGGATCAGTGCATCAAGAGTAGGATCTGCAGACATTAAAGCCTCTGCTGCTTTGGAACCACCCTCAGAAGAAGTACCTGCGTACTGCGGCTCAGAAAGCTTAGCCTGATCATCCGGATGCTCTGCATTCCATTTCTCAACGCCTGCTTTGTAACCTTCCCATCTGCCTAACCAGGTAGCATCACCCTGCTCCCAGCCGATCAGGCCGATGTTTCTGTCACCCTTGTCTAAAAGGATCTGAACCAGCTTCTCGCCGTTCTCCGGCTCGTTCTCATGAACTGCACCGATGTAGTACGGAGACTGGGTTGCCATGTCGTAGATATCTGCGCTGTTGTCCTTGCTGATTACACGGAAGAACTGTGCCAGATAAACCTTATTGTCATTTGCAGTCTTGATTGCAGAAGTCATCTCAGTATCAGAAGAGTTACAGATAATGATGCCCTGGCATCCTGCTGCAGCAAGCTGCTCTACAGAAGCGGTAACCTTCTCAGATACATGTCCCTGGTCAACATACTGAACCTGTACACCTAAAGCCTTTGCCGCCTCATCCAGGATCAGCTTACACTGGGAACCAAGAACATCGGTAGAAGACCAGATGGAAACACCGATCTTGATGTCCTTGTTGTCAATACCGGAGGTAGCTGCTGCCGCTGTGGTCTCAGCGCCGCCCTCTGCTTTAGACTCACCTGCCGGAGCTGCTGTGGTCGCACTGGATGATGCAGCACCGCCGCCGCATGCAGTCAGGCTGGCCAGCATCGCTGCTGCTGTCACTGTCGCTGTTGCTTTTTTGAAGACTTTCTTCATTTTGATTCCTCCCAACATTTTTATAGTTTTTGATTGTTTTCAACAACTCTCATGGCTTCATTATACGTTTTCCTGTCAAAATGTGCAATAGAATACAAGGTATTTTTTCTCAGAAGTTGTATTTTTTCTTGTGTAACTTTATCTAAAAATTGGCATTTCTAATGACACGTTTTATCAAGAGTGTACATCTTATATCATTTCCCTTCACAATTTCCCCGTATTTTTTGTATATTTTTGTCAAAACATGCGCTATTTCCTTAACGTTCTTGCATCTTTTCAAATACAACTTTGAGTGTTTTTGAAAGCTGTATGGTATCGGGATAAATCCGATCTTGTCCGATTGTTCCTCTGCTTTTGTTTCCTCCGAGGAAGAATCTCCAGAACTGACATTTGAAATTGCTTTCGTCTCACCTGAACCAGATGAACCACATCCAACTGCCATACCAGAAAATAACAAAACTACCAACGCTACTGCAACCGTAACGGTGGGATTTTTTATAAGACGTAATTTGCTATGGAAAACAAAAAACAGCCTGTCTCCTTTTCTGGAAACAAGCTGTCTCTGTTTTATATAGCCTTTTCTTTCATTACTTTCCTGCATCCTCAAAGCTCAGTCCCTCTGCCAGGGTCTGGCCGTCTGCCTTAATGGTGATGGTCTCTGCATTCATGTTCTCGCAGAAGGTGTTTGCCACTGCCTGCAGAACCTTCTCCTGGTTCTCAGACGGGAACTGGCTTAACTCCAGGGTTGCTTTTTCTGCCACAGTAGAATCTGCACTGACACCCGGTCCTGCTTCCGTACTGGCAACACTTTCTTCGGTAGTAAAGCTGACTGCCTTGGTACCGTCATCCAGCACGCCATACTGGATCAGAAGATCGGTAAGGCTCTGTGCATCCAGGGTTTCTACAGAATCCATGGTGCCCTCGATCTTGCTGCCATCTTCACTGACACTATATACAGATACCATGGTAAGATCCGGTGCATCCTGATCGACCGGTCTGCCGGTTACCACACCCGGACCTGCATCCGCAGTGGTTTCTACGGCTTCTGTTTCCGGCTCCTTTACCTCGCCGGTCTTATTCTTCTCGGTGGTTGGTGTACATGCTGCTAATGATAAGATCATCATGGCTCCCAGTAAGCCCATGACTAATTTCTTCATGATAATAAAGCCTCCTTGTGTATGTTATCCTTTTGCCTCGCGGAACCACAGATTTAGTTTGGCAAGGGCACTGACCAGACTCTCAGTCTCGGCAGAAGTTAAATCCTGCAAGATTGCATCGATCATGTCATGGTGAAACTTCTCGTGGTACTGATATGCATTCCGTCCTTTTTCAGACAACGAAATATAGACTACACGCCGGTCTTCCTTTCCTCGTTCCCGGGTCACGTAGCCTTTCTTTACCAGACTGTTCATGGCTATGGTCAGGGTTCCCACTGTCACAGAAAGCTCTTTCGCTATCGCAGACATGTTCTTGGGCTCTCCGATCCCGATTGCCTGAATCACATGCATATCGTTATTTGTAATATCCTGGAATTCATCCGTAATGATGGCCTTCTCCTCTAAGTCCATGACATCGCGGAACAATTTCACCAGGGCATCGTTTAATGTCGCGTAAGTATCCACTTTTCTCCCTCACTGCACACGAAGCCTGTCACTCCGCTCTTGATTATACATGATTTGCCCTCTTTCGACAACCGCGTTTTTCTTACGACATTGTGAAAGATTTGTGTTTTAGTTTTGTGTGATCCAGATACTGGCAGCAATTCCTGCTGCTGTCGCAATCAGTGCCCCGGGCACCGTATAACGAGTCCGCCGCACTTTCACACTTCCAAAGTAAATGCTCAGGCAATAAAACACGGTTTCTGTGCTGCTCATTAGTACCGATGCCGCCATGCCAATCCGGCTGTCAGGCCCATACTGCCGGAACAGATCCAGAAGAAGTCCCGTTGCCGCAGAGTTGGAAACCAGACGCACCAGAGTAATGGGCACCAGTTCCTGCGGAATATGGAGCAGTCCTGCTGCTCCGGCACAAACATCAGTCACGGCATCTAAAAGTCCGGAAGCACGCACCACACCAACTGCGCTCATGAGTCCGACCAGCGTTGGCAAAATCTCTGCCACGGTTTTCATCCCGCTTTTTGCGCCGTCCAGAAAATCATCGAATACCGGACGATGCGAGATCAGACCAAAGGCTACAACATAGCTGATCACAAACGGAAGCAGAATCTTAGAAATCCACAGGATCATGGACGTGTCACCTCTCTGACATTTCCGGCACCAGGAACACCTTTTTCAGGATTACGGCTTTCCATCATTCTCTTTCTACACCTGCTCCTGTTTCGGTTTCTCAAATCCATGATCTTGCAGAAAGCTACCGCAGTCAATGTAGAAACCGTCGTTGCCGCAAGCGCAGGACCAAGCACAGCCTCTGGCTGTTTTGATCCATACTGGCTCCGGTACGCGATCAGTGTAACCGGGATCAACTGCAGCGACGAAATATTTAAGATCAGGAATGTACACATGGAAGCTGTCACAGTCCGTGCCTCATCCCGGATATCTGCTTCCATCTCCTGCATTGCCTTTAATCCGGCCGGTGTCGCAGCCATGCCAAGTCCCAGCATATTGGCTATGATGTTCACTGCAATGGGCTCTCTGGCCGGATGCTGCCGTTCAAGCTCCGGAAACAGAAAGTCCAACACCGGTGTCATGCGCTTCGCCAGCCAGCCAATGAGCCCAGATTGGCTTCCGATTTCCATAATGCCGCACCAAAACGACAAGATCCCAAGCATAGTAATACCCAGACTCACGGATTCTTTTGCAGAGTCCAGAAGAGCCTGGGTCACTTCATTCCATGTTCCATTGATTGCGCCCCACAGCATTCCGGCTAAGAGCATGCCGCCCCAGAGATAATTCAGCAAAGCCTTTTCACTTCCCATATGGTCATGACACTGCTGTTTCCTTTTTTGCTACCTTGATATTGCCTGGCAATTGCTCTTTCGGAAACGCAGCACCGTTTGCTCTAAATCTATGGAACTTCAATCTCATTTATGTCATACATGGAGCATTTTTTTATACTCCCCCAAACAAATCCTGCACCACAGCTTCGACCGTCTCGATCTTATCGGCACGGTATGCGTTGCTGCCACAGAATAAAAGAGCATCATTTAACGCACCCTCTGCTGCGTTAGACAGCGCTTTGGTAATGCAGTATGGGATGTTGGCCGGATCACAGTGCTCCAGGCACTGGTAGCAATGCGTGATCTTTGCCTTTTCCCCACGCTCTTTCATGGCAGTGATCTTCTCCAGGAACGGATTAACGATCGCACGGCCCGGCATTCCGACCGGACTCTGGGTGATCACGATGTCTTCTGCCTTCGCATCGATGTAGGCCTGCTTGTAGCTTTCCGGTGCATCGCACTCTTTAGTCGTGACAAAGCGCGTTGCCACTTGAACTGCATCAGCTCCAAGCTCCATGGCATGCTCTACGTCCTCGCGGGTGTAGATGCCGCCGGCGATGGCTACCGGGATATGCTGCTGGTATTTTTCCTCAAACTGTTTTACCACCTTCATGATGCCGCGGATCTCCGCATCATACAGATCCTGATGATAGGTGTGCGGCACATCGTTTGTATCCGCACCGTAGCGGCTCAAATCTTCTCTGGAAAATCCCAGATGTCCGCCTGCCAACGGTCCCTCAATCACCAGAAGATCCGGGATGCGTTTGTACTTGCGGTCCCACATCTTGCAGATGACCAGTGCGGATTTTGCGGTGGAAACGATCGGCGCGATTTTCGTCTTTGCCCCTTCCACAAGCTCCGGCAAAGAAACCGGAAGTCCGGCGCCGGAAATAATGATGTCTGCACCTGCCTTTACCGCTTCTTTCACATACTGGGCATAATTGCGGGTTGCCACCATAATATTAAATCCAATGATACCTTTCGGCGCGATCTCCCGTGCTTTTTTCAATTCTTCGCCAATGGCACGCAGATTTGCTTCCATCGGTGCTTTCAAAAACTCCGGATCCTTAAAACCGATCTGGGCAGTGGAGATAATGCCGATCCCTCCGGCTTTTGCCACTGCGCCTGCCAGGGAATGCAGGCTGATACCAACTCCCATACCGCCCTGGATGATCGGATATTTTGCTGTAAGATCACCGATTTTTAATGTTTTCATAATATTACCTCTTACATATTCCGGAATCTCTGGTAACGGGACTCGCGGATCTCCTCTTTGCTCTTGCCATCGTAACGTTCAAAAAATGCAGTCATGCCCTGTCTCATATCTTCTGCAAGCTGAGGCATGGTCTCAATGGAAGCCGGTTTCGGCTCCGGAATCACATGCTCGATCAGACCGCGCTCATAAAGGTCAGCTGCCGTGATTTTCATAACCCTTGCCGCATCCGGCGCTTTCTTACTGTCCTTCCAAAGAATGGACGCAAAGCCCTCCGGGGAAAGAATGGAATAGATCGCATTCTCCAGCATCCAGACCTCGTTGGCTACCGCCATGGCCAGTGCGCCGCCGCTTCCGCCTTCACCGATCACAATAGAAAGGACCGGAACCGTCAGTGCTGCCATCTCAAACAGGTTGCGGGCAATCGCCTCGCCCTGTCCGCGCTCCTCTGCCTCAATCCCGCAGAATGCGCCCGGAGTATCCACAAAACAGATGACCGGTCTGCCAAAGGTTTCCGCCTGCTTCATCAGGCGCAGTGCCTTCCGGTAGCCATCCGGGGACGGCATACCGAAATTCCGGTGGATGTTTTCTTTGGTGGTACGTCCTTTCTGCTGCCCGATAACCGTTACCGGCATGCCACGAAAGGTTGCAATTCCGCCGATGATTGCTCCGTCATCCCCAAAATACCGGTCTCCGTGAAATTCCATAAAATCATCAAACAGCGCATGAATATAATCCAGTGCGACCGGACGTGCCGCACTTCTAGAAAGCTGCACAGTATCCCAGGCATTTTTCCCACTTTGTTTCTGCTTTTCCAGATAGTTTTCCACAGAGTCGGCTTCTTTTTTCTGCCCTTCCTGTGGATGAACGGTCATCCCGGTCTTTTTGTGCATCCGCAGAATGTCTGCCAGCACATCGCGCTGGTTTTCACGGTCCACGATCTTATCAACGAAGCCGTGCTCCAGCAAAAACTCTGCTCTCTGGAATCCCTCCGGCAGCTTCTGGCCGATCGTCTGCTGAATGACACGCGGACCTGCAAATCCGATCAGCGCATTCGGCTCTGCCAGAATGATATCGCCCAGCATCGCAAAGCTTGCTGTCACACCACCGGTTGTCGGGTCTGTCAGTACGCTGACAAAAAGCTGGCCTGCCTCATGGTGCTTTTCCAGTGCTGCGGAGGTCTTCGCCATCTGCATCAGGGATACAATGCCTTCCTGCATTCTTGCGCCGCCGGAGCAGGCAAAGATAATGACCGGAAGCTTTTCCTTTGTCGCACGCTCTACCATGCGGGTAATTTTCTCACCGACTACATGTCCCATGCTGCTCATGATAAACCGCGCATCGCAGACACCAATGGCAGTCTCAAAGCCTTTAATGGTTCCCTTACCGGTTACGATAGCTTCCTGCAGACCGGTCTTCTCTTGGGCTGCCGCTACCTTCTTCTCATATCCCGGGAAATCCAGCGGATTGGAAAACTCCATTTCCTTATTCCACTCCTCAAAGCTTCCCTCATCAAGCAGCATCTCAATCCGGCGGTACGCATGCACACGGAAGTATCCGCCGCATTTCGGGCAAACATACAGATTATTGCGAACATCCTCCACATAGATCGGCTGGCCGCACTTGTTACACTTTTTCCAGAGTCCCTCCGGGATGTTTGGCTCTTCCTCGCTTTTTCCCTTACGGTGGTGCGTATCGATCATGGTATATGTCTTTTTAAACATATTTCTAAGCATAAATGATTCTCCTTAATAGGCGTTGGGACTGGCGCAAAAGTGTCATATACCACTTCACGACAGCCCCATAAACATTATTTGCAGTATTCCGGGAACTGGTCCGGGATGAAGCCCGTATCGATCTTATGTCCATCCTGGTAAACCGGATTGCTTAAGATCTCAAACTGGAAATCCAGGTTGGTATCAATTCCCTCGATGATCAGCTCGCCCAGGGCGCTTCTCATCTTCGCAATGGCCTCGGCACGATCTTTTCCATGTACGATCAGCTTCATCAGCATGGAATCGTAGTTGGCCGGAACCTTATAATCGTTGTAAATGTGCGTGTCCACACGAACTCCGTTTCCTCCCGGGATGTGGATGTTTGCAATCTTACCCGGACACGGCATAAAATTCTTCGCCGGATTCTCTGCATTGATACGGCACTCGATCGCATGGCCCTGGATATGGATGTCATCCTGCGTCACACTTAACGGTTCTCCTGCTGCCACACGGATCTGCTCCTTGATCAGGTCCAGACCGCTGACCAGCTCCGTCACCGGGTGCTCAACCTGGATTCGGGTGTTCATCTCCATAAAGTAGAAATTTTTATTTTTATCCAGCAGAAACTCAATGGTTCCTGCATTCTCATAGCCAACGGCTTTTGCTGCCCTGACTGCAGTTTCTCCCATCTTTTTGCGCAGCTCCTCAGAGATTGCGATCGAAGGGGATTCCTCCAGAACCTTCTGGTGGCGGCGCTGGATGGAACAGTCACGCTCGCCTAAATGCACCACATTGCCGTACTTATCTGCCATAATCTGGAATTCAATATGACGTGGATTTTCCACAAAACGCTCCAGATACATCGTGTCATCGGAGAAGCCCTTCACAGACTCCATCTGGGCATTCTGGAAGTTCGCCTCGAAATCTTCCTCACTCAAGGACACACGCATGCCTTTCCCGCCGCCGCCGGAGGATGCCTTGATCATGACTGGAAAACCAATCTCTTTTGCCATTTTAAGTGCTTCCTCCACGGTATAGACCGGCTCTTTGCTTCCCGGGACAACCGGGACACCAGCCTCAACCATGGTCTTTCTTGCCGCAGATTTGTTTCCCATCTTGTTAATGATCTCTGCAGACGGTCCGATGAACGCAATATTGCATTTCTGGCATAATTCTGCAAACCGCGCATTCTCGGAAAGGAAACCAAAGCCCGGATGGATGGCCTCTGCTTTCATCGCTACCGTCGCTGCCAGAATGCGTTCCATATTCAAATAACTCTGGCTGGATGCTGCCGGTCCGATGCAGATGGCCTCATCTGCCAGAAGTGTATGCAGACTGTCGCGGTCTGCTTCCGAGTATACTGCCACGGTCTTGATTCCCATCTCGCGGCAGGCCCGGATGATTCTCACCGCAATCTCGCCGCGGTTAGCGATTAAGATTTTATCAAACATTCCCGTACCTCTACTCTGTTTCTGTCACTGTCTGCCTTAAATATCCTTACTGGATCGCAAAGGTCAGCTCTGCGGATACTGCTACCTTGCCCTCTGCATTGGTTGCAACGGCCTTGCCGACTCCGATCGGCCCTTTGCGCTTGATGATCTCACACTCCAGCTTTAACCTGTCGCCCGGCAGCACCATCTGCTTAAACTTCGCATTGTTGATCGCACCGAAGAATGCGGTCTTGCCCTTATTCTCCGGAAGACTTAAGATCGCTACGGCACCAACCTGTGCCAGAGCCTCGATCATCAGCACGCCCGGCATAACCGGCTGTCCCGGAAAATGGCCATTAAACTGCGGCTCGTTAAAGGTAACGGATTTATATCCAACCGCACGTACGCCCGGCTCCAGCTCATCGATAAAATCAATCAGTAAAAATGGATGTCTATGCGGAATGATCTCCTGAATTTCTTTGATTCCCAGTCTCATAATGTTCCTCCTACCGGATGCGGAACAGCGGCTGTCCGTACTCAACAACATCCTCGTTGTTTACCAGAACTGCCTCTACCACACCGTCATATTCGCTCTCGATCTCGTTCATCAGCTTCATAGCCTCAATGATGCCAAGCACCTGTCCCTTCTTTACGGTATCCCCCTCTTTGACAAATGCCTCTGCCTCCGGGGAAGCAGAAGAATAGAAGGTTCCTACCAGCGGAGAAGTTACAACCTTATCAGAACCAATGTCTAAAGTGCTTTCTTTCTTCTCCTCAGCAGGCTTTTCCGCTGCCTCAGGAGCGGCTGCAGGAGCCGCCGGAAGCGGCATCGGCATTGCACCCATCATCGGGGCTGCCGGCTGTGAGATCACAACCGGGGCAACCGGAGCCTGTGCCACGTTTTTCTTCTTCTTTTTCTTGAGGACCAGCTTCTGGTCACCCTCTTCATATACAAAACTGGTCAGGCCGTTATCGGAAACAGCCTGGATCAGTGTTACGATCTCATCAATCGTCATGGTCTACCTCCTAAAGACTTACGCCTCGAATTTTTTTACCAGCAGGGTTGCGTTGTGACCGCCAAATCCCAGGGAATTGGAGATCGCACAATTTACATCCATCTGTACGCCCTCGCCCTTGCAGTAGTCCAGATCGCACTCCGGATCATCCTTCTCAAGTCCTGCAGTTGCATGAACAAAGCCTTCCTGAATAGATTTTACACAGGTGATGAACTCAACACCGCCTGCTGCGCCCAGAAGATGTCCGATCATAGACTTGGTGGAATTGATCCTGGTCTTGTAAGCATGATCACCTAATGCCAGCTTGATCGCCTTGGTCTCAAATAAGTCATTGTGATGGGTGCTGGTGCCGTGTGCGTTGATGTAATCTACATCCTCCGGCTTCATGCCGGCATCTGCAATCGCCATCTCCATAGCCTTTGCCGCACCGCTTCCGTCCTCAGCCGGGGAAGTGATATGGTATGCATCGCCGGTTGCGCCATAGCCAGCCAGCTCTGCGTAGATCTTTGCCCCTCTTGCCTGTGCATGCTCTAAGGACTCCAGTACAACAACACCTGCACCCTCGCCCATGATGAAGCCGCCGCGCTCTGCATCAAACGGAATGGATGCGCGGGACGGATCTTCGGTTGTATTTAATGCAGTCAGGGCAGTAAAGCCTGCTACGCCGATCGGGGTGATACTTGCCTCTGCACCGCCTGCTACCATCACGTCTGCATCACCATACTGGATAGTACGGAATGCCTCACCGATGGAGTGGGTACCGGTCGCACATGCAGTTACCACGTTAATGCACTTGCCCTTCATGCCAAACTGAATGGAAACATTTCCTGCTGCCATGTTGCTGATCATCAGCGGAACCAAGAGCGGGTTCACACGGCCCGGGCCTTTGTCCAGAAGCTTTTTGTACTCGCGCTCTACGGACTGCAGGCTTCCGATACCGGAACCGATGCTCACGCCCACGCGGAACGGATCTTCCTGACTCATATCAAGTCCTGCATCCTCCACTGCCTGTCTGGTTGCTGCAACTGCAAACTGGCAGAACTGCTCCATTCTCTTGGCTGCCTTCGGGTCCATGTACTGCTTCGGATCGAAATTCTTCACCTCTGCTGCCAGCTTCGCCTTATAATCTGTGGTATCAAAATAAGTAATCGGGCCAATGCCGACTTTCTTTTCTTTTAAACTGTTCCAGAATTCTTCTACACTGTTTCCGATCGGGGTGATGGCACCCATACCGGTTACTACTACTCGTCTGCTCATATCGATTCTCCTGTTATCTTCCTTTCAACATTACATAGCCATTCCGCCGTCGACACAGATGACCTGGCCTGTAATGTACTTTGCCGCATCGGATGCTAAAAATGCGACCAGATTTGCTACATCCTCTGTCTCACCGAATTTTTTCATCGGAATCTGTGCATTGATGTTTTCCTTAATGGTATCTGACAGCACATCCGTCATATCGGTTTTGATAAATCCCGGTGCGACTGCGTTGCAGGTAATGCCTCTGCTTGCCATTTCCCTTGCCACTGCCTTGGTCATACCGATCACGCCAGCTTTGGATGCGCTGTAGTTTACCTGGCCTGCATTTCCCATCACACCGGATACCGATGAGATGTTTACGATATGTCCGCTCTTCTGCTTTAACATCTGGCGGGAAATATGCTTAATGCAGTTGAACGCACCCTTTAAGTTGGTGTTTAAGACTGCGTCAAAATCTTCCTCGCTCATCTTCATCAGCAGGTTATCGCGGGTAATGCCAGCATTATTGACCAGAATGTCTACACGGCCATAGGTTTTCACCACATACTCCATCATCTCTGCTGCCTTGTCATACTCAGACACATTACACTGCAGGGCCTCTGCCTTGCCGCCCAGTGCCTCGATTTCTTTTACAGTCTCCTCTGCCTTTGCTGCAGATCCATTATAATTGACAACAACGATTGCTCCCTTTGCTGCCAGAGTCTTTGCGATTTCTTTTCCGATGCCACGGCTTGCGCCGGTCACCACTGCGATCTTTCCAGTTAACATCCAAGTTCCTCCACAACTTTTGACACATCATCCAGCTTCTCTATATTAAGAACCTTTACGGTTCTGTCGATCTTTCTCATAAATCCGCTCAGGGTCTTGCCCGGGCCGATCTCTACAAAGGTATCTACTCCGTCAGCCAACATGGTACGCACACTCTGCTCCCATCTGACAGAGGAAGAAACCTGTCTGGTCAGAAGCGGTTTTACTTCCGCCGCATCTGTTACATACTGCGCGGTCACATTCGCCACATACGGAATCACCGGAGTATGAACCTCCACGTTTTCCAGTACCTCACCAAGCTTCTCACCGGCGCCGGTCAGCATGCGGGAATGGAATGGTCCGCTTACGTTTAACAGGATCGTGCGCTTTGCACCTGCTTCCTTTAACTTCTCACAGGCAGTTTCGACTGCCTCTTTTTTTCCGGAAATTACAATCTGTCCCGGGCAGTTATAATTTGCGATCTGTACGCCATCGATATCTGCAATGGTTTCTTCGATGACTGCGGCATCCATAGCCAAGACAGCAGCCATAGCGCCCTGTCCTGCCGGAACTGCCTGCTGCATCAGGATGCCTCTCTGTCTTACCGTTGCAATGGCATCCTTCTCGCTCATAACGCCGGCAGCATAGAGTGCACAGTATTCACCCAGGCTAAGACCTGCTGTTACATCCGGCTTCACGCCCTTTTCTTCCAGCACCTTTGTCATGGCAATGCTGGTGGTTACCATCGCTGCCTGGGTATACTCTGTGATATCCAGACGGTCATTCTCCGTAAAGCAAAGCTCCGGAACGGAGAATCCCAGGATCTCGCTTGCCAGGTCAAAGGTCTCTTTTCCAGCCTTTGTCTGCTCATAGAAATCCTGTCCCATGCCGCACACCTGCGCGCCCTGTCCCGGGTAAATAAATGCGATCTTGCTCATCACTCTTGCTCCTTTATGCGTTCAAATACTTAATTTATTCCTACTTTATTTGCGGCCCAGAAGTGCCTCTGCCTGTGCCATCATCTCATCGATCATTTCCTTACAGGTCTGCTCCTTGGAAACCATACCTGCGATCTGTCCTGCCATCACGGTTCCATGCGCTACATCGCCCTCCTGGACTGCCTTGCGCAGCGTTCCAAGTGTCAGGTACTCCAGCTCCTCAAAGCTCTTTCCTTCGTTTTCCAGCTTTACATACTCTCTGGTCATCTGGTTTCTCAGGCAGCGGACCGGATGTCCATGGCTGCGTCCGGTTACGGTAGAATCGATATCCTTTGCCTTTAAGACGCGGTCTTTATAGTTCTGGTGGACAATACACTCTTTTGCTACCAGAAAACGGGTTCCCATCTGCACGGCCTCCGCACCCAGCATGAATGCTGCTGCAATGCCTCTGCCATCGCCGATACCGCCTGCTGCGATCACCGGAATGGAAACAGCGTCTACCACCTGCGGTACCAGTGTCATGGTGGTTGCCTCGCCGATATGTCCGCCGGACTCTGTGCCCTCTGCCACAACTGCATCTGCGCCGTAGCGCTCCATTCTCTTTGCCAGAGCTACGGATGCAACAACCGGGATGACCTTCACGCCTGCTGCCTTCCACATCTCCATATATTTTTCCGGGTTTCCGGCTCCGGTCGTAACGACCTTTACGCCTTCCTCCACAACGACCTTTGCTACCTCATCTGCGTAAGGGCTCATCAGCATCACATTGACACCGAACGGCTTGTCTGTTACAGCCTTTACCTCACGGATATAATTGCGGATGACCTCAGCCGGTGCATTTGCCCCGCCGATCAGTCCCAGACCGCCGGCAGCAGATACTGCAGCCGCCAGATGACTCTCTGCCACCCATGCCATGCCACCCTGAATGATCGGATACTCAATTCCCAAGAGCTCTGTAATTCTCGTTTTCATCTGATTCCTCCAACTAACTCTCTTAAAGAAAAGGGTGTAGGGCTTACGCCTCTACACCTTTCTCCTTCAGGTAATTCATCACGTCACCAACAGTCAGCAGGTTCTGCAGATCGTCAGACGGGATCTCTACGGAGTACTCATCCTCCAGAGCCATTACTAACTCGAACAGGTCCAGGGAATCCGCACCTAAATCCTCCTTGAAGGAAGAAGCCTCGGTGATGCTGTCTGCATCTACGCTTAACTGGTCTGCAATGATTTCTTTCATCTTCTCTAACATGATCTTAATCTCCTTTAATATGAAATTGTTATTTTTATTATTTGAAGGAACCGGATCTTGAGTCCGTACTCCATACTACCACTGTAACAAAACTGCGCCCCAGGTAAGACCGCCTCCAAAGCCTGCCAGCACCAGCTTGTCTCCCCGGTTTAATTTTCCTTCCCGGTTTAACTGGTCCAGCAGGATCGGTACCGTTGCACCCGACGTATTGCCATACCGGCCAATGTTCATCGGCACCTTATCAAGTGGCTGCTTCAGCCGCTTTGCAACAGCCTCACAGATCCGGTAATTCGCCTGGTGAAGAACAAAATAGCGGATGTCCTCAATTGCCGTCCCACTCTCGGAAAGCACCTGGTGGATACACTCCGGTACCTTCTTGACGGCAAATTTGAATACCTCCTGGCCATCCATATAGATATAGCCAAGCTCCGGTGTCTTTCCATTCAGGAAATTTCCCTCGCTGCGGGCCAGACAGGAAAGAACCATTCCTCTCGCCCCGTCTGATCCCATGACACTGTGAATGATGCCGGTTGTCTCATCTGCACGGATCACTGCTGCTCCGGCTCCATCTCCAAATAAAACACAGGTAGCCCGGTCACTCCAGTCTGTCAGCTTGCTCAAACAATCTGCACCGATGATCAGTCCGGTCTTGTAAACACCTGCCTGGATAAAGGCCTGGGCCGTGCTTAAAGCGATCTCAAAGCCAGAACAGGCTGCACTGATATCAAAAGCCATGGCATGAACTGCGCCGATCGCTGCCTGCACCTCGCAGGCTCCATTTGGGAAACAGTGGTCCGGTGAGGATGTTGCAAGCAGGATAAAGTCGATTTCTTCTGCCGCAACCTTCGCATTTTCCAATGCACGTTTGGCTGCCCGGGATGCCAGAATACTTGTTCCCTCTGTCTCAGCAATATGCCGCTCATGGATTCCCGTACGGCTGACGATCCACTCGTCACTGGTCTCCACAACCCCTGCCAATTCCTCATTCGTCACAATACGCTCCGGAACATAAGAACCGGTTCCAATAATTCTGCCTGTCATGTTCGTACCTGTTTCCTTTAGAAATTTGTATCACTGCGATATGTACAGCCTCAAATTTACTTTTATTTTCAAATGTTTTGATATTCAAAGTTTTTTGACGTTTTATATATTATAGAATAAAAAGAGTTTTGTCAAGCAATATTTCCCGACAAAACTCTTCCTTAAAACTCTTATAAACCTTACACCGTTGTTTCCTGCTGGTCTTCCCTTAAAAGCTGCATCATCAAGACTACAACGTGCTTCCGGTCCTTGTTTAATGCTTCCCATTCATAAACCGGGAAATCTTTTGAGGTATTCTTCTCCGGATCATCCTCCACCAGGCTCAAAAATTCGGAGCACTTCATTCCGAATGCCTTGCTGATCTTAGTCAAAGTGTCGATGCTGACCGTGCTTCGCTTATTAAACATAGTTGTCAGAGTCGATTGCTTGATTCCGCTCAGCTGAGAAAGGCGGTAACGGCTGTATCCTCTCTGCTTCATCAGTTCTTCCATCTTCAGCAGTAACCTTTCGTTCTCCATGTCATATCTCCTTATCCTTTGAATACCTCTATCTTATTGGATTTAAGAGACATGCCATAGATTTAATATTTTGATAATGTAGGTCGTAAAATTGACATATATTGCATTTTTTTGCCGTAAATCCGTTCTTTTCCTACGAATTTACGGCATATCTTTCAAATATCAATCCTTTTGTTCTGTCAGCATACGGTATACGTCCCGCTTTGCGATCCCACGGTCCTTTGCCACCAGCTTCATGGCTTCCTTCCGGTCAATCCCCTGGGATAAATAAAGCTCCATATGCTCCGCAAGCTCCATCTCCTCCCAGGATTTCTGCTGCTCCGCCTTTAGCTGTCCAATACTCTTTCCTTCAATGACGATCACGCACTCCCCTTTTGGCTCCTCATGTTCATAGCGTTCAAGCGCCTCGCCAAAGGTAGTCCGGTAAGCCTCCTCATACTTCTTAGTCAGCTCGCGGCAGATCGTAATACGGCGGTCTGACCCCAGTGTGTCCGACAGCTCCTGAAGTGTACGCACCAGATGATGCGGTGCCTCATATACGATCATTGTGCGGGTTTCCGTCTTTAATTCCTCCAGGATCCACTGGCGTTCCTTCTTATCGACCGGAAGAAATGCCTCAAAGCAGAATCTTCTTGTTGCCAGCCCGGATATCGTCAGCGCTGTAATGCAGGCTGCAGGTCCGGGCAGGGAAGTCACCTCAATTCCAGCTTCATAGCACTGCTTTACCAGCTCCTCTCCAGGATCCGAAATTCCCGGGGTCCCCGCATCCGTCACCAGCGCAATGTTTACGCCCTGGCGCATCTGCTCCACCAGATAACGTGCCTTATCGATCTTGTTATATTCATGATAGCTTGTCATCGGTGTTTTGATCCCGAAATGATTCAGCAGCTTAATGCTGTGTCTGGTATCTTCTGCCGCGATCAGATCAGCTTCTTTTAAGGTATTTAATACCCGCAGCGTGATATCATCCAGATTTCCGATCGGAGTTGCACAAAGATATAACTTACCTGCTGCCTTTTCCTGTTCCGTCATAATTTCCTCCTGATAGCCTCTGTTATCTAATATCCGTAAATGTCGTAGATTTCCTGTGTATACACACCCGGCTTCTGATAAACGATAACCGGCGCCTCCACCTTCATCATCGATCTGCCACCCCGCACAGCCTCGATCAGCACCATATTAGCATCCTTATCCGCAAACGGATGTACCAGCTTCATGCGTTTTGGCTCCAGCCTGTATGTCTTCAATGCCGTAATGATCTCCGCAAGCCGGTGGGGCCGGTGTACCATATAAAAACGTCCGCCGGATCTTAACAGCAGCGAAGCCTCCCTGCAGACATCGTCCAGCGTACAAAATACCTCATGCCGCGCAATAGCCTTTGGGAGATCCGGGTTTTTCAGTCCATGATTATCATTCATATAAGGCGGATTCGATGTAACCACATCAAAAGAAGCCTTGCCGAACAGCCGACTGGCTTCCTTGATGTCGCCTCTCACAATGTCTACCCGGTCTTCCAGATGGTTCAGCCGCACACTCCTCTCTGCCATCTCCGCCACCTCTTTTTGGATCTCAAGGCCGGTAAAATGCTTTCCTTTTGTTTTTGCCTCCAATAAGATTGGGATGATTCCGGTCCCTGTGCCTAGGTCCACGGCCACTTCCCCATCCTTTACCTGGGCAAAGCCAGATAAAAGCACTGCGTCCATACCGAAGCAAAAGCCCTTCTTTTTCTGGATAATGCGGTAACCGTTTCTCTGAAGATCATCGATCCGCTCATCCTCACCGCAGATCACATTATTCATTCAGCTTTGATTTTCCTTCCTTTTTCTCAAGTGCCTCCAGCTTTTTCAGCTCATGGTCTTCTGCCTGCTCCCCTTTGCCTTTCCGGCGGCGCGGTTTGAACTTCAGCTGTTCGACTTTATATTCCCGGATCTCTTTTTCATCCTTTTCAACCGTAACAACAACCTTGACTAACTGGCGCAGGACATTCACACTCTGTACCTCGCCCTTTAAGCCATCATCGGTTGTCACATAATCCCCTACACCCGGAAGCTTGCTGTTTAAATATTCATAGGTGTCTTCCTCATTCTTTAAGCAGCACATCAGACGGCCACAAACGCCAGAGATCTTGGTAGGGTTTAAGGACAGGTTCTGCTCCTTTGCCATCTTGATAGATACCGGAATAAATTCCGACAGATAAGAATGGCAGCAAAGCGGTCTTCCGCAGATCCCGATCCCACCCACGATCTTTGTCTCATCACGGACGCCTACCTGGCGCAGCTCGATCCTGGTCTTAAATACAGAAGCAAGATCCTTTACCAGCTCTCGGAAATCGATTCTTCCGTCTGCCGTAAAATAAAACAGGATCTTATTGTTATCGAAGGTATACTCTACATCGATCAGCTTCATCTCCAGCTTATGCTTGCGGATCTTTTCCTGACAGATTTTAAAAGCATCCTTTTCCTTTTTGCGGTTTGCTTCCTCGCGGGCAATATCCTCTTTATTTGCCATGCGAATCACCGCCTTTAACGGCTGCACAACCTTATTGTCCTCCACGTCCCGGTTTCCCAGCACTACATGGCCATACTCAATGCCACGGGCCGTTTCCACGATTACATGGTCCCCATTTTTAATTTCCAGCTTTCCCGGGGAAAAATAATAAATCTTTCCTGCCGTACGAAAGCGGACTCCGATTACTGTTACCATAATTTATCGATCTCCTATCTGTTTCAGTCTGATTCCATCTGACTAACCGTTTGATATTGTTCACGCGTTGCGCAAACGGTATCAACCGTTTTCCTTCATCACAAGAAGCATCAGCTCCATCGCCAGCTCCATATTTACATTCGCATCCAGTCGGACGCGGGCTTTATCGATCGCCTGCAGGATTTTCTCCAGTCCCTCATAAGAGCACTTTTTGCTGACCTCGTTGATGCTGCTGTATTCATTCTTGAAGATCAGCTGGTTCATATCCTGTGCAACCTTGTAAATTAATACATCCCGGTACCAGAGCTGCATAAAATCCAGGCACTCATAAATATCCAGATTTTCCTCTTTCATTTTCCGGATATAATCCAGCAGCTCAGAAATGTCCATCTCCTTTATGTGCTTTAAAAGATGGAGCATCTCCCCATGCAGAAGCTTAAAGTCCTCCGAAGACGCCAGCGAAATTGCCTTTCCCAGATTTCCACGGGCAAAAGCCGCATAAATATCGGCATCCGCCTCTTCTACATGCAGCTTGTCTGTCAAATACTTCTTCACGGTAAAATTCCGGAGCGGCTTTAATTTCAGCTGTACGCACCGCGACAGAATCGTTGGCAAGAATGCTTCCTGATTCGTTGTCAGCAGCAGGATCACCGCATAGGAAGGTGGCTCCTCAATGGTTTTTAAGAGCGCATTCTGCGCCTGCTGCGTCATCTTCTCTGCTTCGTCTACAATATATATTTTATAATAGCTGCTGTAAGGCCGGATCATGATCGTGTCATTGATCTGCCTGCGGATATCATCGACGCCGATCGTCCCTGGCTTTTCATGGGATACATAGATCAGATCCGGATGGCTGCCGCTCAAAACCTGTCTGCAGGCATGGCACTCCATGCAGGGCTCACTCTTTCCCCTCTCACACAGAAGCGTAAGTGCGAAGGCATTCGCTAACGATTTCCGGCCCATTCCCGCCTCTCCTGTAAGGATATAGGCATGGGATACCTTGTTATATTCGATAGCTTTCTGAAAATGCTCTTTTATCTGTTCATGGCCGATAATCTCTTGAAAATTCAACATAGCAGTCACCTCACAATCTTCGTAACGTTTCTATGAACCCAAAGCTATAGCAGCGATCCGCCTTTGCATTAATCCGTTACGTAATATCATTCAAAAGTATAGCATACTTTCGCCTTCCAGCCAATGCTTCCTATTCCAAATCAGCAAAATCTGCTGCCAGAACTGTATCATGCGGGATTTTCAGTCGCACTTCACCATATCCTTCCAGATCCGCGCTGCAACCTGTTCCACACAGCTTTCCAGATCCTGGTTTTCAAACGCCTCCTTCACACCGAGCGCCGCCAGACGCTCCGGTGCAAAATCTGCCTCATCTGCCAGAAATCTCCTGCACAGCTCCGCATATTTCGGCTCCTTCTGCTGCCGTTCCCGCAAAAGTGCACGCTCCAGACGCACACCGTCATCTACTGTAATATACAGCGGGATCAGCGCTTCCTTCCCGTAATAATTCCTCAGCTTTTCATAAGAATCCAGGGTTCCGATCACCAGATAATCCTTTTTTACCAGATCAATCTGTCCATCATCCACGGTTGCATAGCTCCAGGGACCATACACCGTCTGGTAAGTCCGTACTTCGATCACCTTTCCATCTCGCTGCAGTGATTCCAAGTGAAGACCGTCGATGAAATGATACTCAACTCCCTCCTGTTCCCCATCCCGCATAGGCCGCGTGGTATAAAGGACCAAAGTCTGCAGCTGCGGGTATAAGCTATGCAGCTTTTTATAAATGCTATCCTTTCCCGATGCACTCTTTCCCATCAGATAAAAGATTTTTCCCATCCTGTTTTCCTCCTGACTCCTGTACTTTCTGCGATCTTTGTATTCCCTGCAATTTTCGTAGTTTCTGTTCTTCCAGCAACCTTCCATTCTTCCAAGCCATTTCGCTATTCCAAGTCATTCCGGTCTTCCAAACTACTCTGCTTTTCCTTCACAACCAGCAGATGCTCCGTTTTCCTGTCTTCCAGCCCCTGAACCGGCAGCCCAAGCTCACGATCCTTCAGAACCTGCCCGATGATTTCCCGGTTCATCCGCTCTCCCGGCGTGATGATCGGAATTCCCGGCGGATACAGATAGATAAATTCCCCGGATATCCTGCCTGCCGATTCTTCCAGACGCACCCGCTCCAATGGTGCATTGGCAGCTTCTGCAGGCGTCATGCAGATTTCCCCTTTCGGAATTTGGGACGCTGCACAGTTTCCAGCCTTATTCCGCTCCAGCTCCCGGTCGATCGCAAGCAATGCTTCTGTCAGACGCTCCAGGTGCTCCTCACTATCCAGAAAAGTCAGGATCGCCACAGCATAATCTGCCCCGCACATCTCCATTTCAATTGCAAAATCCCGGCGCAGACACTCATTCAGTTCCTCTCCCGTCATTTGGTTCTGACAGGAAATGACCAGCTTTGACTCATCCACATCAAAGACCCCGTAGCTTCCTGCTTCCTCTCTGCTTAGCAGCTTCAGGCTCTGCAGCCGCCCCAGCCGTTTTCTGACTTCAAAAATCCTCTGGGCAAATTCCTCCATATATTGTCTTCCATGCTGCTCCATCTCAAAAATACATTGCTCGATCGCCGCCATGAACACATAAGAAGGGCTGCTGCTCTGATACATCTGGAGACATTGCTCCAGACGTCTCCAGCTGACTCTGTTTCCCTGCATATGCAGCAGTGCTGTCTGCGTCAGACTCGGTAACGTCTTATGAAGGCTCTGTATCACCAGATCTGCCCCACACTGCAAAGCCGACACCGGAAAATGCCCGGCCCCAAAGGGAAAATGTGCACCATGGGCTTCATCTACGATAAGTGGAATATCATGCGCGTGCACGGCCTCTGCGATCGCACGGATGTCAGAAACTACACCATCGTAGGTCGGCGATACGATCAGAACCCCACGGATCTGCGGGTGCTCCCTCAGTTTCTTTTCCACATCCTCCGGGGTAATCCCACCCTGTATCCCCAAATGACCGATAATTTGTGGATAAACATATTCCGGCTTCAGAGAATTGAGGATAAGTCCATGATACACCGATTTATGGCAATTGCGGCTCACCAGAATCGTCTCACCGGGATGCATCACCGCCCCGATGGCACTTAAGATTCCGCAACTGCTTCCATTTACCAGATAATACGTATGGTCTGCACCATATACCCCGGCCGCCCATTCCATGGAAGCTTTTAAAATTCCTTCCGGATGATGCAGGTTGTCAAACCCGTCTATTTCTGTGATATCAATGGAAAAAGGATTCGGAAAATCCCGCAGGATTTCAAAATCCATCTGGCGCTTATGTCCAGGCATATGAAACGCTGCTGTCTGGGTCGCACAGTAGCGCTTTAAACGTTCTCTCAGTAATTCTTCTTCTCTCATCAATTTCTATTCTATCCTTATTTTTTGCATAAGTGATTGTAACATAGAACACCTTTACATTCCAATCCATTTTCATTATAATCAAGAAGCAGGTCCACACATGTATGAACAGAGCAATAAATGATTGCTCAATTGCGAAGGAAGGCGCAGCCATAGTTCACACATATATGAACCGCAACGAAACAGCAACACAGGGATACCATAAAAAGTAGAAAAGAGATGAATTGCTTTGCGGCAAATGGAATTTAAAATGGAACGCCAGGGTCTGGTGAAAATCGGAGATGTAGTCGATGTCACTGAGCGTGAAGGCTTCAATTACAGCTATATCATTGAGCCGGCTGTAGCCATGTCAGGCTGTTACAAATCCCGTGACCGGCTCAAATCCAAACAAGGCGTGATCAAGGATATTCAGGAAAACTCCCGCGGCTTCTATGTAATTGCGGAATTTGACGAATAAAAAACTTTACGCTTCGTGTATGCACCTGCTGAGGAAATACCCAGGCATTGAAGACAGCAGCACGGTTTCTGCCAGATGCAGCATACAGATGTACATGACAAAAACAGGGTTGTGGCGGAAGATCAGTCTTCCATCACAACCCTGTTTTTATCTGGGATCACAAGAACCCTGCGCCACATCGGGATCGGATTCTCTCCCTTTTTCCAATAACAGTCTTCCCAGTAGCAATATACCTGGCCGTCCTGCATCATAACAAATTTCACACGGTCATTGCCAGTAGTTTCCTGCGCTTTCCGAAGTTCTTCATCATCCAGATAACTCATCTGCCCTGAACGGGAGATCACAGCGATCACACCATAACTGCTCTTCCAGTTCTCGGGACTATAGTTTCCGTATATCTGGTCTCCCTCTTCCGAATAGTACATCTGCCAGATGCGTCCCTGATATCGCTTGTGCAATTCTTCCACCTCGGCATCCGGGTCTGTCAGGGAAAGCCTGAACAGCTGGCTGTATTGCTTGCCCCGTTCTTTTCCTTTCATCCAGGCACTATAATAAACCCAGTCTCCCACGATACAGAAGCTGTCAATGGATTTCCCCATGGATTCAAAAAGCGTTTCATTTCCGCCTTTCTTGCAAAAGATTGCCTGTCCTTTTCCATCCTCCTGATCCTTCAGATAATACTCAGATGCTCCCACTTCATGATCTGCCGCTATCACATCCTCGATACGGTTTCCGGACATCTTAAAAATACGGTCCCCATACTGGTATTTTCCCTCAACATCCGTCTGGAGGTTTCTTCCCAGCGTATCATACAGATAGATTTCTTCATTTTCCACAGCTGCATAGGTACCTATCTGACGCGTCGCAAAAGAAGCCTCAACACTGATCCTCTGTACTGATCCATATTGCATGATATAAATTCCATCTTCCCAAAATGTAAAATTATCGACATCCTGGGCAATGACCTCTATTTCCTGATCATTATCTGCACGATACAGCGTATGGTAGAGGGATGGATGTACCTTTGCCAGCTGACTGTCCTTCCGTTCCGGGCATGGCAGATAATAGGTCCAGCCATCACGTGTCTGGATTTCCTCGTTATAGTCATGTTCTCCTGCCAGACTGCTTTCCTCCAGCGGCACCGTGTACAAAATCTGGCCTGCCGCCGATAAGACAACCGCTTTATCCCCCAGCTGGATCTCGGTATTTTCATTCTGTGCTTCTGTCTCCTCCGTCTGATGAAAGGTTTTATCAAACGGAGCCTGTAAAAGATCAAACTGATGCTTTACCTTATAAATCCCGGCAATAGCCAGAAGCAGGGCTGCAGCCAGAAGCGCCAGTGACCAGATTCTTTTTCTGGGAGAATCCTCTGGTTCTTCCGCATGTTCTCCATCCCCATCTACGATTCCAAGGCGATCTTCTATTTCAAGAAGCAGCGAAGCTTCATCCAGATTTGTCAGATTCTCCTTTTTGGCTTCCTTTGACTGCATCTTCTCTTCGGCATAGGAAGCCTCAATCATTTCCCGCGTTGCTTCCAGACGCGTCTCAGCCAGAAAATCAGATCTCTTTAGCAGCCAGTCGACCGGGCTCTTTTCCTTCTGCAGCTGTTCTCCCCGCTGGTAAGCCTCCATATAAACCTGGACCAGAAGCTCTCTTGCTTTCTCTTCCTGTCCAAAAACTAGTTTTGCATGGCGGTACAAGGATTTGTACGTCAGAATATACAGATTCTCAAATTCGTGGATCCAGTTACTTTGTTCTGACATTTTCTGTGTTTTGGTTTTGGTTCCATTCATTCCATCGTTTCCTCTTTCATCGGAGCCCAGTGATACAAACATTTTGAAGATAATTTGAAGATATTATCTTCCCTATGAGAGCTATTTTATCATACAATAGCTGATTACAAAAGCACTTTTTCTGTGCCTTAATTGTCTGGAGATACCTCTCAGCTGAAACGAAAAATGGCTTAAATCCAAGGTTTTTCAAGGATTTAAGCCATTTTCAAAGATGAGCGTGCGGGGATTCGAACCCCGGACAACTTGATTAAAAGTCAAGTGCTCTACCGACTGAGCTACACGCCCGTATGCCTTGGACCGGAATCGAACCAGTGACACGAGGATTTTCAGTCCTCTGCTCTACCAACTGAGCTACCAAGGCAAAATTGCGGGGATAGGATTTGAACCTATGACCTTCGGGTTATGAGCCCGACGAGCTTCCAGACTGCTCCACCCCGCGACATTCGCGAAAATATGAAGTTGTTGAGTGGGGGAAGGTGGATTCGAACCACCGAAAGCACAGCTAACAGATTTACAGTCTGCCCCCTTTGGCCACTCGGGAATTCCCCCATAATCATTATTTAATTACCGCAAAGCGGAAATTTCAAAGCCGATAATCGGACTCGAACCGATAACCTGCTGATTACAAATCAGCTGCTCTGCCAATTGAGCCATATCGGCGAACCAGGTTTTCTTTGAAAGTGGGGCCTATAGGGCTCGAACCTATGACCCTCTGCTTGTAAGGCAGATGCTCTCCCAGCTGAGCTAAGACCCCATATTCAACTTTCGAA
>NZ_QUIK01000027.1:0-40773 GCF_003480105.1 Clostridium sp. AM42-4
TTTTCAGGGTTTTAAACACTGTTCAATCTTTCATTTTCAAGGTTCATTTGCTGTTGTTCTCAGCAGCAACGTGTTATATGTTATCACATTGTTTTCGCTTTGTCAACAACTTTTTTTATTTATTTTTGGAAGTTTTTCATTTCCTTGCCCCGTTCTCACGGGGCGAGGATTATAATATCAAATGTCACGACAAATGTCAACAGTATTTTTCAACTTTTTTCATTTTTTCGCGGAAATCATGGAAAACGTGTTTTTCGTTACTGTTCACGCATGCGTGAACAGTAACGGGATTTTGCCGATGCTTCGCATCCCAAATCGGCAAAATCTGCTACCAGAACTGTATCATACGGGATTTTCAGTTCAGAAAATCCCTACCTGTGAGCAATAATGTTTTTCCCATATGTATGGAACTTCTGACCTACTGCAGTTCTATAAATGGAGCCGCTACCGTTCTTACTCCATCCGGATTTTCAAGGTTCCATTGGGTAAAGCTGAGTGAGGCGTCTGCAACCGTCTTTCCAAGTGCTGTCAAAAACTCTGGGATCTGGCTTTCTAAAATAGTTCCCAATTCTTCTCCCATTTTTTCTTTTCCCTGTTCCTCGCAGCCATTTAAGTATAGAAGAAACGCAGATTCCGTTTTGTCATTTACCTTCTTTGCAGCTCCGCGGAATCCAAGGACACCGGTCTGGTGTGTACCACAGGAGGACGGACATCCGGAAATATGGATTTTCGGAAGTGCATCTGCCGGAAGGTCTGCTTCCCGCACAGCTTTTACGCACGCCTGCAAAAGTGCCTGGGAATCCCGCACGCCGACCTGGCATACCGATGCACCGATGCAGCTTACGGATGCCTCAAACTCGGTCTTGGCAGTATTACCCGCTGTGATCGCCAGAACTTTTTTAGCTTCTTCGCCAGTCAGATTGATGATATACGCAGTCTCATCCGGTGCAAGGCGCATTTCTGCTTCATCCATTTTCTGAAGCGCATCGCTGAGCGCACACAGTACAGAAAGATCCGGCTGTCCTCCGATCGGATGCCACAGCACAGTATAAAGGCCTTCCTGTTTCTGTTCCAAAGCACGGCTATCAGAAACCGTGCTGCCATCTCCGGTCTTATTCACTTCCATTTTCTGAACCTGAAGCTTCAGATCCTCGCCAGACGCATAGACCTCATCCAGCTTTTCCAGAAATGCTTTTCTGTAATTTTCTGCACCGCCGAGACTTTCCTGCATATAGCGGCTTCTGGCTTTACCACGGTTTTCATAATTTCCATAGGCGCGGAAGGTCAGCCACATTGCCTTGATGTAATAGCAGATATCTTCCGGTTTTACTGCCTCTGCGATCAATACACCAAAACGTGGATTGTTTCCAAGTCCTCCCGCGCTGTAAACATCAAAGCATCCATCCGGGCGGGCCGCAAACCCGAGATCCCGGTAAGTTGCATGCGAAAGATTCTTCGGAGAACTGGAAAAAGCCACCTTCAGCTTACGCGGCATTTTTTCCGCACGGATGAACCCCATCAGGTATTCGCCTGCTGCCTTTGCCCATGGCAATACGTTAAAATATTCTTCCTTGTCGACACCGGAAAGCGGACTGCAGGTCACATTACGCGGAAAGTCTCCGCCTCCTCCCATGGTGACGATTCCAACATCCAGAGCCTGTTCCATAATATCGGCAACGATTGCCCCATCCAGATCATGCAGCTGAATGGTCTGGCAGGTAGTAAAATGTGCCTTGTGCAGCTGGTATTTCCGGATCGTATCTGCAACAAACTTCAGTTTTTCCTTTGTCACACAGCCCCCTGTCATGCGCAGACGCAGCATACTGGCCTTTCCACCTTTCTGGGCATAGCTTCCGTACAGACCTGAAAATCCTTTGTAAGCATCCTTGCTAAGCTCTCCCGCATAAAACGCAGCTGTCTTTGCCCGAAATGCTGGAATATCCTGTTTCCAGTCCTGGTCATTTCTGATTTCCATACCTTCTCCTCCTAATATAAATTCAGAATTTCCTTGTCTGTGTTATGCTAATTCTTCCCAAAATAAGCATGCAGACTTGCAGATAACTCTTTCATACGCAATGTAAACCCGCAGGATCTGTTTCCAGCCTTTCAGGATACATAGAGCACAATTTCCTATGGAACAATAAAAGCATCTGATTCGCTCAGATACTTTTGATTTTATCACAATTCACGTTTCATGGAAACGGATTTCGCACATTTTCTATGATCCGCCGGATTTTCACCGGGTCTTTCAATCCTTCTGTTTCCACTCCGCTGCTGCAATCTACCCCAAACGGATGAAACTTCTGAATTGCTTCCCGCACATTTTCCGCCCGCATACCGCCGGCTAAAAACCAGGGTTTTTGAATTGCTCCTACCTGCTTGATCAGGGTATGGTCAAAGGTGTGTCCGGTTCCGCCGCTTCCGGCATCCAGCAAAAGATAATCCGCTTCGCTTGCATCCCAGCGTTTTAATTCATGATCCTGCTTCATGGACACCGCACGGATCACCGGGATATCCGGACGGATGCTTCCGATCAGCTGGTACAGGTTATACGAAAAACTGTCATAATTATCAATCAGTACGATCATGCTTCCATGCCCTCCTCTGCTTTCTTTACTGCAAGAACCACAGCTCTTGCCTTATTTAAGCATTCCTGGTATTCACTTTCCGGCACACTGTCCGCCACAATTCCGGCTCCGGAGCGGGCGTAAACCTTGCCTTTTTTGCATAAGCGATACGGATCGCAATACAGACATCTAAGTTTCCGGAAAAGTCCAGATATCCGATAGCTCCGCCGTAGATGCCGCGCCGGCTGCCCTCCATCTCCGCTTCTAGCTGATTGGAAAGCACTACCTGGAAGATATCTCCCTCCCGGATGTAACGTTTTCCCTTTTCCACCATCTCGCAGTAGGCTTCTTTGGAAAAAGCCGGTTTGAAATCAGTTTTCAGTTTTAACGGCTGCTCCGGTGCCGGCTTTCCGTTTCGGATCAAGTTCACCAGTTTTTCCAGCTCCAGCTGCGCCTTGTAATACTCCTGTTCCAGTGCACCGGTCTTCATATTCACGATCAGAATAATCTTCTGGCGGAAATTATCAAATGCAATGACCTTGTCAAACAGCATCAGGTCTACATCCTGAAAGGAATCCGCGTCGCCTTTTTCCAGCTTCAGCTTCGGTTCCGCATATCAAGAAAAGTGTAACGGCCCCAGCGTTTGGATTTCTCCACGCTCTCTCACAGAAACAGGGAAAGACGATTTCAGGAATACATGATTGCGTCTGTCAGAAGGACTTGAAACAAAAAATCCCGTCCTGAACAGACTTCCTGTGAATTGAAATCTGTCAAGGACGGAATTGGAAATTTAATTTACCAGATCACCCGCGGTGCCACCTTGCTTCGCGAAACCTTCCATGGATAAAGATAAAATCTATAGAATTCCCGCGCACTTTTCGGAATACCAACATATTCCCGGCAACTAACGTATGCCCTCACGTCGCAGAATACTAGGCCTTGCGGCTTTTGACTGCGCCCTCAGCGGTCCATTTAACAAGCTGCGTTCTGACGGTCCTCGGCCCTCCGTCTCTTTATTTCCTTTTGTTCTTTTTCGCCGAAAATGTCGTCCTGTGTTTCTGCCAGTTTTCTTCTAGAGCTGTCAGTTTTGGGACTTTTCTGAAGCTTCGCCATTATGGATTTTCTGCCGGTTCCTGATCTTCCGGAATTTCCGGCGCAAGCGCCAGCGTAAACCAGAACTCCACGCCGTCTTCCCGGTTTGCCACGCCATACTGCTGGTGATGGGCTTCCATGATTGCCTTGACGATGGAAAGTCCGATGCCGCTTCCGCCGTAAGCGCGGGTGCGGGCCTTATCCACCTTGTAGAATTTCGTCCACAGGTTTGGCAGGTCTTCCTCCGGGATCGGATTGCCATTATTGTATACATGAATCTTCGCCACTTTATCGGTTACATCACTCCAGATGCGGATCTGATGTTCCCCGCCAAGATGGTTCATTGCATTCGTCAGATAGTTCGTCACAACTTCCTCGATCTTGAATTCATCACCCATGACCATAAGAATCTCCGGCATGTCCACGGTTACCTTTGCCTCATTCTGCTGGATCAGGATGCCGGAGGAATTGATCAGGTCATGAACCAGTTCTGAAATATCAAAGGCTTCGATACTCGGGGTATCGTTTCCAAACTCCAAAGCCGTCAAGGTCAGTAGCTGACGCACCATCTTATTCATCTTGTTGGCTTCATCCATGATGACCTCGCAGTAGTAATTGCGGCTTTCCACATCCTCACACATGCCGTCGCAAAGGCCTTCTGCATAGCCCTGGATCAGCGCGATCGGCGTCTTTAATTCATGGGAAACATTCGCGATGAATTCCTTTCGCATCTCATCGATCTGGATTTTTTCATCAATATCGTGCTGCAGCTGTTTGTTGGCAGCCTGCAGTGCACCAATGGCATCTTTTAAGCTGTAGGACAGCGAGTTCATGCTGCGCCCCAGAATACCGACCTCATCCTCTGCGTCGTCCTCATAAGCAACATCAAAATTCAGCTTTGACATCTCCTCGGACAGGGAAGATAATTTCAAGATTGGCTTGGTGATGCGGTTGGTCACAAAGCACATCAGGGCACTTCCAAATACCAGCGCGATCAGACCGACCCAGGTAGTAAACCGGTTGGACAACTCCACGCTCTCCCGGATGCTTGCAAGCGGCATGGACATGATGAACATGGTCCGGTTGTCGGAAAAATAGCCCCAGCTCTCCATATATGTGCCGCTGGAACGGAAATCCATGTTCTTCTCAACCACATAATTGTCGTGCTGTTTTAACACCTGCATGTGCTTCTGACCCTTGCCCAGTACATAGCGCTGCAGCTTCTGGGTCAGGAAGTCGCTGTCACGCCCGGATGTAATCAGAGCTTTTCCCGTATCACTGTCGATCAGGGTCATGGCAATGTTGTTCTGCTCACTGTAGCTGCGGATCGTCCCAAGAAGCGTTCCCTGTTCCTGCGGCAGGCCAGCCGGAAGATCTTCTGCCGGAACCTCGTCATCTTGTTTCGGAGATTCTTTCGGTGTGTCTGCGCCGGATGCTTCACCTGAAGCATCGGCGTTATCGGAATCTTCCTCGCCTTTTGCTGTCTGCTTCCAGATTTCCCACTCCTGCTCCAGCTCTAATTTCAGGACATCTCCGATATTTTCATTTTCCCCGACCTTTTCCTGGATGACTGTATCAATATCGGTATAAGCCTCTTCCATCACCTTCAGTTTCTGATCCACATAATAGCGCTCCAGCCACCAGGAATTGACCCCCCAGATGGCCAAAAGCATCGCCGCCATAAGCCCTACAAAAATCAGCATGATCCGGTGACGGATCGAATGAAATTGAAAAACTTTTTTATGCTTCATCAGTCTACCTCGAATTTATACCCCATACCCCAGATGGTCTTGATATAATTGCCCTTCTCACCCATCTTGCTGCGCAGTTTTTTAACATGGGTATCGATCGTGCGGGCATCCCCGAAATAATCATAATTCCAGACATTGTTCAAAATCTTCTCCCTGGACAGCGCAATGCCCTGGTTTTCCACAAAGTAAGTCAAAAGTTCAAACTCTTTGTAACTTAAGTCAACCGGTTTTCCGTCAATCTCGACCAGGTGCGCCGCCTTGTCAATGCGGATACCGCCCACTTCCATGGTCTCGCTCACCGCTACGTTGGACCGGCGCAGAATCGCCTCCACTCTCGCAACCAGAATCTTCGGGCTGAACGGTTTGGAAATATACTCATCCACTCCAAGCTTAAATCCCTGGAGTTCATCGCGTTCCTCACCACGGGCTGTCAGCATGATGACTGGCACCTGGGAATACTGGCGCACCGTCTTCAAAACTTCCCAGCCGTCCATCTTCGGCATCATCACATCCAGAATGATCAGTGAAATATCTTTCTGTTTAAAAAAAATATCGACCGCCTGCTCGCCGTCCTCCGCCTCGATCACGGAAAAGCCCTTGATTGTCAGGAAGTCTTTGACCAGCTTGCGCATTCTGGCTTCATCGTCTACTACTAATATTTTTAAGGAATCCATTATGTATCGTCTCCTCTCTGTAAATGCTGATTCACACAGAATTTCTGCTGCTGACTGTACCCTGCAGCCTGCAGTTTTCCTTCTTTTTCCCCATTTTAGCAGATATTTTTCTGGTTTTCCACGTTTTCACAGAGATTTCACAGATACAACCCGAACTCTGTAAAAGGGCTCCGGAATGCCGCCATATGGCAGCATTCCAGAGCCCTTTTCCTAATCAAATTTATTGCGTTTTTATTCTTCTGTCTTCTCAGCCTCTTCGCACACCTCGATGCCAAGCTCCTCAAGCTGCTTCGGATCTACCGGGGTCGGTGCCTCGGTCATCAGGCAGGAGGCATCCTTTACCTTCGGGAATGCAATGACCTCACGGATGCTGTCGCAGCCGCCCATCAGCATGACCACACGGTCAAGGCCGTATGCCAGACCAGCGTGCGGCGGTACTCCGTACTTGAATGCTTCAAGCAGGAAGCCGAACTGCTCCTGTGCCTTCTCCGGTGTGAAGCCCAGTACCTCGAACATCTTGGACTGGATGTCGCTCTGGTGGATACGAACGGAACCACCACCGATCTCGGTACCGTTTAATACGATATCGTATGCTTTTGCGCGTACTGCGCCCGGATCGGTATCGATCAGGTGCCAGTCTTCGTCCATCGGCATGGTGAATGGGTGATGCATTGCCACGAAACGTCCCTGCTCCTCGGAGTACTCCAGTAACGGGAACTCAGTTACCCACAGGAACTTGTAGTCGTCTTTCTTCAAGAGGTCAAGCTGGCGTGCGATCTCCAGACGCAGGTTGCCAAGAACATCCCATACAACTTTGTTCTTATCTGCTGCGAATAACAGCAGGTCGCCCGGCTTACCATCCATAGCGGAAATGAGGGCTGCCATCTGGTCCTCGGTCATGAATTTTGCGAAGGAAGACTTGTAGCTGCCGTCCTCCTGGATTGCGATGTAAGCAAGACCCTTTGCGCCGTAGCCCTTTGCGAACTCAACCAGTGCGTCGATCTTCTTACGCGGCATATGGCCCTGTCCCTCTGCGTTGATACCACGGACGGTACCGCCGTTTTCGAGTGCGCCCTTGAATACGACAAACTCGCAGTCTTTGACTACATCGGATACGTTCTTTAACTCCATACCAAAACGCAGGTCCGGCTTATCGGAACCGAAACGGTCCATAGCCTCCTGCCAGGTCATACGCGGAATCGGCTGCGGAATCTCTACGTTTAAGATTTCCTTGAACAGCTTGTGTAAGAGACGCTCGTTGACATCAATCACATCGTCTACGTCTACGAAGGAAAGCTCCATATCGATCTGGGTGAACTCCGGCTGACGGTCTGCACGCAGGTCCTCATCACGGTAGCAGCGTGCCAGCTGGAAGTAACGGTCGTAGCCGGAGCACATTAAGAGCTGCTTAAAGAGCTGCGGGGACTGCGGAAGGGCATAGAAGGAACCCGGATGCACACGGCTCGGTACCAGGTAGTCTCTTGCTCCCTCCGGAGTACTCTTGATGAGGGTTGGGGTTTCGATCTCTAAAAATCCTTCCTCTGCCAGGAACTGTCTGGTAAGGATAGCGATCTTACTTCTGAGAAGCAGGTTGCGCTGCATATCCGGTCTTCTTAAATCCAGGAAACGGTATTTTAAGCGCAGTTCCTCTTTGGTCTTGGAGTTCTCCTCGATCGGGAATGGCGGGGTCTCGGACTCAGATAAGATGCGCAGGCTGTTGGCACGTACCTCGATCGCGCCGGTCGCCAGGTTCTCATTGACTGCGCCGGAACGTGCCTCAACACGGCCGGTTACTGCAATGACATATTCACTTCTTAACTTTTCTGCCTTTGCGAAGCTCTCTGCGCCGCAGTCACTCTCCTCGAAGATGATCTGCAGGATACCGGAGCGGTCACGTAAATCTACGAAGATGATTCCGCCCTTGTTTCTGCTTTTCTGCACCCAGCCCATTACGGTCACGTCCTGACCGATGTTTGCTGTGGTGACTTCCGTACACCGATGGGACCGTTTCAGTCCCAGCATTGATTCTGCCATGGTTTTGTCTCCTTATTTCAGCACGGATCACTCCGTGGTTCTTCTGAATTTATAATGGTTCTCATTTAAACCTTATTATTTTAAAGCTGATTTCTTATTTCAAAGTTTTTCTTTATTTCAGTGCTTCCTTATAGAACTCTACAAACTCTGTGTAGCCTTCCTTATTCAGCTGCTCCTTCTGGAACTTCTTGTTCTTGTTCATCATGGAAACCAGCACCTGGACACCGGCTTTACGCTCGTCCATAGCCTGTTTCATGATCTGACCGAAGCGGGACTGGTCCATACCCTTTTCGATGAGGTATGCTTTCTTCGGAGCTGCGTTCTCGATTTCGCCGCCCTGCTCCATAAGAATGGTAACGATACGCTCGAATCCGATGGAGAAGCCGCAGGCCGGGGTATCCTGGCCGGTGAACTTGCCGATCATCTTGTCGTATCTTCCGCCACCTGCAACGGAACCGCCGAAGCCTTCCATGGAAACCTCAAAAATGGTTCCGGTATAGTAAGACATACCACGCACCAGAGTCGGGTCAAAGGCCAGCTTGAAATCAGTTTCCGCAACCTCGGTCACGGTATCCATAATGTTAGCCAGATTCTCTGCAGTCTTTGCATCTAGCACACCGGCTAAGGTCTCACCCAGACCGCGGACTGCTGCTGCATCCTCGCCCAGATTTGCTAACAGGTCTGCATACTTTTCTACGCTCTCCTGTGCATAGCCAAGCTCCAGAAGCTCTGTCTTTACGCCGTCCAGACCGATCTTGTCCATCTTATCCAGGGTGATGAAGACCTGATCCAGTCCATCCTCCGGGAAACCGCAGTAAAGAGCCATACCCTTTAAGATACCGCGGTCATTGATGCGCACGGTAAATGCGTTTTTCGGACAGATCTTGCCAAGTGCTGTGGTCGTAGCCAGGATCAGCTCGATCTCAGCCATATTGGTTGCATCGCCTAAAATATCGATATCACACTGGGTGAACTGGCGGAAACGGCCGCGCTGCGGACGGTCTGCACGCCATACACTGCCCATCTGCAGAGCCTTGAACGGGCTCGGCAGCTGTGCGCCGTTGTTGGAATAATAACGGGACAGCGGCAGGGTCAGGTCGTAGCGGAGTCCGCTGTCTGTTAAATCATTCTCTGTTTCAGCAGTCTCAAGGTTCAGCTTCTCGCCGCGCTTTAAGATCTTGAAGATCAGCTTCTCGTTGTCACCGCCCTGCTTACTGGTCAGGTTCTCGATATGCTCCACACACGGAGTCTCCACCTGAGTAAATCCGAAACTGCGGTAGGTTTCACGGATCTGGTTCATCACATATTCCCGCACCTGCATCTCTGCCGGCAGGATATCACGCATGCCGGTAACCGGCTTCTTTTTCAATGCCATATTCTTTCTCCGTTTTCTATCTTTGTAAATCTCTCTGTGTATCTGAAAAAACACATATTCCTAAAGATTATACTATTCTAAAACACAAAATGCAATCGCAAGTATGTAAGTTACGAGATGTCCGGCAAAAGTTTTGTTTCTGTTTGCACGTACGCACCCGGCAGCAGAGTTACGCTGTGGTTCCCTTACTGCGCAAATAGTTTCTCTTTCCGCTCGATCATCTCATCCACACGGCTGATGTACTGCTCCACGTCTTTGACATTCTCACAGCGCTCGATGCGGTTTTCCTCCGGGAAAAGACGCTTGGTGGTGGTTCCTGCCCCGCAGCCGATGATGGTCTGCTGTTCCTCCATGATGAGCACATTGTAAATGCAGGCTTTTCCCGGTGCCGCATAGCCGACGTTCTCAAAGTTTCCAGCCATATTTTTCTGGCGGTACAGATAATACGGTTCCAGTCCCATTTCTCTTGCGTAGCGGGCCGTTAAGTCGATCATCTCCTGAGTATTCTCGATCTTTAAGTCTTTATAGACTTCTTTCATGGTATTTAAGCGTGCTGCACGCTTGATTGCTAAAGAGTGCACGGTCACGCTGTCCGGTGCCAGGGCCTTCACGGCTTCCATGGTCTCCTGCACGTCCTCTAACGTTTCCTCTGGCAGTCCGATGATCAGATCCATATTGATGTTGTCAAAGCCAACCTCACGGGCAAGCTTGAAACGATCCACCACATCCTCTACGGTATGACGGCGTCCGATGAGCCGCAAGGTGTCCTGCTTCATGGTTTGCGGGTTGATGGAAATACGACCGACCCCGTGTTTCTTTAAGACCTCCAGTTTTTCCCGGGTAATGCTGTCCGGACGTCCTGCCTCCACCGTAAACTCCTGGACGGTAGAGAAATCGAAGGTTGCTTTCAATTTGGTGATGAGCTGATCCAGATCCTCAGGCGAGAGGGAAGTCGGGGTACCGCCTCCAAAGTAGACGGTATCCAGGGTACAGCCCTTTTTCTTCTCTGCCACATAGTCCAGTTCTTTGAATAATGCGTCCAGATACTCCTGAGTGCGGTCCTTCCACTTTCCGATCGGATAAGAGGTGAAGGAGCAGTACAGGCAGGTGGTCGGACAGAACGGAATGCCGACATACAGACTGTATCCCTCTTTATAGTCGATTTTGGAAAGCAGCTGGCGCTCTCTCTGGGCAATCTCAATGCTTAAGTTGATCTTCTCGTTGCTGGTAAAGTAAGTGTCCTTCATGTGGCGGAAGATGCTTTCCGCACTCTCTCCCTCCGCAAATTTGGTCATAGCGATCTTGGTCGGACGGATGCCGGTTAAGGTTCCCCACGGAAGGAGTTTTCCGGTCTGCTGCATCAGCAGCACATAGAGTCTGCGCTTGATCTTGTTCTTCGTCTCGAAACGATTCTCGTAATCAACCTTTAAAACGCTGCTTTCCGCTGCCTCCTGAAGCTCTGCACGCACGCCAGGCTCCAGCGCTTCCATGGAAAACGCCGCAAAAGAACTTCTTCCCAGATGTCCCAGACACAGGTTAAACTCTGTGTGGTCTTCATTTACCGTTCCTTCCACGAAAAAGTCCAGATCATCCTGCATCTCATGGGCGAACGTCTGCCCCGGGTAAAATGCCATCAGAAGTTCCCGGATGTCCTGCTCATAGGCACTGTCATTTAACAAAATTCCGATCATTACCGTCTGCCTCCCTTTCTCACATACGCAGCCACCGGATTGTACTGCTTTTCATGGGCAATCGTCGTGGCATCGCCGTGTCCCGGATAAACCATGATCTCATCCGGCAGCACAAGAAGTTTTTCCGCGATAGAATGCACGATTGCAGACATACTTCCAGTCGGAAGATCGGTCCGGCCTAAAGACTCTGCAAATAAGGTATCTCCGCTGAAGATCACCTCTTCCTCCGGGATGTAATAGCAGACAGAGCCTGCCGTATGTCCCGGTGTTGCCATGACCTTCCACTCCCGGTTCAAAAAGTGCAGCACATCGCCATCGCGCAGCAAATGATCTGCGCTGATGCTGATCTGCTCGGTTCCCATGGTCCCGGAAAGATTCAGGGACGGATCATTTAACATCTTCTCATCGTCCATGTGCACATAAAGCTTACAGCCGTATGTCTTGCGGATATCATCTGCCGCCATCATATGGTCGAAATGTGCATGCGTTAAAAGCACAGCATCCGGTTCCACGCCAAACTCCCGGCATTTGCTGACCAGGTAGTCCGCATTGTCGGCCGGATCGATGATCACCGCCGCCTTTTCTCCCTCGCAAAATACAAGATAGCAGTTTGTGCTGATGCCGCCCAGCACGTAGGTTTTTATTCGAAAATTGCTCATGTTTTGCTCCTTTTTCCCGTTTGATAAATGAAAAGAAAAACTGCGGAACAACTATCCCGCAGTCCTCTCTATATCGATCACGCCCTCGATCTGTCTTAACTTGTCAGTCAGGCGGTTCAGTTCTTCAATTCCATGAATATCAAACGTCATGATTATGGTGGCCTTGCCCTGCTTGCTGGTGCGTACATTCATAGAAGTGATGTCGATCTGACGTTCCGTAAATACCTTGGAAATATCGACAAACATGCCGATCCGGTTATTTGCGTAGATCTGGATCTCTGTGGTGTAGCGCTCCTTGCTGTCTGTATCATCCTCCGGCTGCTGCCACTCTGCTTCAATCAGTCTGGTACGCTCCTCTGACGGAAGGTTGATGATGTTCACACAATCCGTACGGTGAATGGAAACGCCGCGGCCGCGGGTCACATAGCCCACGATCTCGTCACCCGGCACCGGGCTGCAGCACCGTGAGAAACGGACTGCCACATCGTGGATCCCCTTTACCATAATGCCGCCCTTGGACTTCTTGCTGACCTCGGCTTTGTTACCGGACATCTCGCTAAGACCATCTAAAATGTTGGTATCGGTAACTTCCTTGCGGGTTTTCTTGGCACGTTCCTCGATCATCTTGTTGATGACCTGGCCTTCTTTCAAGCCGCCGTGTCCAATGGAAGCCAAAACTGAATCCCAGTCACGGAACGCATAACGCTGCATCACCTTTTCCTGGAACTCCGGCTTGTTTAAGTCCCCAAAGTTGATGCCCTTGGTCTTGCAGTATCGGTCGATCAGTTCTTTACCACGTACAATATTGTCTTCCTTTAACTCACTCTTGAACCACTGGTTGATCTTGTTCTTTGCCTGGGTGCTCTTGACCAGGGACAGCCAGTCCCGGCTCGGTCCCTTGGAATTCTGGGATGTGATGACTTCGATACGGTCACCGTTCTGGACCACATACTCGATCGGTACCAGCTTTCCGTTGACCCTTGCCCCCACCATCTTGTTGCCGACAGCACTGTGGATGGAGTAAGCAAAGTCAATGGTCGTGGAACCGCTCGGAAGCGTCTTGACATCGCCAGACGGGGTAAAGCAGTAAACATTCTCAGAGAATAAGTCCAGGTCACCTTTTACCATGCTTAAGAACTCTTTGGAGTCGCTGGCATCCTTCTGCCACTCCAGGATCTGGCGCAGCCAGGATAACTTCGCAGCTTCGTCGCCTGCCGCGATCTTGCCGCTGCCGCTCTCCTTGTATTTCCAGTGTGCTGCGATACCATATTCCGCAGTACGGTGCATCTCAAAGGTACGGATCTGGATTTCAAACGGCTGGCCATTGCTTCCGATCAGCGTCGTATGCAGGGACTGATACATGTTTGGCTTCGGCATGGCGATATAATCCTTGAACCGTCCCGGGATCGGCTTGTACAGCTCATGGATGACACCAAGTGCCGCATAACAGTCCTTCACGGTCTCGACAATGATGCGGACCGCAAACAGGTCGTAGATCTGGTCCAGTGTCTTGTGCTGATTGACCATTTTCCGGTAAATGCTGAAGAAATGCTTGACGCGGCCATCTACCTTCGCCTCAATGCCCGCCTCTTTCATGTGGGCAGAAACTTCATCTACAATGCCCTTAACAAACTCCTCGCGCGCATCCTTTCCAAGGGAAATCTTCTCAGCCAGGTCGTAATAAACCTCCGGCTGCAGATATTTTAAGGAAAGATCATCCAGCTCTACCTTGATCTTGGAAATACCAAGACGATGGGCGATCGGCGCATAAATTTCCATGGTCTCACGGGCTTTTTCTTTTTGCTTTTCCGGCTTCATATACTGCAGCGTACGCATGTTGTGCAGACGGTCTGCCAGCTTGATGAGGATCACGCGGATATCTTTTGCCATGGCAAGAAACATTTTTCGCAGGTTTTCTGCCTGCATCTCGACCTTATCCTTCGACCAGGACAGCTGGGTCAGCTTGGTAACACCATCTACCAAAAGCGCTACCTCCGGACCAAACTCCTTGGAGAGCTCGTCTAACGTCATGACCGTATCCTCGACAACATCGTGAAGGATACCTGATGCGATCGTCTCTTTATCCATCTCCAGGTCTGCCAGGATAATGGCAACACAAAGAGGGTGAATGATGTAAGGTTCACCCGACTTTCGTTTCTGATCCTTATGGGCCTCATGTGCTACCTTGTACGCCTTTTCGATCAGGGAGATATCGTCCGAAGGATGATACTTCCGGATACTGCGGATCAGGTCCTCATACAATTCTTCCGGGCTGGTAAAATCTGCGGGATTTTCCAGCTCAATGTCCATTTTCTTCTCCGTCTGTTCTTTTGCCATAGAAAAAGCCACCTTTTTGAGCATAGTTATTAAATCATTATAAATATTTTTGTCGGAAAATGCAAGCATTACGTCCCGTAGTTCGCTATTTAGACCATTTGACCGATTTCTAAGCTCTGGTAACCTGATACATCAGCGCATTGCACACAGCTGCCGCAATGTTGCTGCCGCCTTTTCTGCCGCGTGCAACGATGCAGGGAACATCCGACTGGCAGATCAGTTCTTTCGATTCCACGACGTTCACAAACCCAACCGGAGTCCCGATGATGAAATCTGGGTGGATCTCACCATTTTGCATCATCTCATAGAGACGGATCAGCGCAGTAGGCGCATTTCCGATTGCAAAGATGACCGGACCGGAAAGCTTTGCCGCGCGCTCCATGCTGACGATGGCACGGGTCACCCCGCGCTCCTTCGCCTCCGCTGCCACATCCGGATCTGCCATAAAGCAGCGCACGTTTCCGTTTAACTGCTTTAATGCAGCCTTATTCACACCTGCCAGCGCCATGTTGGTATCGGTCACAATGGTAAAGCCGTTGCCGCTCTTCATCATAGCCACGGCCTGCTCCACGGCATAAGGAGAAAAATACAGATTCTCTGCGTAATCAAAATCTGCTGCCGTGTGAATGCAGCGCTTGACCACAGCCAGCTCCCCTGCACTCCAGCTGCCCTTTGGCATCTCTGACTCGATGATCGCCATACTGCGGGCCTCGATCTCCTCCGGACGGACCCACTGCATTTCTTCTATCATAATGTTGTCCTTTCTGATTCATATTCCTCCATAATACGGTATACCGCCTCCATATCCAGAGACCTCCGTACCAGATCTGCCAGCTTATCGTACTGCCTTTCCTTATATTCTTCCATGCTTTTTGCCGTTGCAGTCAGGCTGATGCCTTTTTTTTCTGCAAGCTGGTTTAAAATGGCTCCGGTAAACTCCAGATTGTCGAAGATGCCGTGCAGATAGCTTCCGAACACCAGGCCATCTGCCCGCACGAATCCATCCATGCGGCCGTCTGCAAGACGGACTGCCGGGAATATTTCCTCATTTTCATGAGAAATGTCACTGTTTCCAGTGCCGGTTTCGATTTCTGTCCGGAATGTCTCGCCCATGTGGATCTCATACCCTTTCACGGTCTGTCCCGCACATGCCGTATAAATTCCCGGCAGTTCCTGCAGCGTTCCTTCGGTCTGTGTCCTGGTCTTTTCCGCTGCAAAAATGGTTTCCGCAGCCAGAAGTTCCATGCCGCGCATAGAGCTTCCCGGCTCGCCTTCCACGCCCTCCGGGTCAGAAAGCCGCTCCCCTAACATCTGGTAACCGCCGCAGATTCCGATCAGCGGAACCTGCTCCTCTTTCACCAGTCTCTGGATCACGGCTTCCAGGCCGCTCTCCCGCAGCCATTTTAAATCTGCCATCGTATTTTTGGTTCCAGGCAAAAGGATCAGATCCGGATGTCCCAGATGCGCCGTCCGGTCCACATACCGCAGGGAAACGCCTTCGTAATGCTCCAGCGCATTAAAATCCGTAAAGTTGGAGATGTGCGGCAGATGGATCACTGCCACATCGAGTCCCTCCCGCACCTCGGTCCGCACCAGACGGTCCGACAGACTGTCCTCGTCATCCAGGTCGATTTGTTCCATCGGGATCACACCAACGACCGGAATGTGAAGTTTTTCCTCGATCATGCGAAGTCCCGGCTCCAGAATCTTCACATCGCCCCGGAATTTATTGATCACCAGACCTTTGATACGCGCCCGCTCCTCCGGCTCCAGAAGACTTACCGTTCCATAAAGCGAGGCAAACACGCCGCCCCGGTCAATATCCCCGACCAGAAGCACTGGCGCATTGGCAATCTTTGCCATTCCCATATTCACGATATCATTATCCCGCAGGTTGATCTCCGCCGGACTTCCCGCACCTTCTAAGACAATGGCATCGTACTGGCTTTCCAGACGCTCAAATGCCTCCTTCACAGCCGGGATAAACTCGGTTTTTCTCCGGTAATAATCCATAGCTCTTAAATTGCCGAACACTTCCCCGTTTACGATCACCTGGCTTCCCATCTGGCTGGTCGGCTTTAACAGGATCGGGTTCATGTCCACCGTAGGAGCAATGCCTGCTGCCTCAGCCTGCATCGCCTGTGCCCGTCCGATTTCCAGCCCGTCTTTCGTGATATAAGAATTCAACGCCATGTTCTGGGATTTAAACGGAGCCACGGAAAGTCCGTCCTGTTTCAAAATCCGGCACAACGCCGCCGCCAGAAAGCTTTTTCCCGAATTGGACATGGTTCCCTGGATCATGATTTTCTTTGCCATTTCTAAACCCCCTGACGGAATTCCGTTGTAAAATGCGCGTCGTAAAGCTTGGAAAGTTCAAATGTATCTCCAAGGAAACGCCCCACCGTGACAAGTGCTGTCTTGCGGATGCCTGCTTCTTTTACTTTATCCGCAATATCTGCAAGCGTTCCTGTCACAATTTTCTGGTCTTCCCAGGAAGCCTTATACACCACAGCCGCCGGAGTATCTGCCGGATAACCGCCCGCCTGCAGCCGTCTGCCCAGTTCCACGATCTCCCCGACACTTAAGAAAATAACCATAGTCGTCTGATGTGCTGCCAGTGCCTCGATCTGTTCCCGCTCCGGCACTGCAGTCCGTCCTTCCATGCGGGTCAGGATGACGGTCTGACTCACACCCGGAAGCGTGTACTCCCGCTTTAAGCTGGCCGCTGCCGCCAAAAAGGAACTGACACCCGGTACGATTTCATACGGAATTCCAAGCTTATCCAGTTCTACCATCTGTTCCCGGTGTGCACCATAAATGGACGGGTCACCCGTGTGGACACGGACCACCTTTTTTCCTGCTTCCACGCCGCACTTCATCACATCCAGCACTTCCTGCAGATGCATGGTCGCACTGTTGTAAATCTCTGCCTCCGGCTTTGCTCCGGAAAGCACCTGGGGATTCACAAGGGAACCCGCATAAATGATGATATCTGCCTCATCGATCAGGCGTTTTCCCTTTACAGTGATCAATTCCGGGTCACCCGGTCCGGCTCCGATAAAATAGATCATAAGTTTACTCCTCCTTAAATTCCTGGTACGCCCCCACATGAATTTCCTCAAATGTACTGTTTTCCCGGTACACAGCTTCTGCCATATCCAAAAGCGGAAACAGCATAACCGCTCCGGTCCCTTCGCCCAGCGCCAGATTTCCATAAATACTGGCCTCTAATCCCAGTTTTTCCATCGCCATGGCGCAGGCCGGTTCCTTTCCCATATGGGAAGGAAGCAAAAAGTCTGTCACCTGGGGACAAAGCTTCTGCGCCAGAAGCGCCGCCACCAGGGAGATCAGCCCATCTAACACAACCGGGATCCGGTAAATAGCCCCTCCAAGCATCAGGCCACACATCCCGGCAATATCAAAGCCGCCTACTGCTTCCAGAACCGCCAGCGGGTCTTCCGGGTCCGGCTGATGCAGGGCAATCGCTTCTTTGATGACCTCGATCTTCTTTTCCAGTCCGGTATTGGAAAGTCCGGCACCCCGTCCGGTCACAAGCTCTACCGGAGCCTGCAAAAGCACGCTGGCCACGGCACTGCTGGTCGTCGTATTGCCAATTCCCATCTCCCCGACTGCTAAAAGATCATAGCCTGCATCCTTAAGCTCTGACGCAAGCGTGATTCCGGTATGGATTGCTTCCAAAACCTGTTCATGGCTCATGGCCGGTTCTTTTCTCATATTCCTTGTACCGTTCGCAATACGGCAGCTGCGTACTCCCGGCTCTTTGATTTCCCCAAGCACACCGATATCGACCGGGATCACATCGGCCCCGGCTACCGATGCCATGCGGTTGACACTGGCAATCCCCCTGGCAAAATTCTCGGTCACGACCGCCGTCACACTGCTGTCTGTCTGGGTTACCCCCTCTGCCACCACACCATTGTCGGCACAAAATACCACGACTGCTTTTTTATTCAGACAGATATCTTCCGTCTTCTGGACTCCTGCGATCTTGACCAGAAGCTCCTCAAATTTTCCAAGTCCGTACAATGGCTTCGCAATCCCGTTCCAGTGGTGCTTCGCTGCTTCCACGGTATGGGCATCTGCCGGACGCACGCTCTTGCAAAGGCAGCCAAGCTGCTTTTCCAGATATTGTTCCATGTTACATCTCACTTTCTACGTTACACTTCATGCGTACATACCCGGCAATAGATTTTCATTGCTGTCCGAGCATGCATACCCGCAACAGTTTTGCATCCTCTTTATGGTCAGATGCGGTACCCTCTTGGTGTCACCATCCGCTCCCCAATCTTTCTCGTCTGGGAATTTCCGATAAACACCGTGGTAAACATATCCACCTTCGTATCTTTTAATTCACTTAAGAGCAGCACGCGGGCGCTCTGCCCTTCCCGGCCGATGTTGCTCACAATACCGCAGACCCGGTCTTCCTTTGTCTGCTCCAGAATGATCTCACAGGCACGCTTTAAATAATCCGCCCGCTTCTTGCTGGACGGATTATAAATGCAGATGGAAAAGTCTGCTTCTGCCGCACAACGGAGGCGCTTCTCAATCTTTTCCCATGGAGTTAAAAGATCACTCAAGCTGATCACGGCAAAATCATGCATCAGCGGAGCGCCAAGTACGGCACCTCCTGCCAGGGCCGCTGTCACACCACTGATCACTTCTACCTGGCATTCCGGATATTCCTCCTGCAATTCCAGGATTAGACCGGACATGCCATACACTCCGGCATCGCCGCTGCAGACCATGGCCACGCACTGCCCTTTTCTGGCTTCTTCAAACGCCATGCGGCAGCGCTCTACTTCTTTTCGCATCGGTGTTGTGAGAAACTGCTTTTCTGGGAAATGTCCCCTAAGAAGATCTACATACACCGTATAGCCCACGATCACATCGCTCTGCTCTAAGGCCTTCCGCGCCTCAAACGTCATCTGGTCAAAATTTCCCGGCCCCATGCCGACTACATACACAAGCTTTTTCATTCCAGCCATCCTTACTCCACCTCACACGGTTTCTTTTCCTTTACGATCAGCAGGGAATAATACCCTGCCTGCTCATCGATCTCATCCACAGACCAGAAAATGCGTTCTCCCGGCATGCCACAGTTTTCGATCATACAAGCCTCCATGCCTGCATCCCGGATCCATTGCTTCACCTGTGCCATGTTCTTTCCCATCTTCATGATGATCTTCGTGCCAGGGAGCTTTAATCCCTCCTCGATCTGGTCCGGCTGAGACAAGATGTGGATCTGCTCCTTTCCCTCTGCAATGCCAAGCCCAAGCGTTGCTGCCGTTGCACAGAAGGATGGGATTCCATTCACCATCTCCGTGTGGTATCCCCGCGCTGCGATCCGCTTCTGCACATAAAGAAAGGTCGCGTAGATGGTTACATCTCCCAGGTTTAGGATTCCCACCTGTTTTCCTTCTTTTAAATAGGCTTCCACCACATCCGCTGCACTCTCGTGACTCTCTTCCAGAAGCTTTGCATCCCGCGTCATAGGCATTTCAATGGAAAACCAGGACTTTTCCTGAAGCCCCGGCACTGCGCGGACTGCGATCTGGTAAGCCACACTGTCTGCCACATTCTTTCCCGGCACTGCCAGCACATCGCACTGCTCCATCACCCGGACTGCCTTCAGCGTTAAAAGCTCCGGGTCACCCGGGCCGACACCGATTCCGTAAAGTGTACCTGTCTGTTTTGGATCTGTATGATTCTGCATATTATAATTCCTGCTTTCTGTCCATATTCGAATAGTTTCCCATTTGTTGCTGTTCACGCATGCATACACGACAGGCTCCTTTGGGCCACTGTTCATGCGCTGCGCAAGCAGCAACGGATTTTGCCGATGCTTTGCATTTGGGGTTTCATGGGAAGTATTATAGAGGATTTCCCGCTAAAAGTCCACAGGATTAGCGGAGGCGCGGCTTCTTGGCGCGGCTTCTGGACACGCACACAGATAAGGACCATCCCATGCGGTCTGTACACACAGCAATAGGCCCACAAAAGCCGGAGCATTGCTGTTTGCGCATGGTACAAACAACATCTGCAGCTTCTGTAGGCCTATGATCCTAATTTTTTTAATTATTCGTCAAATGTAATGATCTTTCCAGGATTTAAGATCAGCTTTTCATCAAATGCCAGCTTGATGGACTGGTACAGCTTGTACATCCGGTCACCAACAAACGGCTTTAAGTACTCCAGTCTTCCATTTCCGATTCCGTGCTCGCCGGATAACTGGCCGCCAAACTGTTTGGATACCCCATAAAGCTCGGTCAGGCAGGCGCGGGTTCCCCGGATCCAGTCTTCATCGCTCATGGAGGCGTCACGCAGCATTTCCGTGTGGATGTTTCCGTCTCCGGCATGTCCGCACGGCTCTACACGGATGCCATATTTCGCACCGATGGCCTTTGCAAGACGTACATACTCTGCAATCTTTGCACGCGGAACAACCACATCGCATTCCTCCTGGGCAACGCTCTCTGCCTTCATGCCCTCCAGGATCGCGCCGCGCACAGACCATACCGATGCGATACGCTCTGGTGTATCCGCGATATAGACATCGATCGCTCCGGCCTCCAGTGCCGCATCAGATGCTGCGCTGCAGGCAGCGAACAACTCCTGTTCACTTCCGGCATCGTACATGACGATCAGCACAGCATCGCCCTCCTTCACCGGAAGAAGCTTGTGCAGGTTGCGCTCCACAATATCGATCAGCTCCCGCTCCAGAAATTCAATGGCTGTCGGAACTGCAGGCATCTGCAGAAGACGCGGTACCATATCGATGCAGCTTTCCAAGCTTTCAAACGGCATAACAAGGGTCCGGGTCAGCTTCGGTGCCGGCAAAAGCTTCAGGGTCACCTCTGTGAGGATACACAGGGTTCCCTCGGAACCGATCACCAGATCCTTGATATCGTAACCGGTTGTATTTTTTACTACGTTAGAGGAGAACTGGACGATCTCACCATCTGGCAGGACTGCTTCGATACAACGGACAAAATCACGAGTCAGTCCATAGCGTACTGCACGCATACCACCTGCGTTGGTAATAACATTTCCGCCGATGGACGCTGTTTTTTCACCCGGATCCGGCGGATAGAACAGCCCCTCTGCTGCTGCGGCTGCTGCCACCTCAGTTAACAGCATACCAGGCTGTACCGTGATGGTCATGTTGGCTTTATCCAGGCAGACCAGCTTATTCATCTTCATAACGGATAACAGGATGCCGCCGTACTTACAGCTTGCACCGCCTGCCAGTCCGGTACCTGCACCGCGGACAACGACCGGGATATTCTGCTCCCAGGCATATTTCATGATCTTGCTGACTTCCTGCTTATCCAGCACTTCTACATAAAGCTCCGGCGGAAACACACCGTACTCCGGCATTTCGTCGTGGTAATATTCCCTTGCGATCTCGTCACCGACCCAGACACGCTCCGGCGCAGTCACACTGCGGAGGTAAGCGAAATCCTCTTCAGTCATTTTTTTATATGGAAATGGCATATCACTCACCATCCTTTCTGTTTTTTACATTCTTGACCAGCTCCGGCAACACTGTATACAGATCATCCTTGATCGCAATATGTGCAATGTCAAAGATCGGTGCTTCCGGGTCATTGTTGACTGCAACAATGCATTCTGCACTGTTCATGCAGGCGGTAAACTGGATCGCACCGGACACACCGAAGGTCAGGATCAGCTTCGGCTTTACGGTACGTCCGGACAGGCCGATCTGGTGTGCGGTATCTCCGTATCCATCCTCAATCATCGGACGGGTGAAGCATAACTGGCCTCCTAAAAGCTCTGCCAGCTCCTTTAACTCATCCAGTGCCTTGTCTGCGCCGCGTCCTGCTACAACCAGCACATCCTCCTCCTCGATGGAACGGACATGCTCCAGCACCTTTGCAGAAAGCACTTCGATGCGGGAACGCACCATATCCTCCGTCACGTTACACATGGTAATCTTTCCGGAAACCTTCTCCACCTTCTGTGCACGGTCCATAACCTTATAGCGGACCGTAGCAAACTGCGGCCGTGACTCGCTGATGACGATCTGTGCCATGATGTTTCCGCCAAAGGCAGGACGGATCTGGACCAGATCGGTGTTGGCCTTCATTTCCAGCTTCGTGCAGTCTGCAGTCAGTCCTGTGTGGAAACGGGTCGACAGACGCGGTGCTAGGGAACGTCCCAGAGAGGTTCCTCCGACTAATACAACAGACGGACGCAGCTTGGAAATGCAGTCAGCCACTGCGTCAGCATAGCAGTCAGCCTTAAATCCGTTAAAACCCTCGTGCTCATACACAAAAACCTCATCCACGCCATAAGTCAGAAGCTCTTTTGCATTTTCTGCAGTCCCTGCGCCTCCGACCATGACCGCATAAACCTTGTAACCAACCTTTTTTGCCAGCTTTCTTGCTTCCCCGATCAGCTCAAATACAACCGGATGCACCTTGCCACGCTCCTGCTCCGCATAGACCAGGATCCCGTTCCAGGTACTCTTATCCTCACCGCCGGCCTTCTGTTCAAAATAGAGTGCCTTGCTCTGGCACTGTCTCACGCAGACACCGCACATACGGCAGTTTTCATTTAACGTAATTCCCTTTTTCTCCATGGTAATGGCTTCAAAGGGACATTTATCAATACAGGCTCCGCAAAGGGTGCAGAGCTCCGGATCAAACCGCAATAACTTCATGTATAATTCCTCCGATTTTCCATTCTTGGTTTTTATTTATCTGATCCGCACTCAGCTTTTCTGGCTGTGCATCAGATATATTTCCGCTCTGCAAGCAGGCTGGCCAGCTGGCCTGCTTTCTCTGCCGGTGTTCCGGTCAGCTCCACGCTGGGCGCGCCAGCCTCCGGTGCAAAGATCCGCTCCACTCTGGTCGGGGATCCCACTGCACCAAACCGGGTCAGATCCGGCCTTGGAAGATCATCGAAGGTTACAATGCGTACCGGACGGTCCATGGTTTCTTTCGTGAGGCGCCAGGATGGCAGTCTCGGAACGCAGATGTCTTTATCCACAGTTACCAGACACGGATAATGCATCCGTGAGATCTGGGTCACACTGCCAAAATCCTGCTTTAATGTGATCTGTTCTTCGTCCGCCTCCTCGATGGCAGAAACCCATGCACAGTGCGGAATATGTAAATGCTCTGCAATGGCCGGTCCGATCTGGGCGGTATCGCCATCGGTTGTCTGGCGTCCGCAGAGGATCAGGTCTGCACCACCTAACATTTCAATGCCCTGTGACAATGTGTAGGAGGTAGCCAGCACATCGGAGCCTGCAAACTTGCGGTCACTCAAAATAACGCCCTCATCGGCTCCCATGCTGTAGGCATCGCGGATCATACTCTCTGCCTGGGATGGTCCCATGGTCAGCACCGTAACGCTTCCGCCTGTTTTTTCCCGGATCTGCAGTGCACATTCCAGCGCATAAAGGTCATACGGATTGGTGCGCTGACCTGCGCTTCCCCTCTTAAGGTTTCCGGTCTCCGGGTCAATGTCAACCTTGGAGGTAGCCGGAACCTGCTTCATACATACGATAATTTTCATAGCAAATAACCTTTCCCTCTTTTATCGTTGCTGTTCACGCGATGCGCAGACAGCAGCGGATTTTGCTGCAAATGTAAATGCAATGGTAATACGCAGTTACTGCGAATCATTTTCAGTAGCTGTCGTCTAGTATAGCACGCCAACGCGTTAAAGTCGAGATGTATACAATTTTATTTACGAATGCTTATTTAATGATGCAATTTTCTGGCAATGTGCACTACGAAAAAAGCCCTGGCCTTCGCCAGAGCTTTTAACTATAAAGCATATGCTTTGTTATTCCATTTCACTTCGTAACTGCGCAGATCTACTGAACAGTTCCTTCACTTCTTCTTAAAATGTCGTAAGGGCTGACCTCACAGCCAAGGTCTACCCACAGGATCTGCTTTGGATGCGGTGCGCTCTCCATGGCATTTCCCTCCTCGTCCGTAATGGATTTTACGGTCACCAGGATATTGCGGCCGTCCGGCTTCATGATCTCAATCTGCTCGCCTACGGTAAACTTATTCTTCTGCTCAATGCGGCAGCAGCCATCCTCCCGGACTTCCTCTACGGTACCGAGATAGGTGTAGTTTTTCACGTAAGTGTTGCTGTCGTAGATCTGGCTGTCGGTAGTCGGCTTTCCGAAGTAAAATCCGGTGGTAAATTCACGGTAAGTGCATTTGCCAATCTCTTCCTTGTACCATTCCATGTTTTTCTGGTACAGGGCCGGATCCTTCTTGTAATCATCGATTGCCTTGCGGTAGGTGCGTGCTACGGTTGCCACATACAGGGCAGTCTTCATGCGGCCCTCGATCTTAAAGCTGTCGATACCGGCATCGATAAGCTCCGGAATATGCTCGATCATGCACAGATCCTTGGAGTTGAAGATGTAAGTGCCGCGCTCATTTTCGTAAACCGGCATATACTCGCCCGGTCTGGTCTCTTCCACAACGGAATATTTCCAGCGGCACGGATGCGTGCAGGCACCCTGGTTTGCATCTCTTCCCACCAGGAAATTGCTCAGCAGGCACCGCCCGGAATAGGAAATACACATGGCTCCGTGAATGAAGCTTTCGATCTCCATATCGTCCGGAATGTGTGCACGGATTTCTTTAATTTCCTTTAAGGAAAGCTCACGGGCAGATACCACACGCTTTGCGCCAAGCTGATGCCAGAACAGGTAGGTTCCGTAGTTGGTGTTGTTTGCCTGGGTGCTGACATGCAGCTCCATGTCCGGAAGTACGCGCTTTGCGATCGCAAATACGCCCGGATCGGAGATGATGAGGGCATCCGGACGGATTTCCTTCAATTCCTCAAAGTACTGCTCCACACCCGCCAGATCGTCGTTGTGCGCCAGGATATTGGCTGTGATATAAACCTTTACCCCGCGCTCGTGTGCAAACGTAATGCCTTCCTTGATTTCTTCATTGGTAAAATTCTTTGCCTTGGCTCTGAGGCCGAACGCCTCTCCGCCCAGATATACGGCATCCGCACCGTAGATGACTGCTGTTTTTAAGACATCCAGGCTGCCTGCCGGTATCAGTAATTCTGTTTCTCTCATATTTTTTCCCTGTCAGTTTGTTTCTTTTCTACAATTTTGCAACTACTGTGCATATTCCTTCATGTCAATCTTTGCAGCTGCAAGATTTCTGTTGCCATGTTACCCACAATTTTCGTCTTTCAGACAATATTTATCCACTGATTTTCACGCTTAACGCAACTCCATCCCCAATCGGGATCACGCTGGTCTGGAATTCCGGCATGTGTGTCAGTGTATACAGATATTCCCGCATACGCGCATGGATCGTGCGGTTGCGGCGCTCGACCGCGAAGCGGGACTCTATGATATCGCCGTCCTGCAGCACATTGTCGGAAAACAACACACCGCCCGGAGATAACAGGCGGATAATATCCGGCAGCCAGTGGATATACTGTCCCTTGGCCGCATCCATAAAGATAAAATCGAATGGCCCGTCGAGTTCTTTTAAAATAGCTCCTGCATCGCCCTCTAAAAGGGTGATCCGGTCAGACATTCCTGCCTTTTCAAAATTCTCCCGTGCCACGGGAATGCGCGGTTCATATTTTTCAATGGTAATAATATCTGTACCTTCCGGCATAACCTGTGCCATCAAAAGGGCAGAATAACCAACTGCCGTCCCAACCTCCAGAATGTGCTTTGGCTGTTTTGATGCTACCATGGTCTGCAGAAAAACCGCAGTTTCTTTCCGGATGACCGGCACACGCCCGGCTCTCGCCGTCTTTGCGATCTGGTCACAGAAGGCACCATGTCCCCGGTCCAGGGAATGAATATACTGTGTGATCCTATCCTGGTCCATCATGACGCTGTATCCTCCTCTTCTTCCACCTTTTCATTCAGGATCTGAAGCATCTTTTTGGATGACATGGAAGTGTTCAGCGTATAGGTTCCCGGATGAATCTCGTAATCGTAAAACTTCATCTGGACCCGCATGGCAAGCTCGTTGTCAATGAGTCCGTCTATTTTCAGTTCATGGATGGTGTCAGCATCTTTCTGTCCCTGCGGGACCGTAACGGTAATATCCCGCCCCGGCGCCTGCTCCACGGAACTTTCATAAAACAGGGAATGCCCAAAGGCATAACCTCGTGTGATGCCCTCTGCCAACAGAAGAAGCACAATGGCATACAGGATCAGCTTTCCTGAAATTCCGATGACCGCTCCGGTCACCCTGTTGATATCCTTGGTGATATGGCTCATCTTTAGCCTATTCAACCTCCATAATGATCGGCAGAATCATCGGATTCCGCTTCATACGTTTCCACATAAAGTCACTCAAGCTGTCACGGATTATATTCTTTAACTTGCCCCAGTCGGTCACATGACGGCTCAGGCAGTCTGCTACCGCGTCATCTACCACACGCTTTGCCTCGTCCATGAGGTCCTCAGACTCTCTCACATAGACGAAACCGCGGGATACGATATCCGGTCCTGCAAGAAGCTGGTTGCTATAACGTTCCAGAGTCAGGACTACGATGATGATACCGTTCTGTGCCAGGTTCTGACGGTCACGCAGGACGATGTTTCCTACATCGCCGACACCAAGGCCGTCTACCAGGATACCGCCATGCTGGACATGGTCTACCACTTTGCAGGAATCCTCGCAGATCTCCACAACATCGCCGGAAGACATGATCAGGACATTTTCCTTCGGCACGCCCACTGCAGTCGCGATGGACTGGTTTGCCATTAAGTGACGGTACTCGCCGTGTACCGGAAGTGCATACTTCGGATGCAGCAGGGAGTAGATGAGCTTGATCTCCTCCTGGCATGCATGGCCGGATACGTGGGTATCTTCGGTGATGACTTCAACACCACGCATAGCCAGCTCGTTGATGACCTTCGCTACCTGCTTTTCATTGCCCGGGATCGGGGTAGAGCTCATGATTACGACATCGTTTGGCTTAATGGATACCTTACGGTGCAGACCGGATGCCATACGGGACAAGGCCGCCATGGACTCGCCCTGGCTTCCTGTGGTGATCAGAACGGTCTGCTCGTCCGGATAATTCTTTAACTGGTCGATCTCGATGAGGGTGCCATCGGAAATGTTGATGTAGCCCAGCTCATTCGCTGTGCCAATGACATTGACCATGCTCCGGCCCTCTACGACAACCTTACGTCCGTATTTTTCTGCAGTGAAGATGATCTGCTGCACACGGTCTACGTTGGATGCGAAGGTTGCCACGATGATACGGTTATTCTTATGCTCTGCGAAGATTGCATCGAAAGTCTTGCCTACGGTACGCTCAGAAGCGGTGAAGCCCTTGCGGATCGCGTTTGTGCTATCGCTTAAAAGTGCCAGAACGCCTTTTCTTCCCAGCTCTGCAAAACGTGCCAGGTCAAATGCATCACCAAACACCGGAGTGTAATCTACCTTAAAGTCTCCGGTGTGCACGATGATGCCGGCCGGGGTAAACAGTGCAAGTGCTGCGGAATCCGCAATGCTGTGGTTCGTCTTGATGAACTCCACGCGGAAGCAGCCTAAGTTCACGGACTGGCCATGTTTTACCACCTTGCGCTTGGTGCTCTTCATCAGGTTGTGCTCTTTTAATTTATTCTCGATCAGTGCAATGGTCAGCTTGGTACCGTATACCGGAACATTGATCTTCTGTAAGATATACGGAAGTGCACCAATATGGTCCTCATGTCCGTGGGTGATCACAAAACCTTTGACTTTATCGATGTTACGTTCCAGATAAGTCACATCCGGGATGACCAGATCGATTCCCAGCATATCATCGGTCGGGAATGCAAGACCACAGTCGACAACCACGATGGTGTCTTCATACTCGAATGCAGTAATATTCATACCGATCTGCTCCAGACCGCCAAGCGGGATAATGCGTACCTTCGGCTTGGAAGCAGTATCTGCCAGGACATTCTTTGCTTTTGGTGCCCTTACCGGCTTTTCGCTTCTTGCCGGACGCTCTGCTCTTGCAGGCTTCTCCGCTCTTACCTGCTTCTCTGCACCTGCTGCCTTATCTGCTTTCTCTGTGCGGGCTGTGCGCTCACCTCTTGCCGTTTTTTCTCCTCTGGCTGCTGTGTTCCGTGCAGCTTTCTGGGTTCTTGGCTTTCTTTCTTCCTGCTGTTTGCCCTCTTCGGAAACTTCTGCTCCTTCTTCCTTTTTCGGAGCCTTAGCCGCGCTTCTCGGTCTTCTTGGTCCCCTGCTGCGGTTATTTCTTGCCGGACGTTCCGTTTTCTCAGCTCCAGCTTCTTCCGGCGCACCAGCCACGGCTGCATCTGACGCTCCAGTTGCATTCTGTTCCTGGTTTTCCGGCTGCATTTTCTCTACAGCAGCTCCTGCTTCCTGGATTGTTTCCTGCACCGGTGCACTTTTCACGCTCTGTACCGCTGCTTCTTTCTTTCTGGAAACAAACTCAGCCAGCTCCGCCAGTACAGACTTTTCTTCCTGCTGTGGTGCCTGGGAATATCCGTCTGCCGGTTTGTCATTCTGATTGTTCTGATTTTCCATGCTTTCTATTTTCCTCCAATTTATTTTCCATAAAAGCTTACTTTGAAGATCCACTTCTTGAAAATCTGCTTTTTGAAGATTGATTCCCTGAAGCGTTATTTCTGAAGCTCTACTTCCATATCTTCCATTAATTCGGTAAAAATTTTGAAGAGATAGTCCATCTCATCATCGTTCTCTACAAACTCGTATACCGCATCGCTATCCTCTGCCTTGGAAACATCCTTTAAGATATAGCACTCGCCATCCTCTTCATCGTCGGAATCTGTCACAAGAAGGTAATTCATTCCATTGATCCGGGTTTCCTCCAGAACATAAAAATCCACACTTTCCCCAGTATCGGTCTGCAGGGTAATTTTCTCTTCCATCACGTTCTCTCCTGTTTTTTGTCACTATTCACGTGTTGCACAAACAATCACATTTTGTAACTGTTCAGTACCTTCACAGTTACCACGTTTTTTTACTTCAGGGAGCCCAGATACGACTGCAGGATCAAAGTGGCCGCAATCTTGTCGATCACCTTTTTCCGGTCTTCTCTGCGCACTCCGCTTTCGATCAGAATCTCATTTGCTTCAATAGTTGTCAGACGCTCGTCCCACAAGACAACCGGAAGGCCAGTCCTGCGCACAAGCATATCGCGAAATTCTTCTGTTTTCTTTGCACGTTCCCCAATAGAATCATCCATATTCTTAGGATATCCCAAAACGATCGTTTCAACCTGATATTCCGCCACAAGGGCTTCAATCCGGGCAAGGGTCTTACGCAGCTTATTTTCTTCTTTCCGGGTAATCGTCTCCACACCCTGGGCGGTTATACCCAACGGATCGCAGACTGCTACCCCTACTGTTTTGGATCCATAGTCCAGTCCTAAAAGTCTCATAAAATTTTTCCTTATTCATTTCTATATACGTTGCTGTTCCCGCATGCGTGCCCAATAACAGGATTTTGCCGGTTTTCGCATTCTAAATCAGCCAAACCGGCCAGCGGCAGCTTTTCCGGCTGCATGGCAACACAAAACTGCCAGCCTCTCCGGACGGATATGGCTGGCAATCATCTTTCGTTCATCATTTCGTGATATCATCACTCCATAATTTCGCCGTTCGTCAAAAACCTGCAACCAGTTTTCTGACTCACTTTCACTCATTATATCAGGCACACGTCTTCTTTATTTCAACTTCGCGTCGATATAAACAGACATCAGCTCTTCCAGAATCTCATCACGCTCTACTTTCATGATCAGACTTCTGGCACCTTTATGGCTGGTGATATAGGTTGGATCCCCGGACATAATATAGCCTACGATCTGGTTTACCGGATTATAACCCTTTTCCGTCAGCGCCACGTACACCTGCTCCAAAACCTGGCTGACATCCATTTTGTTCTCCTGTACTGCTTTAAAAAACTGTGTGTTATGAATTTCGCCCATGTTGTTCACGTCCTTTAACTATTCTTCTCTATTCTATACTACTTTCTAGGATTCGTCAAGCGCAAGGCTTCGCTGCTATTCGAGTTGTTGCTGTTCACGCATGCGTATCCAGCAGCAGAACTTCATCGTTCATCGCCCTGACAAGGACTCCTTCCGCCATTTTATTCTTCAGGTTTTCTGCATAAGGCACCACAGCTTTTACATATTCCATGGTATGGCCGATCATATATTCCACACCATCGATCTCAGTTTTTTCCTCGAGAAGTACCGTCTTTTTCTTTCCAAGAAAGCTTTCCCGGTATGCTTTTGACATCTGCTTTTCAAGTTTTAATAAAATCTCACTTCTGGCAGTTTTCACCTGCTCCGGAATCTGGTCCGGCATGCGGTCCGCGCGGGTTCCTGCTCGTCTGGAATATTTGAAAATGTGCATCTCATAGAAGCCGGTCTGCTCTAAAAAGGCTTTTGTTACCGCAAATTCTTCCTCGGTTTCTCCCGGGAAGCCCACGATCACGTCGGTCGTGACAGCCGGATTATCGAAGAAACGGCGCAGGATCGCGCAGCCCTCTGCATATTCCTCTGTAGTATAATGGCGGTTCATCCGTTTTAAGGTCTCGTCGCAGCCGCTCTGTAAGGACAGGTGGAAATGCGGGCAGAATTTCGGCATGCCGGCCAGCGCCTTTGCGAACTCCTCTGTGATGATCCGCGGCTCCAAAGAGCCGAGACGGATGCGTTTGATCCCCTCTACCTCATGTACCTGGCGGATCAGACTCAGCAATGTTTCCTTATGCTCCTCTTCAAAATCTACTCCATAAGAGCTTAAATGGATTCCGGTCAGAACCACTTCCTGATAACCTGCTGCCGCTAACTCCCTTACCTCAGCCACGACCTCCTCCGGCCTGCGGCTGCGAACCCGGCCACGGGTGTACGGAATGATGCAGTAGCTGCAAAATTGGTTGCAGCCGTCCTGTACCTTTAAAAAGGCGCGGGTATGGTCCGCGATCTTATGGATGGAAAGACGTTCGTACTCCTGTGTCTGGCCAATTTCAATGACATGGTCACTGTCCGTGTGGTCCTGAAAATATTCTTCCAGGATCGGGACCAGGTCCTGCTTTTTATTATTTCCGATGATGACATCGACCGCCAGGTCAGCCTTTAATTCTTCAGCCGCTGCCTGTACATAGCAGCCTGCTGCAACCACCACGGCATCCGGATTCTGCTTTTTAGCCCGGTGCAGCATCTGTCTGGACTTGCGGTCCGCGATATTGGTCACGGAACAGGTATTGATGATGTAAACATCGGCTTTTTCATGGAATGGCACAATCTCGTATCCGGCTTCTTCCAGAAGCTGCTGCATTGCTTCGGTTTCATAAGAATTCACCTTGCAGCCCAGATTGTGCAATGCTGCCGTTCTCATATTTTTTCTCCTTATTCTCTGTTGTTTTTCTAACAAGCTACAGTTGTTTCAGAACCAAAATTCCTAACAAACATTTAACCTGTTTTCTTGAAAACTCCCTATTGACTTTCCCTAAATATCTTTGTAAAATTTATCATAAGGCGAGCGAATTTTTATCCATACGCCAAGATTAAAAAGGTAACCATTTAAGGAGGTTTCTCACATGAAAACAGTTCGTATTTCTTTAAATTCTATTGATAAAGTAAAGTCCTTCGTAAACGACTTAACCAAGTTCGATGTTGACTTCGATCTGGTATCCGGCAGATACGTCATCGATGCAAAATCCATCATGGGTATCTTCAGTCTGGATCTTTCCAAGCCGATCGATTTAAACATCCACGCTGAGGCTGGTATCGACGAGATCTTAGAGACCCTGTCCCCATACATCATCAAATAATCATCGCTTACGTGATTTTTAATAAGGATACTCCGTTTGGAGTATCCTTATTTTTTTACCCGGAGCCCTGCGAAAGCAAGCATTCCGGGTTTATGTTTCAACCTTTAGTCACACCAGATGACTTCTTCTGTCTCCAGTGCCGTCTGAACCATCTGGTCGATCTTCTCTTCCAGCTTTGTCTCAGACTTATGGATGATGTTTAAGTTCGGTTTGGTTACCGGATGCTTTGCCACAAAAATGGTGCAGCAGTCCTCGAACGGCTGAATGGAGGTCTCAAAGGTTCCAATCTTCTCGGAAATGTCGATGATCTCCTGCTTGTCAAAACCGATCAGCGGGCGGAATACCGGCATGGTGCAGACCTCATTGGTCGCAGCCAGGGACTGTACGGTCTGGGATGCCACCTGCCCGATGCTCTCACCGGTTATGAGTGCCAGGGAATCGCTCTTTTTCGCGATCTCTTCTGCGATCTTCATCATGTAGCGGCGCATGATGATGGTCAGCTCCTCATGCGGGCACTGCTCGTAAATATAGAGCTGGATGTCGGTAAAGTTTACAACATGCAGCGGGATCGGTCCGGAATAGCGTGCTACCAGCTTTGCCAGATCAACCACCTTCTGCTTTGCACGGTCACTGGTATATGGCGGAGCATGGAAGTAAACCGCATCGATCTTCACGCCGCGCTTTGCGATCATGTAGCCTGCTACCGGGCTATCAATACCGCCGGATAAGAGCAGGGTTGCCTTTCCGTTGGTTCCAACCGGCATACCGCCCGGTCCCGGGATCATCAGGGAGTAAATGTTTACCAGCTTGCGGATCTCCACATGGAGCAGCACATCCGGGTGATGCACATCTACGGAAGTCTCCGGGAACGCATTTAAGATCACCTCGCCAAGGTCACAGTTCATCTGCTCGGAGCGCACCGGATAGTTCTTATCGGCACGTCTGGAATCTACCTTAAAGGTAAAATGCTTATCCGGATAAACCTGGTCGATGTAATCGACAACAACCTTCTTTAAATTCTCGTAATCCTTTTCCTCGATCTGAAGCATCGGACAGATCCAGGCAATGCCGAATACCTTCTTTAATGCGTCGATCACCTCATCGTAATCGTACTCGCTAAGCGCCTGTACATAAATACGGCCAGATTCCTTCGATGCGATGAAAGAACCTTCTACCTTTTTGAGTGCGTTCTTGATCTGCTTGATCAGCGCATCTTCAAAGAGGTAACGGTTTTTTCCCTTGGTACCGATCTCTGCGTACTTAATCAAAAATGACTGGTATACCATAATTCTCCTTTTTTCCTTTCTTATCCTCTCTGGTAACGGCGAAGCACCGGAACCAGTTCCTTTAATGTATCAATTGTATAATCAATTTCTTCTTTCGTGTTAAACATGCCAAAGCTCATGCGGATCGTGGAATCCAGAAGCTTCTGTGCCACACCAATGCCCTTTAAGGTTCCGCTGATGCCCGGATGATTGGAAGAGCAGGCAGAACCGGAAGAAACGTAAATGCCCTTATCCTCCAGCGCATGCAGAAGTACCTCGCTGCGCACGCCTGCAAAGCTGACGCTGACGATCTGTGGTGCACTCGCCTCACCCTTTTTGCTGTTGATGACCGTTCCCTCGATCTCACCCAGCCGGTCTGTCATGTAATCTTTCAGTTCGATCAGCTTCGCAACCTTTGCCGCATGATCGGTGTACATTTCCTTTGCTGCAGCGCCAAAGCCTGCCACGCCCGGAACATTTTCCGTGCCGGAACGCATACCGGCCTGCTGGCCGCCGCCATAGATCAGCGGTTTGATCTTTACGCCGTTTCGGATATACAAAAATCCGACACCCTTCGGTCCGTGAATCTTATGGCTGCTGACCGATAACAGGTCAATGCCCTGTTTTTTCGGGCGGATCACATATTTTCCGTAAGCCTGAATCGCATCGACATGGTAGAGCGTAGACGGATTTTTTGCCTTGATGATCTTTGAGATTTCCTCAACCGGCTCCACAGCGCCCACCTCATTGTTCACATACATGGTGGAAACCAGGATGGTATCCGGGCGGATGGCCTCCTCCAGTTCTTTCAGGCTGATGTGCCCGTCATGATCCACCGGAAGAATGGTCACCTCAAAGCCAAGCTCCTCTAAAACCCCGAGCGGATTGTACACGGACGGGTGCTCGATCGAGGTGCTGATGATGTGTTTCCCGGCTCTCTGGTTGGCCCAGGCAGTACCGATCAGCGCCATATTGTTGGACTCAGAGCCGCCGGAGGTAAACAGGATTTCCTTTTCCTGTACCTTCATGGTATCGGCAATGATCTTTCTGGCATCGCGGATATACTGCTCTGCCTCCATGCCCTTGCGGTGCTTTGCCGCCGGGTTTGCGTAATCCTCTGTCATTGTTTTTACCACAATGTCCTTCACACTGTCGAGAACCTTTGTGGTAGCTGAATTATCAAAATATGCTTCCATTGCATTTCTCCTGTATTTGTTGCAAATCGCAGCGTTTCCATGTTCTTAGACCCGGTTCGGCTGCATGGCCCCTGCTGCTTCTTACTGCCCGTTACTGCTCCAGCTGGAACATTAAAATAGAAAGCATTGTCATGCCTGCAGTCTCCGTGCGCAGGATCCTCCGCCCCAATGTAATGGGGTGAATCCCCTCTTCCATGGCCATTTCTACTTCTTCTACATCAAAGCCGCCCTCCGGGCCGATAAAAATGCCCACACGCATGCCGGGCTTTACCTGCTCCAGAATGGCTTTGGTTTCCTTCATGCCCTCTGCCAGCTCATACGGGATCAGATTGACATCGAACCCTTTGGCATAGGCAAAGGCCTCTTTCATGGTCAGCACGCCGTGAACCTGCGGGATCATCATGCGGCCTGACTGCTTGGCTGCGCTCTCTGCGATCGCATTCCAGCGCTTTAATTTGGACTCTTCTTTTTTCCGGTCCAGCTTCACGACTGCACGGCGGGTTGCCACCGGAATGACCTCATGCACGCCCAGTTCCACTGCCTTCTGGATAATGAGCTCCATCTTGTCGCTCTTTGGCAGTCCCTGGAACAGATAAAGCTCTGCCGGAAGCTCGCTCATATTCGTATCTTCCGTGAGGATTTTTGCACGTATCTCCGCTTCGCCAATGGTTTCCAGCTCACAGATATAGCTGCGGGAAATCCCGTCCCGGATTCCGACCTGCTCTCCGGTTTTCATGCGGAGGACATTGCGGATATGATTGACATCCTGACCGGTAATCACGGCATAGCCATCCATGATCTGCGCCGGTGTTACAAAAAAATGATACACGATTCCTGCTCCTTATTTTCTGCGGGCGGTGATGGATACCCAGTCGCCCTGGTAGGTAGTTTCCACGATTTCAAGCTCCGGATTTGCATTCATCGCGTCTTTGACATCCTGTTCCTTGGTGTTGATGATACCGGAGGTGATGAACATGCCGCCGTGTTTGATGTGCTTGCAGATTTCCCCCTGCAGCATGATGATGACCGGAGCCAGGATATTTGCAACGGCAATGTCATAGCACTCATAGCCGGCCTGGTCCTGAATGGCTTTGTCATCGATGATATTTCCCTGTACCACATGGAAGCGGTCTGCCGGAATGTCGTTGGACTCCAGATTCTCGCCCACTGCCACGATCGCATTCTCGTCCAGATCCGTACCAAATACACTTCTTGCACCAAGCTTCAATGCCGCAATGCCAAGGATACCGCTGCCGGTTCCCACATCGATCACATCAGTTTCCGGAGTTACGTACTTGCGCAGCTGGCGGATGCACAGCTGTGTCGTCTCATGCATACCGGTTCCGAATGCAGTACCCGGATCGATCTGGATCAGAAGCTTATCCTTATGCTCCTCCGGAATCGTCTCCCAGGTTGGTTTGATGAGGATGTCGTCTACAGTAAACGGTTTGAAATACTGTTTCCAGTTGTTGATCCAGTCCTTATCCTCAGTCTCAGAAACACTTAAGGTACGCTCGCCGACGTTGACAAACTCAGCGATCTCGTCCAGCCCGGCATTGACCTGGTGAATGATGTTTTCCAGATTGCTTAAGTCCTCTACATAAAAGCTCACCTTTGCAGTACCATCGTCCGGCGGAAGCTCTGGAAGAATATCGATGAACATGCCTTTGGTGTCTGCATCGGATAACGGAACATTATCCTCGATTTCAATACCCTCAATGCCGATCTCATCCAGCATGCTGCTGATGAGGTCAACGGCTTCGGTTGTCGTCTTTAACGTAAATTTGGTCCACTTCATGAGGTCCTCTCCTTTTTCTTCTTTTTAAATCCCCAGCAGGATTTTCACAAACAAAATAACCAGCACCACAAGGATCAGCGGCCGGACGATTTTCTGTCCGTTGCTTACCACAAGCCCGGAGCCTATGTAATGACCGGCAATGCAGAACACTGCTGCTGCCAGTCCCAGCCCATAATAAACGGTTCCGTTCAGTAAAAAATTGGCCAGCGCCATAACATTGGATGACAGATTCAGCACCTTCGTCATGGCAGATGCCTCGCGCACATTCAGATGTGCCGCACCAGTCAGAACCAGAAGCAGAAAGGTTCCGGTCCCCGGCCCGTAAAAGCCATCATACATGCCAATGACCAGTGCCGCCAGCACACAGATCAAAAGCACATGTCTGGCCGGAAGCTTCTGGACCGTCTCTTCTGCTCCCATGTTTTTATTCCGTAAAACATAAAAGGCAACGACCGGCAGGACCACCATCATCATGTGTTTGATCACAGTGTCACTCACCAGAAGTGACAGGCTGGAGCCGATGTAGGAGCCCGTAAGCGACATGAGGCAGGCACAAGCCGTGGTTATGATCAGCCGTTTTTCTTTCAGATAGCCGTTTTTTAAGTACCTCCAGGTCGAAACGCTTGTCCCCAGCGTAGAAGACATTTTATTGGTACCAAGGGCAAAGTGGGCCGGAACCCCGGCAATGATATAAGCCGGAAGGGAGATCAGTCCGCCTCCGCCTGCTATGGAGTCAACAAATCCCGCCAGAAAAACCAGCGGGCATACGATCAGATACTGTAACATAAAATACTCTTTCCTGCTGATGTCTGCATCCGGCATACAACAGCCTTTTTCTTGCAAATCGGCAAAATGCCACAAATATCAATATAACATAGAATCCGCGGCATGACAAGGGCTCCCACATTTCTTGTTTTTATATTTTGTGTGAAAATAATGCCTTATGAATACTTTCTGATATTGTATAGCTCAGATTTTCAATCCGTTCATCGATATCCGGAGGTGTCACATACAGATTTCCAAATTCCGGTGCCAGAAGCTCCCGAATCAGCAGATACTGCTCCTCCGGCACCAGGCTCTCCATATATCGTCCGGTTTCTTTTGTTCCACTGTTCTTTTTTAAGGTCTCTGTCATGACATCTACCGTATCATAGACGATTGCCGCCGCACTCACCACAGTCGGAACGCCCACCGCCAGAACCGGTACGCCCAGGCTTTCCTTCGTCAGGCTGTGCCGGTGGTTTCCCACACCTGATCCCGGATGGATTCCGGTATCGGTGAGCTGGATCGTCGTTCCCAGTCGCCGGATGCTGCGGGCCGCCAACGCATCTATCACGATCAGAAGATCCGGCTTCGCTTCCCGGACAATCCCTTTTAAGATCTCCGCTGTTTCCATGCCGGTCTGGGCCATAACCCCAGGCACGATGCCGCTCAGTACCGGAAGCTGGTGCTCTTTGCAAAAGATCGCGCCATACTCTTCCTTCAGATGTCTTGTCATCTGCAGATGGCTGATCACTCTCGGTCCCAGCGCATCCGGCGTCACATGGTAATTTCCCAGTCCCACTGCCAAAATTCCCGCCTCCCGTTCCTTTTTCCCGGTGAGCTTTTGGATCAGCTCGCAAAAATACCCGGCCAGCTTCTCCGAAATTTCTTCGTGGTATCCCTCGTCCTTTTTACCCAGCGCATCTGCCTCCAGTGTCAGATAAGTTCCCACCGGCTTTCCCATTGCCCTGGCTCCCCGCTCATCCAGGATCTTCACCTCTGTCATCCGGATATCCGAATGGCTCTCCCTCCACTTTCTCAGCGAAACACCTGAGATTTCCCCTCCATCACCCGGAAAACGCTCCTGTTCTTCCACTGCAAGATCCGTGCGGACCTCAAATTCTGTCCTATTTTCCTGCTTCATCTCTTTCTTTATTTTTTCCCTTATTTCTTTTCCTATTTCTTTTCTTATTTCTTTTCTCATTTTTTGCATTCCTTATCATTTCTTTTCCGCTGCTATCCTTATATTTTTCGCAAAATTAAGCAATTTATGTATTGACATTTTGGGCCGGATTAGGTAGAATGCAATAGTATGTTTACATTGAACTGTCCGTGTCCAGACTTTGATGCAAACCAAAGACTATGAATAAAATTTTTGTTAATTGGAGGTGCCCAGATTGGCTAACATTAAATCTGCTAAAAAGAGAATCTTAGTAAACGAGACCAAGGCTGCTAGAAACAAAGCAATCCGTTCTAAAGTGAAAACTGCTTGCAAGAAGGTAGAGGCTGCTGTAACCGCTGGTGATAAGGCTGCTGCTCAGACCGCATTACTTGCTGCAACTTCCGAGATCGATAAGGCTTGCACCAAGGGTGTATACCACAAGAATACCGCTTCCAGAAAGGTTTCCCGCCTCTCTAAAGCTGTTAACGGTATGGCTTAATCATAAGACTGGAATATTATAAATAATCAAAAAAGCTTCGGTTCCTGGGTGTGAGGAACCGGGGCTTTTTTGTTTGTCTTTTTCCCGTGATAACGCGCATTCCGTAAAACGATTTTCATAAGCCACAATTTCCATGACATAAAAAAAGAGAAACCATCGCAGATACCCTGCAGCGGTTTCTCTTTTTTAACATTACAGTTCTTGCATTTGCACAAACTTTTTCATGCTTTTTGTTCTTATACGTTGAAACGGAACAGGATCACATCGCCATCTTTGACAACGTAATCTTTTCCTTCCAGGCCAACCAGGCCTTTTTCTTTTGCCTTTGCGTAAGTACCGCAATCTAACAGATTCTGGTAATTTACGACCTCTGCACGGATGAAGCCACGCTCAAAGTCAGAATGGATCTTTCCGGCTGCCTGCGGAGCCTTGGTGCCAACCTTGATAGTCCATGCACGGGTCTCATCCTCACCGGAGGTCAGGTAACTGATCAGGCCAAGCAGGCGGTAGCTTGCAGCGATCAGCTTATCCAGACCAGACTCTGCAAGACCAAGTGCATCTAAGTATTCCTGTTTCTCGTCATCATCCAGCTCTGCGATCTCCTGCTCGATCTGGGCACAGATTACAAATACCTCGCAGTTGTTCTCTGCAGCATACTCACGGACTGCAGCAACATGCGGATTGGAAGCGCCGTCGTCTGCCAGATCCTCCTCGCCAACGTTTGCAGCAAAGATAACCGGCTTGCAGGTTAACAGGTTCAGGGAATTTACGAAAGCCATAACATCTTCGTCGTCATTCTCGTAGCTGGAAGCCATCTTTCCATCTTCCAGGATTGCCTTTAACTCTTTTAAGATCTCTACCTCTTTTGCCAGGGACTTGTCGTTGAATGCAGACTTGGAAGTCTTTGCGATACGGCGCTCCAGAATCTCGATATCGGAGAAGATCAGCTCCAGGTTGATGGTCTCGATATCACGGATCGGATCTACACTGCCCTCTACATGGATGACGTTCGGATCCTCAAAGCAGCGTACCACGTGAACGATCGCATCGACCTCACGGATATTGGCAAGGAACTGGTTTCCAAGGCCCTCACCCTTGGAAGCACCCTTTACCAGACCTGCGATATCAACGAACTCGATCACAGCCGGGGTTACCTTTTTGGAATGGTACAGGTCTCCCAATAATTTTAAACGGTTATCCGGAACCGCAACCACACCCACGTTCGGGTCGATGGTACAGAACGGATAGTTAGCAGACTCTGCACCAGCCTTGGTCAGAGAGTTAAACAGGGTACTCTTGCCGACGTTCGGCAGACCCACGATACCTAATTTCATAGTTTCTATTTCCTCCTTAGAAATACGCAGGAACGTATTTTATCTCTCAGCTTCTTACTTTTTAGCAGAAAAAGCGAGTTTTATTCTCGTATACTATAACATAGGTAGAAAAAAAAGTAAATGTCAGTGACGTCCTCTCTCGGCTAAAGTCACGGTTATGTTTGTGCAAGGCGCCAGTGCCTGCTTATCCATGACAATAGCCATATAGTCAAACAGCATCGGAGCAGAAAGTTCCCGGATCATGGCACCGTTACTCTTAATCGATGCAGTAAAGTTCGCGTTGCCATGGCGCAGCTCCTGTGCAGCAGCCAGGTGTTCATTTCCACCGGTGCCTCCGTGCCCGGCGCTCCAGTTTCCAAATAGCCTATCAGATATTCTATGGCGAATCAAGCGCATACGTGAACTACATCGGCAATTGAATTACCGAGCATCTGATTACGAAGCATAGCTCCATAGTTTCAGGGGTGCGTCCATGACACCCTTACTGCTACCCAGGTGGGTTACACAGCTACTTTTATTGTTTTTGTACTGCTCAGCCCGGTTACGGGCATATCAATTTCTTTGCCGGATACGGCATGATACTTTCTCAAAATATTATAAGCTCCTACTGCATCTGCATTGTAGATCACGGTATCTACAATGTAGATACCACGCTTTTTTCGATTCCTTTTCTCTGCATAAATGCACGATACTTCTTCTGACTGTGGCGGGCATTGACTGGAATAACTTTCTTCCTGTCTTATCAGACGAAT
>NZ_QUIK01000027.1:40783-41908 GCF_003480105.1 Clostridium sp. AM42-4
GCATAAATGCACGATACTTCTTCTGACTGTGGCGGGCATTGACTGGAATAACTTTCTTCCTGTCTTATCAGACGAATCCCTTTCATTTTAAGCTTATACTCTAACTGCATATAGATACGGGCATATGGCAGACTGTGAAGTTTCTGGTTGGTTTTCCTTCCCAGATTTTTCTCTTTACGAATCCCCTTGATATCTCCAATTACAACCGTATGAATATCATTCTTTACAGAATAGTTCGTGATATACCGTGTCATCTTATGAATATAATCTTTGATACAGTTATTTTTCTTTCGATAAAGCTTCTGCAGATGCTTAGATGTTTTCGGATACTCCATTTCCCACGCAGCCTGGATCCGATCCCATTGCGACTGGACTCGCGCGATTTCCCTGTTATAAAAATAAGAAAGTGAAAGATATTCTCTCCCAATAATGAACGTTTTTCCTGCATTATCATAACAAGTCATAAGATTATGCAAGCCCAGATCAATCGACAGATAATGTCCATTGTCCTCTTCAGGCAAAACATCTTCCACCTCATAAATAACAAGGATCCTGCTGGTTCCGTCATTTGCCGGTGGATATATTTTGATCTGTTTTATGATATCCATGTTTGAAAAAACAGGATTTTTCAAATAAAGGTATGCAGCACGAATATCATAGGTATGAACCATATACTCCTTCAGCTTTTTCGGTAAAGAAAGTCTTACTTTGAAAGAGCCTGTTTCATGTTGAATGCCATTTTGCATATAGGTGATCGGCATTTTATCTTTCTTATATCTTGGTGATCCCGGATTCTCGATACCGCCACTTTCTTTTAACCGGTAAAAGGATTTCCATGACTTGTCCAAAAGCTTACAGATTTCCTGTGCAGTCTGTGACGGAAGTGATTTGAACCACAGATCATCTTTATGTTTTGATTTCTGATAATACCAGTCAGGATATTTCTCCAATCCCAGATTTTTGTAGTTGTTTCTCTCATAATTGCAAACATTCCAAAGCTTGTAAGCCGCATAACACATGTGTCCTACAATATTTGCATCATTTTTGTTTAATACAATGGTTGTTTCATGTGTTAACAGCATATTTTCCCTCCTTCTAGTAAGATTTGCTCTGATGCTCGATATA
>NZ_QUIK01000027.1:41918-42201 GCF_003480105.1 Clostridium sp. AM42-4
TAACAGCATATTTTCCCTCCTTCTAGTAAGATTTGCTCTGATGCTCGATATATCGTCAGATATTTTCTTCCGATACCGAGCCGATTGTTTCTACATAATACGAGTGATTCCAAAGCTGACCTTTCCAAAGTTTCTGGCGAATCGCCGGATATTTTTCAAAGAGATCCGATACCGAGCCGATTGTTTCTACATAATATGAGTGATTCCAAAGCTGACCTTTCCATAGTTTCTGGCGGATCGCCGGATATTTTTCAAAGAGTTTTCTTCCTGTAATTCCTTTTAA
>NZ_QUIK01000028.1:0-36464 GCF_003480105.1 Clostridium sp. AM42-4
GCGGCTCGGTACGGGTTTCTGTCACTCAGGAGTTGGAAAAGCTCCTGATCCGCGTCTCCGACACCGGCTGCGGCATCCCGGAGGTGTATCAGCGCAGTATCTTCCAGCCCTTCTTCCGGGTGGACAAGTCTCGCAGCCGGGAATACGGTGGCGCAGGACTGGGGCTCTCACTGGTATGGGAGATCGCCGATCTCCACGGCGGCTCCGTTTGGGTGGAGAAAAGTTCGGAGAAGGGCACTACCATTGCGGTGGGGTTGCCAACGCAACAATCAACGAAGCCCTAAAACCCTTTTATTACGCTGAATTACATCTTCATAGCTGTGGACTTTTCCGCGTAGCTCCGTATTTTCGCGCTCCAATTCTGCCGCACGGAGCTTGCAAAAAATGATCTTCTTAGTATTATTTCGGAGCTGTCTACGATTGCGAAGAAAATCTAAAAAGCATTAGGCGCAATATAACTGCTGACGGCGTAGAATCTTGGTGGCTAACTTGGTGAGTGTCACCCTCTAAGTTATCATGGGTTGCGTCATAGGATTTATCATTGGCTGTAGTATTCCATATTTCGGTCTATTGCTGTTTTATTATGTGCGCTTCCTGTTGCGGGAAATGTATCTATGTTGTGTAGCGAGTATGAGGGAAATATTCGTCTTGCTGCAAAGGGCATTTTTACTTCTACAGTTTTATCTGCACTAACAATACCAGTTGTGCTAGTTTTCATACAGTATATGCAGTAATTGGTTTCTTGCATAATAAAAATACATAAAGAGTAATTTACACTTGCAAAAACCAAGCAATTAGATAAAGAATTCCCAGAGAATGAAAAATTCTATAGATATTTGCGAAAAAGTTAAGTATAATAAAAGAAACGATGTAGAAAAGTTCGAGAAACTTTGGTTTTCCGGACTTTTTTATTGTTGTATTTTCTTCTTGGGGTTTTCATACAGATTGAAGGCGTGGGAAGCAATCAAAATAAAAGTAATGTGTTGGAAAGGAATTTATTTCATGGCAAAAGAAAGGGATGGGTTTAAAAGCCGCACCGGTTTTGTGCTTGCTTGCATCGGTTCGGCAGTTGGTATGGGGAATATCTGGCGTTTCCCATATATTGTTTCTGATTGGGGTGGAATGACATTTCTGCTTCCGTATCTGTTGTTTGTTGTGCTGATCGCCTCCACAGGCGTGATCGAGGAGATGGCACTGGGACGTGCCGCAAAGAGCGGACCGATCAAGGCGTTTGGCATGTGTACGGAATTACGGACCGGAAAGAAACGGATCGGAGAGCTGATCGGTGTGATCCCGGTACTGGGGTCCATGGCGCTTGCCATCGGCTATACGGTAGTAGTGGGATGGATCTTTAAGTACGCGTTCCTTGCATTGACGGGAAACCTTTATGCCCTGGGACAGGATATGGGAGCGATCGGTGGATTGTTTGACGGTACGGCGACGGGATTTGGCAATAATAACTGGCTGGTCATCACAGTGATTGTCACTGCAGTGATCATGGCATTTGGAATTGCGGGCGGAATTGAGAAGGCAAACAAGATCATGATGCCGCTGTTATTTATTCTGTTTCTGGGACTTGGTGTTTATATCTTTACACTTCCAGGCTCAGAAAAAGGCTATCATTATATTTTTACCATCAATCCGGAGGGACTGAAGGATATACGCCTCTGGATCTATGCATTTGGGCAGGCATTTTTCTCACTGTCCATTGCAGGAAACGGAACCGTGATCTATGGTTCTTACTTAAGCGATTCTGAGGATATTGCTGCATCTGCAAAAAATGTAGCATTTTTTGATACACTTGCTGCACTTTTGGCTGCTTTTGTGATTATTCCGGGCATGGCAGCAGGCGGCGCAGAACTTTCTTCCGGAGGTCCTGGTTTGATGTTTATCTATCTGTTGAACGTGTTCAATGGAATGCCGGGTGGAAAAATCTGCGGAATGATCTTTTATGTCTGTGTGTTATTTGCCGGAATGAGTTCTCTGGTAAACCTCTATGAGGCACCGGTGGAAACGTTACAGGAGCGCTGCGGACTGAAACGGCCGGTTGCTGTGGCGGTGATCGCGGCAGCAGGCTGCAGTGTTGCACTGTTTATTCAGGGCATTGTCTCTGGGTGGATGGATGTGGTATCGATCTATATCTGTCCGCTTGGAGCAATGCTTGCCGGAATTATGTTCTTCTGGGTTGCCGGAACGGACTTTGCCCTGGAGGCTGTAAATCGCGGTGCAGAAAAGAAAATTGGCCGAAACTTTGTGTTGCTCGGCAAATATGTACTGGTTCCAGCGGCTTTTGTGGCTCTGGTTGCCGGTGCGCTGCTTGGGGGAATTGGCTGAGATACCGGCGAACAGGAACTTTCTCAGTGGAAGATTACGAAAAAGGCTGTCCTTGTGATTCTTTTACAGGGGCAGTCTTTTTGTGCTATAATCAGATTCAGCGGGATTAAAAAATAAAGGATTTATCAGAAAAAGGAGTATTCATTATGTCACAGGTAACCGAACGTTTTTTGAATTATGTATCCTTCGATACCCAGTCAAAAGAGGATGCTGGCAAGATGCCAAGTACAGAGAAACAGTGGGAGTTAGCCAAATGTCTCAAACAGGAACTGGAAGAAATGGGTGCCGAGCGTGTGCGTCTCAGTGAGTATGGTTATATTTATGCGGAAATTCCGGCAAATGTTCCTGCCAATCAGGCTGAAAAGATTCCGTCCCTCGGCTTTATTTCCCATATGGATACCGCACCGGCTCTGACCGGAGCCAATGTAAAACCACAGTTCGTAAAAAATTATGATGGAAAAGACATCTGTCTGAATCAGAAAAAACAGATTTTTATGCGTGTTTCGGAATTCCCGTTTTTGGAACGGTATCAGGGTCAGGACCTGATCACGACCGATGGAACGACACTTCTTGGAGCAGACGATAAGGCTGGTGTGGCAGAGATCATGACGGCAGCGGATTACCTGCTTTCTCATAAGGAAATTCCTCACGGCAAGATCTGCATTGCTTTCACCCCGGACGAGGAGATCGGCTGTGGTGCAGACCGGTTTGATGTTCCTGGCTTTGGAGCGCAGTTTGCCTATACGGTAGATGGCGGTGAACTCGGTGAGGTAGAATATGAAAACTTCAATGCAGCATCTGCGGTGATCACGATCCATGGATGCAGCATGCACACGGGAGATGCCAAAAAGGGTATGGTGAATTCCATGCTGATCGGAATGGAATACCAGCAGATGCTGCCGACGTTTGAAAATCCAATGTATACAGAGGGTTATGAGGGTTTCTTCCATCTGGATCATTTCCAGGGTGATGTGGAGACTTCTGTAATGAAGTACCTGATCCGTGATCATGATATGGAAAAATTCGAAAAGAAAAAAGAACAGATGCGCCAGACGGCAGCGTTCCTGAACCAGAAATATGGAGCCGGTACCGTGGACATTGAAATTAAGGATTCCTATTTCAATATGAAAGAAAAGATTAAACCGCATATGGAGCTGATCGACAGGGTATGCCAGGCGATGAAAGAACTGGATGTAGAGCCAGATATCCGTCCAATCCGTGGAGGTACCGATGGTGCGCGTCTTTCTTACATGGGGCTGCCGTGTCCGAACCTGTGCATAGGCGGAGCAAATTTCCATGGCAAATATGAGTTCATTTCGATTCAGTCCATGGAGAAGATCGTGGAGATACTTGTGAAATTAATGACAGCATAAATGCAACAGAAAAGAGAGAAAAAAATCATGAGAGAAAAACTGACAAAATCCGATGTGGAAAAGATTCAGGCAGAGATTGAGGAGCGCAAGCTGGTGATCCGCCCGAAGTGCCTGGAGGCCGTAAAAGAGGCAAGGGCGCATGGTGACTTAAGCGAGAATTTTGAGTATCATGCGGCGAAAAAAGATAAGAATCAGAATGAGAGCCGGATCCGCTATCTGGAGAATATGTTAAAGAATGCCATTGTGATATCTGATGCATCTAAGGCAGATGAAGTCGGATTGAACAAGGCTGTCACGCTTTATATGGAAGACGATGACGAGGAGGAGACCTATAAGCTGGTGACCAGCATTCGCGGAAATTCCATGCATAACATGGTCAGCATTGAGTCTCCCCTTGGCAAAGCAATTCTGCGTCATAAAGTAGGAGACCGGGTAGAGATTACAACGGACAATGGCTTCAGCTACTTTGCAGTGATCCGTAAGATCGAAGATCTTGGAGACGAAGAAGATACGATCCGGAAATTTTGATGGAGGCTGGGCGATCCGTTATTGGTCCCGGGCATTGGTCTCCCGGTAAAAATGCAGTACAAATTCCATAAACTCACGAATATAAGATTTTAAAATAAAACTTTTGTGATAGACCAGATACAGGCTGCGGCTGTTTGTGGCGGTGGGAAGATCGAAAACAAAAAGCTTTTGATCAGAACCAGGGCTGCAGGCGGCCGCTTTTGATATGACAGAAATACCAAGTCCATTTGCCACAAGGTTTTTGATGGATTCCTGATCGTTTAACCGCGCAGTGACCTGCAGGGAGGATTCAGGAATATTCAGTTTCTCCAGAAGTTCATATACAAACTTACGGCTACCGCTTCCCTCTTCGCGCAAAATGATGGGTTCTGAACTTAAAATGGTATTGAGCGGAAGCTGCTTAGTCTGAAATTGGGCAAAATACGGTGTTTTCGGGGTAATCAGAACCATCTGATCATTGTAAAATGGTTCAAAACAAAAACGTTCATCTTCACAGGTCATGCCAACCAGGCCAAGATTAAAACGCCCTTCCAGAATTTTTTCCAGAATTCCCTGGCTGTCGCTCTGATGAATGTTAAAATAAGTTTCCGGCTGCAGCTTTTTGTAAGCTGGCAAAAGCTCCGGCAGCAGGTAGGATGATGGAATGGTGGAAGCACCAAGATGGATCGTATTTTTTGCTTCGTTGTTCCAGCTTTCCAGCAGATTATTTTTGAGACTCAGGATGCTTATGGCGCATTCATAAAATTCCTGCCCGCGCGGTGTCAGATCGATGCTTTTCGTCGTGCGCACCAGAAGACAGGATTGAAGCTCTTCTTCCAGCATACGGATATGGGTACTGATGGTAGGCTGGGAGATAAAGAGCTTTTCCGAAGCTTTCGTGAAGCTGCCGTAATCGACAACAGCCACGAAGGATTGCAGTTGTTTGAACTCCATGGTGTTCTCCTTTATCGAATGGGAATCTGTCTGCCCGCGGCCGGAAAAGGACAGCGGGCATGGCAAAACAGGAAGATCAGATCCAGCCTCCATCCAGTTTTATGATCTGACCGGTTAAGTAAGAGCCTTTGTAGCCGAGGTGATAAACGAAATCAGCGACTTCCTCCGCACGTCCGAGACGACCGGATGGGATTTCCTCAACCAGCCCGATCAGCTCGTCTTCCTCCATCCACTGATTCATTTCCGTGTCAATGGCACCGCAGGCAACGGCGTTGACCTGGATATTGCTTGGGGCAAGCTCTTTGGCCAGTGCCTGGGTGAAGGCATTGATGCCGCCCTTTGTCGCAGAGTACGCGACTTCGCAGGAAGCGCCTACGCAGCCCCATACGGAGGAAATGTTGATGATCTTTCCGTGACCGGCGGCAAGCATCAGCGGAATAGCCAGCTTGCTGCAGTTAAATACGGAGGTCAGGTTGGTACGCAGGATGCGGTCCCACTCCTCAGAAGTCATATCCTGCAAAAGACCAATATAATCGATACCGGCATTGTTGACTAAGACATCCAGACTGCCAAACTGTTTGCGAATCATGGAAAACAGCTGTTCACAGACAGCCATGTCGCCCATATCTCCTAAAAACGCAGCACAGGTCACCTGGTAGCTTTCAATTTCTTTTTTGGTCTGCATCAGTTCCTGCTCCCGGTGGGCGCAGTTGATGATCACGTTATAGCCTTTTTTTGCAAATTTTACGGCAATGGCTTTTCCGATTCCGCGGGAAGCGCCGGTTACGAGAACAACTTTCTTTGCCATACGATCACTCCTTTTGTCATATTATGGTTTCTTGTTTTCTAAACATATTCTATCATAAAACTCCTTACATTTGTTGCTATTTACGCTTTGCGCGAACAGCAAGCTACATTTTACAAATAAATTACAATTTTGCGAACACTCTGTAACTTTCAGAAGGGATATGTTATACTGAATGACAGATTACGGAAAAGTGTTGCGTGCAACTGGAAATACCGTGTGATACAGTTCTGGCAGCATATTTTGCCGATTTGGAGTGCGAAGTATCGGCAAAATCCTATTGCCGGGCAAGTGCATGTGAAGAGAAACAGAAATAAGAAAGGCGAAGACGCATGAAAAAATGGAAGAAAGTACTGGCAGTATCTTGCCTTTGCGCAGTGGCAGCATGTCCGTTTTCTGCTTACGCAGATGCGGCAAAGTCTCCTCATGAGGCAATGTTAGTGGCTGCACCGGCAGACTATGAAAATATTGCGGTATCCCAGGTTACCGATTATGTGAATATCCGGGAACAGGCGACAACGAACAGCAAGATCGTTGGTAAGATCTACAATAACTGTGCCGCTACCATTTTGGAAACTGTGAATGGAGAGGGCGGAAGCTGGTACCGGATCCAGTCTGGAACGGTAAACGGTTTCATCAAATCGGAGTATTTTATTACCGGTCAGGAGGCAGAGACACTGGCCCAGTCGATTGGCCGGGAGTTTGTGACTGTCAGCGTAGACAATCTGCGTTTGCGCGAAGAACCGAGTCTGACAAGTAATGTCCTGACTATGATCTCCAGCGGTTCCCGCTATGTTGTCCAGGGTGATGAAGGCGACTTTTACAAGGTTGAGGTCGATGCAGACCTGATCGGTTATATTGCAAAGTCATACTGTAAGGTTGAGGTCGAGTTTGACCAGGCAGTGTCCCTGGAAGAAGAGCGAGCAAAGCTGGAAGAGGAAGCGCAGAGAAAGCGCGATGCCCAGACGGCACTTGCAAATCTGGAGCAGGTGATCAAAGTCGAGGAAAATAAAGATGTGATCATTTCTGCAAATCCGGAGCAGAGCGATGATTCTGCTATGACCAATGCACCGACTGCAAACACATCGAAAAATCAGAGTCAGACACAGAGTCCGTCTGCAGGGCAGAGCAGCTCTTCCCAGAGCAGTGCAGGCGGTCAGACGATAACTTCGGCGCCGTCCCAGAAGAGTCCGTCCCAGAGCAGTTCCTCACAGGGCAGTTCTGCTCCGAATGGTTCCAGCCAGACCAGCTCCTCCGGCCCATCCACAACAACCCAGTCCTCTCCGGTGGCAGGACCTGGCAGCTCGGCAGCCGTAGTATCTGCGACCAGAACCGCGATCGTGGCTTATGCAAAGCAGTTCTTAGGCAACCCGTATGTATATGGTGGAACCAGCCTGACGAATGGTGCCGACTGTTCCGGATTTACCCAGGGAGTATTTGCGCACTTTGGCATTACAACAGGACGAAGCTCCAGAGACCAGGCAGCAAAAGGAAAAGAAATTTCCCTGTCTGCGATCCAGCCGGGTGACCTTTTGTTCTACGCAAGTGGAAGCTACATCAACCATGTGGCAATCTACATAGGCAATGGACAGATCATCCATTCCAGCAACCCGACAACGGGTATCACCATTACAAAATACAATTACCGGACTCCATGTAAGGCTGTTACCTTCTTGGATTAAAAGGTGTATTTATGAAAGAAAAAAAACAATACTGCGGCCTGGACCTGCTGAAATTTGTTATGGCACTCCTGGTGGCCGCACGTCATATGATCCAGGTCTTTTATCCTGCAGAAAGCCGCTGGCGTCTGGTGATCGGCAGCTGGCTTTCGAATCTGGCTGTGCCCATCTTTTTTATCATTGCTGGTTTTTTGCTGTTCCGGAAAATTCCGGATAGCAGAAGGTGCAAAGACGCGGATGCCGGATACTCATGCAGCGGAAACAAAGCGGGTGGATGGTCGGTTGTCTGGCGTTATGCCTGGCGCATTGTAAAGCTGTATCTGATCTGGTGCGTCATCTACTGGCCCATCGATATTTATAACTGGTATCACGGCACAGCGACGATCGCAGAGACGGTAAAGGCCTACATCCATTCCTTTTTCGTTTCCAGCACCATTGCCCAGCTCTGGTATCTTCCGGCGCTTGCGCTTGCCTGCCTGATCGTGTGGACCGGTTACCGCGTGGGCTTAAAAATCTGGATGCTCCTGATCCTGACCGGAGCGCTGTTTGTGTTTGGCTGCATCTGTGACAACTGGTATTTTACCCAGCAGGCACCCATGAAGATCCAGGAGTTTGTCTGGTGGTATGCGCCGAAGTTTGTGACCATGCGAAATGGTCTGTTTTACGGAAGCTTTTATCTGGCTCTGGGACTCTGGTTTTCCCGGAAAACATGGCGGATGCCGCTTCTTCTGGCGCTTGCCGGAAGCCTGGTATCTCTGGCACTGATGTACAAAGAGGTTTCCACCTGCTTTAATACGAACATGGTATTTAGTGCAGCCCCGGCCGCTTTCTTTTTGACGGAGCTTTTTATGAGAGCAGAGGGTGGATATTCCAGGTTCTTTGTGACTCTACGAAAAATGAGCGAATGGGTCTATTTTTCCCATTTCTATTTCTTTTACTTTTTCTCCTGGACCGTGAAGTGGAATCCGCTTCCGCTCACTGAGAAAAATATTGCACTATGTGTCTTGGTACCGATGATCCTGTTCGCCTGGATCGTTTCGGTGCTTTCCGAACGGGAGCGGTTTTCCTGGCTGGGAAAATTGATCTGACAGGCTTGTTCACACATTGCAAAAACAATAGTTGACGATTGGCAGCAGAACTGCAGCCTGCATCCGCCGTCTGGCTTTATGAAAAATTACATTACAGGCAATAAAAAAGGAAACGCACTCAGTTTTGGGTGCGTTTCCTTTTTTGCTGCCTTGTATGAAAGGATGATTGCTGGCTTTTAGAATTCCGGCTCGATCAGTCCGTAGGTCTGGCCCTTTCTCTTGTAAACAACATTGACTTCCTCGGTCTCTGCGTTTAAGAATACATAGAAGTTATGGCCTAACAGTTCCATCTGGACACAAGCCTCTTCCGGATCCATCGGTTTCATGGCGAAACGTTTGGTTTTCACGATCTGGATCTCGTCTTCCGGCTCGCTCTCTTCGCTGATGAACAGATCTGAGAATGCCTGTGCGGACTGTTTTTTGTCGATCAGTTTGTTTTTGTATTTGCGAAGCTGGCGTTCAATGATTTCTTCCACTAAATCAATGGACACGTACATATCGTTGCTGGATTCTTCCGCACGGATGATATTTCCCTTCACCGGGATGGTAACTTCGATTTTCTGTTTGTCTTTCTGTACACTGAGCGTTACGATGATTTCGGTATCCGGAAGGAAGTAACGTTCCAGTTTTCCAATCTTTTCCTCAATGGCGGCGCGAAGCCCCGGAGTCACATCAATATTTCTGCCTGTAATGGTATAACGCATAAGTCATCAGCTCCTTCTTTTGAGATGTCCTAAGTATAACACATAAAATCGAAAATTTCAACTAAAAGCAGGAAATTGTTGAGACAATTATTGTGAATAAAATATAAAAACGAATACTTTATCCACAAAATAGAAATTGCATTCCTACCTTTGGAAATGTGGAAAAGTCAAGAGGTTTTCCTTCATTTTTTGGCTTAAACAGTGGATTTATGAGATATGAACAAAGAAAACACGGTTTTTTTCCATCTGGAAAGAACAGAAAAATGTGGGAAAACTTTGTGGATAATGTGGATAACTTGGTGCATAACTCATTTTTGGCTGAAAATCAAGGAGACGGGATGTGGATGCATTTTTCGTGGATATTGTGGATAAAGTGGATAAGTTGTGAATCGAACATGTTTTTTGTGCAACCTGACAAGTTTACCATAATTTTACACAGCCGGAAACCGCTTTTGCAGGCTGCCTGGGATCGTTTTTTATAGAGTTTCAAGGAGGAAAAGTAAGCAGAAGGTAAATTTTTTGTGAACAACAAGGGGAAAACTTGAATAAATCAGGGGAAGGTGGTACAATATCAAAGATTGACTATAATAATAGGAACGAGACAGACGAAACAAAGAAAGTTTAGGAGAAAGAATTATATGAATCTCATAGAAAAAGTATTTGGTACCCACAGTGAGCGGGAACTGAAGATGATCTATCCGATCGTGGACAAGATTGAGGCACTGCGCCCGACCATGCAGGCAAAGACCGATGAAGAACTGCGCGACAATACCCGCATTTTCAAGGAGCGCCTGGCAAATGGTGAGACTCTGGACGATATTCTTCCGGAGGCATTCGCTACGGTACGTGAGGCTGCAAAGCGTGTGCTGAACATGGAGCATTATCCGGTACAGCTCATTGGTGGTATCGTGCTGCATCAGGGCCGTATCGCTGAGATGAGAACCGGTGAAGGTAAGACCCTGGTTTCCACCTCTCCGGCATACTTAAATGCACTGGCAGGAAAGGGCGTTCACATCGTAACGGTCAACGACTACCTGGCAAAGCGAGATGCAGAGTGGATGGGACAGGTTCACCGTTTCCTGGGCCTGACTGTCGGCGTGGTATTAAACCCGATGACCTCTGAGGAACGTAAGGCCGCATACAACTGCGACATCACCTACGTTACCAACAACGAGCTGGGATTTGATTACCTGCGTGACAACATGGCCATCTACAAGGACCAGATGGTACTCAGAAATCTGGACTATGCCATCATCGATGAGGTGGACTCTGTCCTGATCGATGAAGCAAGAACCCCGCTGATCATTTCCGGTCAGAGCGGCAAGTCCACCAAGCTCTACGAGGTCTGCGACGTGCTGGCTCACCAGCTGGTACGCGGCGAGGCATCCGGCGAGTTCACCAAGATGAATGCGATCATGGGTGAGGACATTGAGGAGACCGGTGACTTCGTAGTAAACGAAAAAGATAAGGTTGTAAACTTAACCGAAGAGGGTGTCAAGAAGGTAGAGCAGTTCTTCCATATTGAGAACCTGGCAGATCCGGAAAACCTGGAGATCCAGCACAATATCATTCTTGCCCTGCGCGCGAATTACTTAATGTTCCGCGATAAGGACTACGTGGTAAAAGATGACGAGATACTCATTGTCGATGAGTTTACCGGACGTATCATGCCGGGCCGCCGTTATTCCGATGGCCTGCACCAGGCAATCGAGGCGAAGGAGCATGTCAATGTACGCCGCGAGAGCAAGACTCTGGCAACTATCACTTTCCAGAACTTCTTCAATAAGTTCCGCAAGAAAGCAGGTATGACCGGTACTGCGCTGACCGAGGAGAAGGAGTTCCGTAATACGTACGGCATGGATGCGATCGCAATCCCGACCAACCGTCCGGTTGCGCGTATCGACCACGAGGATGCTGTATACAAGACGAAAAAAGAAAAATTCGAGGCAGTTGTCAACGATGTAGTGGCTTCCCACGAGAAGGGACAGCCGGTGCTGGTTGGTACCATCACCATCGAGACTTCCGAACTTCTCAGCAAGATGCTGACCAAGCGCGGCATCCAGCATAAAGTCCTGAACGCGAAGTTCCATGAACTCGAGGCTGAGATCGTGGCAGATGCAGGTATTCACGGTGCCGTTACCATCGCGACCAACATGGCTGGTCGTGGTACCGATATCAAGCTGGATGATGAGGCAAAGGCAGCAGGCGGCTTAAAGGTCATTGGTACCGAGCGTCATGAATCCCGCCGTATCGACAACCAGCTGCGTGGCCGTTCCGGACGTCAGGGTGACCCGGGTGAGTCCCGCTTCTACATTTCCCTTGAGGACGATCTGATGCGTCTGTTCGGTTCTGAGCGCCTTATGGCTATGTTTGAGGCTCTGGGCGTTCCGGAGGGTGAGCAGATCGAGCACAAGATGCTTTCCAGCGCGATCGAGAAAGCACAGATGAAGATCGAGAACAACAACTACGGTATCCGTGAGAACCTCTTAAAATATGATGAGGTTAACAACGAGCAGCGTGAGATCATCTACGCAGAGCGCCGCAAGGTTCTGGATGGTGACAACATGCGTGACCTGATCTTAAAGATGATCACCGACATTGTCGAGAATTCCGTAGACCTGTCCATCTCCGATGACCAGGCATCCTCTGACTGGGATTTGAATGAATTAAACAGCCTTCTGCTTCCGATCATTCCGCTTGAGACCATCACCGCAGAGAATCATCCGGTGACCAAGAAGAATGAATTAAAGCACATGCTGAAAGAAGAGGCGATCAAGCTTTACGAGGCGAAAGAGGCTGAGTTCCAGGAGGCAGAGCAGATCCGTGAACTGGAGCGCGTAGTCCTTCTGAAAGTCATCGATAACAAGTGGATGAGCCACATCGACGATATGGATCAGCTGCGCCAGGGTATCGGCCTGCAGGCTTACGGCCAGAGAGATCCGGTTGTTGAGTATAAGATGAGCGCTTACGAGATGTTCGAGGCAATGACTGCAGCCATCACCGAGGAGACCGTCCGCATCCTGTTCCACATCCGTGTTGAGCAGAAGATTGAGCGTGAGCCGGCAGCAAAGGTAACCGGAACCAACCGTGACGATTCTGCACCGCGTGCACCGAAGGTACGTCAGGTACAGAAAATCTACCCGAACGATCCATGCCCGTGCGGAAGCGGCAAGAAGTTCAAACAGTGTCATGGCCGTGATCTGATGCCGAGATAGCAGAAAATGAGATGTAACTGCATGTCCTAAACCGTTGCAGGAAGATTGCAAGTTATTGTGATACAGCAAAGTTTTATGACCGGCGGATTTCCCTTTTTGGAATGCGCCGGTCATTGCAAAAATATATAAATATGAAAGAAGGTGACACAATGGTAGAATTAGATCAGTTCAAGTACACATTATCGACCTTTGAAAAACCATTAGTGGAAGTGAGGGATTCACTTTGACCTGGATAACAAGGTCAGACGAATCGATGAATTAGATAAATCCATGGAGGAGCCGGGGTTCTGGGACGACGCGGACCGCGCCACCAAGCTGGTGCAGGAGGCGAAGAATTTAAAGGATACCGTAGAGCTCTACCGTGGTCTAGAACAGCAGTATGAAGACATCCAGGTGATGATCGAGATGGGCTACGAGGAGGAGGACCCTTCCCTGATCCCGGAGATCCAGGAAATGTTGGATGAGTTCCAGCGCAATCTGGAAAAACTCCGTATGGAGACATTGCTGTCAGGGGAATACGACAAATACAATGCCATTCTGCGCCTGAATGCAGGTGCAGGCGGAACGGAGTCCTGTGACTGGTGCAGTATGCTGTACCGGATGTACTGCCGCTGGGCAGACAAGATGGGGTATAAAACCGAGGTCCTGGATTATCTGGACGGCGATGAAGCGGGCATTAAGTCTGTGACCATCCAGATCAACGGCGAGAACGCGTTTGGATACCTGAAATCCGAGCGCGGTGTACACCGCCTGGTACGCATTTCCCCGTTCAATGCAGCAGGAAAGCGCCAGACCTCATTCGTATCCTGTGATGTCATGCCGGATATTGAAGAGGATCTGGATGTCGAGATCAATCCGGACGATCTGCGGATCGATACCTACCGGTCCAGTGGTGCCGGCGGACAACACATCAACAAGACTTCTTCTGCCATCCGTATCACCCATATTCCGACCGGAATCGTGGTACAGTGCCAGAATGAGCGTTCCCAGTTCCAGAATAAGGACAAAGCCATGCAGATGTTAAAGGCAAAGCTGTATATGCTCAAGCAGCAGGAAAACGCAGAGAAGCTTTCCGATATCCGCGGCGATGTCAAAGAGATCGGCTGGGGCAACCAGATCCGTTCTTATGTCCTTCAGCCATATACCATGGTCAAGGACCTGCGTACCGGGGAAGAAACCGGAAACGTGGCCAATGTCCTGGATGGCGGACTGGACCCGTTCATCAGCGCCTACCTGCGCTGGCTGAGCCTGGGCTGCCCGGACCGCAAGGCATCTGCGGACGACTAAGCGTTTCGGTTTACAGGCAGGGATTTTTAGTTCAGAAAATTCCGTTGCTGGGCACGCGTGCGTGAACAGTAACGATCAAAACGGGAAAGCAGAGTGTATGCGAGAAAATGCTTGCACTCTGCTTTTTTTTGTGCTAATATCTTCCTCATGAGCACAAATGTTCATAGTAGACGAACATAGAGAGTGTGCAGGAGGATTTGTTATGCCAGAAGAGAAAAGCAAATATTTTGTGGTAAAACAGAAGGCAGTACCGGAGGTATTGCTGAAAGTGGTGGAAGCCAAGAAGCTTCTGGAGTCCGAGCGTGTGTTAACCGTGCAGGAGGCAACAGAGCGGGTAGGCATCAGCCGCAGTTCTTTTTACAAATACAAAGAAGATATTTTTCCGTTTTATGATAATACCAAAGGCAAGACTGTAACCTTCGTGGTGCAGATGGACGATGAACAGGGACTGCTTTCGGACCTGCTTCATATCGTAGCAGTTTATAAAGCAAACATCCTGACGATCCATCAGAGTATTCCGGTAAACGGAGTAGCGACGTTAACCTTGTCTGTGGAGGTAAAAGACAATACCGGCAATGTTTCCAAGATGGTGGAAGAAATCGAAGAGCAGGATGGAATTCACTATGTGAAGATTCTTGCGAGAGAATAAGTTTATCAAACAAAGAGAAAAGTGAGGACAGAGCAATGGTACAGGTAGCAATCATGGGATATGGCACAATTGGTTCCGGAGTGGCAGAAATTTTAGATCAGAACGCTGATCAGATCAAAAAAGGCTGCGGACAGGATGTAGCACTGAAATATGTCCTGGATTTAAGAGATTTCCCGGGAAGTCCGGTAGAAGATAAGATTGTGCATGATTTTCAGGTGATCGAGCAGGACCCGGAGGTCAGTGTGGTAGTAGAGACCATGGGTGGATTAAATCCGGCATACCCGTTTGTAAAGGCAAGCCTTTTGGCTGGCAAGCATGTCGTAACCTCCAATAAGGCACTGGTGGCAGCACACGGAACCGAGCTTCTTGCCATTGCAAAAGAAAAGAATGTAAATTTCTTCTTTGAGGCAAGTGTCGGCGGCGGCATCCCGATCATCCGTCCGCTGTACCGCTGCTTAAAGGGCGAGAAGATCGTAGAGATCACCGGTATCTTAAACGGTACCACCAACTATATCCTGAGCAAGATGGACAAAGAGGGCGCATCCTTTGAGACAGTCTTAAAAGAGGCCCAGGCGCTTGGTTATGCAGAGCGCAACCCAGAGGCAGACGTAGAAGGCTACGATACCTGCCGTAAGATCGCGATCCTCACAGCGATGGCAACAGGAAAAGAAGTAAACTACGAGGACATCAGCACAGAAGGTATTACCAAAATCACAGATGTGGACTTTAAGTATGCAGACAAGCTTGGAACCTCTGTAAAGTTGTTTGGTACCAGCCGCATGGACGGAGAAGAGGTTCATGCCTGGGTAGCACCGGTCATGATCGGAAAAGACCACCCGCTGTATGCCGTGAATGATGTATTCAACGGGATCATGGTAAAAGGAAATATGCTTGGAACTTCCATGTTCTACGGAAGCGGTGCCGGCAAACTGCCAACCGCCAGTGCAGTTATCGCAGACATTATGGAAGCAGTCGAGAACGCAGACCATCATGTAGTGCTTGGCTGGAGCAGCGAGCGCCTCGCGATTGCAGACCAGAAAACCTCTGTACATCGTTATTTTGTACGCGTAGAGGGAACTGGAGAAGAACTCGAGAAAGCTGCCGCTTCAACATTTGGAAATGCAGAAGTCGTAAAGTTGGACAGCTTAAGCGACGAGTTTGCACTCCTGACTGGTGAGATGAGTGAAGCAGCATATGCAGACTGTGCTGCAGCGCTGGAAAAGACCGCGAAGATCCGCCAGAGAATCCGGGCAGAGTTTTAAAAAATAATAATTTGGGCGTAAAAGAATGGACCGTGGAAGCTGCCGAAGGCAGCTTCCACGGTCCTCATACGTTAAAAATATGGTTTACTGTGCCGCAGGTGCTACACTGTTTAGAATTTCCTGCGCCTGGTGGTAGACCTGGCGGATGAGTTCAGAGTTGGCTGGGTCTTGAGCGACATTGTAGACCAGCATATACTGGAAAAAAATAAAGAAGCTCAGGAAAATGCAGAAGATTCCGATGACGAATCCTGCAATTCCGGTTCCGGTAAAACGGCGGCCTCTCCGGGAGAGCCATGCAGTCAGGGCAGCAGAAGCACCAAAGATGATCTGGACTGGTGGGTAAAACCAGCTTATAATCCCGGAAATACCCAGCAAAAGGCTGGCCAGGGCGAGTCTATTAGGGGCGGGGCGCTTGGCTCCGGTATTCTGTTCCATGTAAAATTCCTCCGTAAGTATAGATAAAAATACAACTATTCTCAATCATAACACGAAAAGAAAAAAGCCTCAAGGTGGAATTGCGGACGAACGACTTGCGAACGACTTGCTTATCGATTATAATGAGGGGTACAGTTTGCAGCGGTTCCCAGGCAAAGTCAAAGTCTGCGTGAACAGCTGTTACAGTTTGAAAACAAAGGAGCTTTACATTAGATGGATATTTTGAAAACATTGCAGGAGGAATTGCAGATCGGATATAAGCAGGTGGAGGCAGCTGTCCAGCTGATCGATGAGGGAAATACCATTCCCTTCATTGCCCGCTACCGGAAAGAGGCAACCGGCTCGTTAAACGACGAGGTGCTTCGTAATCTGGATGAACGTCTGCGTTACCTGCGCAATCTGGAGGAAAAGAAGAACCAGGTTCTTTCTTCCATCCGTGATCAGGAAAAGCTGACACCGGAGCTGGAAAAACAGATCCAGGATGCGATGACCATGGTGGCGCTGGACGATCTGTACCGTCCGTACCGCCCGAAACGCCGTACCCGTGCCATGATCGCGAAAGAGCGCGGACTGGAGCCGCTTGCAGAGCTGATCCTGCTTCAGCAGGTGAAGGAGCCGCTGGAGAAGCTTGCTGAAGACTATGTGTCCGAAGAAAACGAAGTGCCGACAGCAGCCGATGCACTGGCGGGTGCAAAGGATATCATTGCGGAGCGCATCTCCGACCAGGCGGATTACCGTACCTACATTCGTCAGGCTACCATGGAGCAGGGTATGATCCGTTCCCAGGCTAAGAATGAAAAAGCGGAATCGGTATACGAGATGTATTATCAGTACGAGGAGCCGGTGAAAAAGTGTGCGGGACACCGTGTCCTGGCTTTAAACCGCGGCGAGAAAGAAAAAGTCCTGACGGTCAAGGTTGATGCACCGGAAGAAACTATTCTGCGCTATCTGGAAAAACAGGTGATCACGCAGGAGAACCCGTATACAACCCCGGTATTAAAGGAAGTGGCAGAGGACAGCTACCGCCGTCTGATCGCACCGGCCATTGAACGTGAGATCCGCAGTTTCCTGACGGAGAATGCAGAGGCAGGCGCGATCAAGGTCTTTGGAAAGAACTTAAAGCAGCTTCTGATGCAGCCGCCGGTAGCAGGCCGTGTGGTACTTGGCTGGGACCCGGCATTCCGCACCGGTTGTAAGCTCGCTGTTGTGGATGCGACCGGAAAGGTACTGGACACGACCGTGATCTATCCGACTGCACCGCAGAATAAGGTCGAGGAATCCAAGAAGGTGGTAAAGGACCTTATCAAAAAATATAACATTTCCCTGATTTCGTTGGGAAACGGAACTGCATCCCGCGAGTCTGAGATGATCATTGTAGACCTGATCAAAGAGATTCCGCAGCAGGTGCAGTATGTGATCGTGAATGAGGCAGGCGCATCCGTATATTCGGCAAGCAAGCTTGCTACGGAGGAGTTCCCGAACTTCGATGTTGGACAGCGAAGCGCGGCATCCATCGCAAGAAGACTGCAGGACCCGCTGGCAGAGCTGGTTAAGATCGACCCGAAGTCCATCGGTGTTGGCCAGTACCAGCACGATATGAACCAGAAAAACTTAAGTGAAACGCTGCAGGGCGTTGTGGAAGACTGTGTAAACCGGGTTGGTGTGGATTTAAATACCGCATCTCCTTCCCTTCTGGAGTACATTTCCGGTGTGACCAAGACCATCGCAAAAAATATTGTAGCTTACCGCGAGGAGAACGGCGTATTCACAAACCGGAAGCAGCTGTTGAAGGTTGCAAAGCTGGGACCGAAGGCATTTGAACAGTGCGCCGGTTTCATGCGCATCAACGGCGGCACAAATCCTCTGGACATGACCTCCGTGCATCCGGAAAGCTATGAGGCGGTTGAAGCATTGCTCCAGAAGCTGGGCTATCAAGCGGAAGATATTGTATCTGGCGGTCTGAAAGAGCTTGGCAGAAAGGTGCGTGGCTGCAAGGGACTGGCAGAGGAATTAGGTCTGGGTGAGATCACCTTAAAGGATATTGTAAAAGAACTGGAAAAACCGGCGAGAGACCCGCGCGAGGAGATGCCAAAGCCGATCCTGCGCACGGATGTATTGGAAATGAAGGACCTGAAGCCGGGCATGGTATTAAAGGGAACCGTGCGCAATGTCATTGACTTTGGTGCCTTTGTGGACATTGGCGTTCATCAGGACGGCCTGGTGCACATTTCCCAGATGACGGATCGCTATATCAAGCATCCGCTGGAGGCAGTCAGCGTTGGTGATATTGTCGAGGTGAAGGTGTTAAGCGTGGACTTGAACAAGAAGCGTATTGCACTGACCATGAAATTATAAAAATAACCATTGTGCAATTAGCAAAATAGAAAATGACATTGCCTTTGAATGGGATTTTCAGAAAAGAAATCCAGGAAAAGAAGAGTAAATGGTTGCGAAAGCAGCCAGAATTGTTTGCGAAAGGATGGTGAACGCAAATGGAAAACGAAGTAGTCCAGACGGGAAAAACTGTGGATGTCACTTTAACCGTCACGGCAAAAGATCTCTGGGCATTTTCCATGTATCACACGAATGCCGGGCTGATGGGAATCTTTAATCTGCTGTTTACGCTGGCAGCGCTGTATCTTTTAATCTTCCGGTGGAGCAGCACAACCACTCCATACCGCTGTCTGCTTGTGATCTGTGTTCTGGTCTTTACGGTATGGCAGCCGTTTTTGTTGTGGACTAAGGCGAAAAAACAGGCAAAGCGCCCGGCCGTCAAGGATCCGATGCGTCTGGTATTCGATGATGAAAAGCTGACGGTGAGCCAGACGGACAATCAGGCGGAATTTACCTGGGAACAGATGGGGCTTTTGGATGCGAAGCCATCCATGTATATTTTATATATGGACCGTGTCCATGCGTATCTGCTTCCGAAAACAGCGCTGGCAGATCAGGAAGAGGCATTCCGCGAATTGGTAACGGCGCATCTTCCGAAAGAAAAACGGAGGAAAATCTGATGGAATATAGAAGCAACAGCCCGGAGGAAACCTTTGCCCTTGGAAAACGCCTGGGTGAGCAGGCAAAAGCGGGTGAGATTTACTGTCTGGATGGAGATCTTGGAGTGGGCAAGACAATTTTTACCCAGGGTTTTGCAGCCGGGCTTGGTATTGAGGAACCGGTAAACAGCCCGACCTTTACGATCGTGCAGCAGTATGACAGCGGGCGTCTGTCGCTGTATCATTTTGATGTATACCGGATCGGGGATGTCAGCGAGATGGATGAGATCGGCTACGAGGATTGCTTTTACGGGGAAGGCGTCTGCCTGATCGAGTGGTCCCAGCTGATCCCGGAAATTTTACCGGAACAGGTGGTCCGCATCCGGATTGAAAAGGATCTGGAACAGGGATTTGATTACCGGAAGATAACGGTGGAGGGATTGTCATGAAAATACTTGGAATAGAAAGCTCGTCGCTGGTGGCTTCTGTGGCTGTGGTGACTGATGGACTGGTAACGGCAGAATATACCGTAAACTTTAAAAAGACCCATTCCCAGACGCTGCTCCCCATGATCGATGAGGTGACCCGTATGCTGGAACTGGATCTCAACGATGTGGACGCGATTGCGGTATCCGGAGGACCGGGCTCTTATACCGGCCTGCGCATTGGCTCCGCAACAGCAAAAGGACTCGGACTTGCGCTTAATAAGCCGCTGGTCCATGTGCCAACGATGGATGCCATGGCGTACAATCTGTACGGAACTTCTGCACTCATCTGCCCGGTCATGGATGCCAGAAGAGGACAGGTGTACACGGGACTTTACCATTATGAGGATGCATTTGAGGTGGTAAAACCGCAGTGCGGCATGGACATTCACGAACTGATCGGGGAATTGAATGCCCGTGGGGAGCGGGTGATCTTCTTAGGTGATGGAGTTCCGGTAAACGAAACGGTAATCCGGGAAACCATGACTGTTCCGTTTTCCTTTGCCCCGGCGCAGTGCAGCCGCCAGAGAGGCGCCAGCGTTGCTGCTCTGGGAAGTGTCTATTTTGCGGAAGGAAAGACGGTATCGGCCATGGACCATGCGCCGGATTACCTGCGGAAAGCCCAGGCAGAACGCGAGCTGGAAGAGGCAAAGCGTCAGGGAAAGACGGATGAGCTGGCGGCCGGACACAGTGTCGGAACAGGAGATGTGCAGTGATCCGCCGGATGGAAGAACGGGATCTTGCGGCGGTAGCAGAACTGGAAAAGCTCTGCTTTTCGGAAAACTGGTCCTACCATATCCTGGAGTCCGGGATCCACAGTCCGTACGATGTCTACTATGTGTTTGAACAGGAAGGAAAAATCCGGGGTTATTGCAACCTGCGTGTCCTCGCGGGCGAGGGAGAGGTGCAGCGGATCGCAGTGCATCCGGACAGCCGCAGGCTTGGTCTTGGCAGAAAAATGATGGATGCCATGGTAGAGTATGCTATCCGCGAGCGGGCCTATGCCATCAGCCTGGAGGTGCGCGAGAGCAATCTGGCGGCCAGAAACCTGTATGAATCCTATGGTTTTCAGGCAGAGGCAGTACGCAAGGCCTATTATCACAATCCGGCCGAGGATGCCGTGATCATGTGGAAACGGGATCTGCCGGAAAAAATTACCACTTAAAATTACGAATATTTCTATTATAATGTAGGGGATGCGGCCGATGTGCCGTGTTCCCTATTTTACTCTAGAAAGACAGAATAAAAAAAGAATGCGTAACTGTTCAGTACCTTCACAGTCACGAGCAAAAATCCATGAAAATTGCCTACGGCAATGGGATTTTTCCCTGCCAGCCTATGTTTTCTTACGGTCAGCGCAGTAAATGCGCAGACCTACTGAACAGTTACAAGAATGCACACCTGTATAGAAACAGGAACGAAAAGGTGAGGAACAAGACATGAGAAAATATCAGACAAACGGAACCCTGGAATCGGTCATTTGCAACGGCTGCGGAAAAAAACAGGTGGTGGAGCGCGGAATCCTGCGGGAGGGAAGCTTTTCGGTCCATTATTCCTGGGATTACTTTTCTGAAAAAGACGGCGAGATCCATCATTGGGATCTGTGTGAGGAGTGCTATGACCAGCTTATCCGGCAGTTTGCGATCGCCCCGGAAATCGAGGAAGCGGTTGAATTCATCTAAACGCTATGCTATGATATCAGCATCAAATGAAATGAGGTTAATCGATTTATGTTAGATATCTGTTTACTGGGAACCGGCGGGATGATGCCGCTTCCGTACCGCTGGCTGACTGCGATGATGGCGCGTTGTGACGGCAGCAGTCTTTTGATCGACTGCGGAGAAGGAACGCAGGTGGCGCTGAAAGAAAAAGGATGGAGCCCGAAGCCCATCGATGTGATCTGTTTTACCCATTACCACGCAGACCACATCAGCGGACTTCCAGGGCTTCTTCTCACGATGGGCAATGCCGAGCGTACCGAGCCGGTCACACTGATCGGACCAAAGGGCTTAGAGCGGGTCGTGAATGCGCTCCGCACCATCGCACCGGAGCTCCCATTCCAGTTAAAGTTTATCGAGCTGGAAGAAAACAGACAACAGTTTCATATCGGACCTTATGTGATCGATGCTTACCGGGTAAACCATAATGTGGTCTGCTACGGCTATTCCATTTCCATTCCGCGTGCAGGCCGCTTCGATGTGGAGCGGGCGAAAGCGCAGAATGTGCCGATGAAGGCATGGAGCCGCCTGCAGAAAGGCGAGACCCTGACCTTAGACGGAGTGACTTATACGCCGGATATGGTCCTGGGACCGGACCGCAAGGGCCTGAAAGTTACGTATTGTACGGATACCAGACCGATTCCGGTCATCGCGGAGTACGCAGACCATGCAGATCTGTTTATCTGTGAGGGCATGTACGGCGAAGACGGAAAAGAAGTCAAGGCCCGGGAATATAAGCATATGACGATGTACGAGGCAGCAAACCTGGCAAAGAAAGCGCAGCCGGCAGAAATGTGGCTGACGCATTACAGTCCTTCCTTAAACCATCCGGAAGAATTTATTGATAAGGTGAGGGAAATCTTCCCGGCAGCAAAGACTGCACGGGATGGCTGGACCAGAGAGTTGACCTTTGAGGAGGAATAAAAACAAATGATGGAGACAGAAAATAAGAAAACCGAAGAAGAGAAGGATATTCTGATCCTGGCGATTGAGAGCTCCTGCGATGAGACTGCAGCTTCTGTGGTGAAGAATGGCCGGGAGGTCCTTTCCAATGTCATTTCTTCCCAGATCGCACTGCATACCCAGTTTGGCGGCGTAGTGCCGGAGATCGCATCCAGAAAACACATTGAGAAGATCAACCAGGTAGTAACCCAGGCGCTGGAAGATGCAAAGGTGACTCTGGATGACGTCGATGCGATTGGCGTGACCTACGGACCAGGGCTGGTCGGCGCACTGTTAGTTGGTGTGGCTGAGGCGAAAGCCATTGCCTTTGCGGCGAAAAAACCACTTGTGGGCGTGCATCATATTGAAGGTCATGTCTCTGCAAACTATATTGAAAACCCGGATCTGGAGCCGCCGTTTGTCTGCCTGATCGTATCCGGCGGACATACGCATCTGGTCATCGTAAAGGATTACGGCGAGTTTGAGATCATCGGACGGACGAGAGATGATGCGGCCGGAGAGGCCTTCGATAAGGTGGCACGAGCTGTCGGACTTGGCTATCCGGGCGGTCCGAAAGTGGACAAGGCAGCCAAAGAGGGCAATCCGCATGCCATTGAATTCCCGCGCGCAAAGGTAGAAGGTTCCCCATACGATTTTAGCTTTAGCGGCCTGAAATCGGCAGTACTGAACTACATTAACAAGGCACACATGACCGGAATGGAAATCTGTGTGCCGGATCTGGTCGCATCTTTCCAGAATGCGGTGGTAGAGGCACTGGTAAGCCGTGCGGTTCTGGCCGCAAAAGAGTATGGCTATGACAAGCTGGCGATCGCCGGCGGCGTGGCATCCAACTCAGCTCTTCGTGCAGCCATGCAGGCGGCGTGTGAGAAAGAACACATTCATTTCTATCATCCGTCCCCAATCTTTTGTACGGATAATGCGGCCATGATCGGCTGTGCGGCTTACTACGAATACAAAAAGGGAACCCGGCACGGCTGGGATTTAAATGCGGTGCCGAACCTGAAGCTGGGAGAGCGCTGAGAAGAGAAAAGCAGGAAGAAGGAAGACAGGATATGATCGGTACATTTCGGATCGGGGCAGTGATCCTGGCCGGCGGGCGCGGCAGCAGGATGCACAGTGATATTCAGAAGCAGTATATGCTGTTAAATGGCCGCCCGCTGATTTCTTATGCGCTGGAAGCATTTGAACAAAGCATTGTGGATGTGATGGTGCTGGTGACAGGTGCCGGTGAGGAAGATTATGTGCGTCAGGAAATCCTGGCGCCCCTGCACCTGAAAAAGCTTTGCGGTATTGTGACAGGCGGAAAAGAACGCTATCATTCTGTCTATGAAGGATTGAAGGCTCTGCAGAAGTGCGATTATGTGCTGATCCATGATGGAGCCAGACCGTTGGTGACGGGGGAGATTATTTCCCGCGCGGCTTACGCGGCTATGCAGGATGGAGCCTGTGTGGTGGGGATGCCGGTGAAGGATACCATAAAGGTGGCCGATCCAGACGGTTTTGCACAATCTACCCCGGACCGTTCCAGACTCTGGCAGGTGCAGACACCGCAGGCATTTTCCTATCCGCTGGTGCGTGCGGCTTACGACTGTCTGATGGCGGACGAATCCCTTCAAAAAGGAATCACGGACGATGCCATGGTAGTGGAACATTTAAGCGGCACGAAGGTCCGTCTGGTGGAAGGCAGCTATGAAAATCTAAAGGTGACAACACCGGAGGATCTGATCCTGGCAGAGGCATTGCTGAACAGGCGCGGCTGCACATGCATGTGCGGACAGCAGTGACCTTGTGAAGAGGTATTACGTAAACTTTATTTTACAAAGTGCGGCTAATGTAAAATTGATGAAAAACAAAGGTTACACTTGGGAAAAGTTAACAAAATAACGAAGAAAAACTGAGAAAAATGCTTGTGTATTTCACAAAGTGATGATATACTTTGGATATGTTGATAAACAAATATACACATTGCATAGAGAATAGAGAGCGGCGCAGGTGTGTAGGGCATTTCATTTGGAGTCCGGATCGGAACGTGGGGTGTCGTACGACTGTGCTGTTTTTGCGTTTAAATGCGGTGTATGAGGTTTATTAATAAGTCATTACGAACACGTCCGACTGGCACAGGCCGGATGATTATAAGAAAACGGAGGAAATGTGTATGAAGAAAAAAATCGCATTGCTGCTCAGTGTTGCTATGCTTGCAGTATCCTTAGCAGGCTGCGGCGGCGGAAAAACCAGTTCTGGTTCTGATTCGGGAAGTCAGGCAGCAGGTGGTTCTGAGGCAGGAGCCGAGGCAGGCTCCACAGCGGCCGGCCATAAGGACTCCCTGATCATCGGTACCGACGCTGACATCAACAACCTGGATCTTCAGCAGCAGCAGGACCAGATCAACAACATCGTGTTAAAGAATACCCACCAGACTCTGGTATTCTTCAACAATGGTTCCCAGGGAGATGAGCGGTTCGGCCCGTGTCTGGCAACCTCCTGGGAGTTCAAGGACGACACCCACATCGTGATGAAGCTGCGTGACGATGTACACTTCAACGATGACGACAAGACCCCGATGACCGCAGAGGACGTAAAATTCACTCTGGATATGGCAACCGGTAACATGGTAGCTTCCGTTCTGGCAGGCTATGTTGGATGTACCGTAGTGGATGACTACACCATCGAGATCGAGATCGAGAAATACAACAACGAGTTCATCCAGTCCTTAGCATCTGTTCCGTTATCCATCCAGTCCAAGAAGGCTTACGATGATGGCGTAGAGGATCCGTACTACATCGGCACCGGCCCGTACAAGTTCGACGAGTGGGTAGAGGGTGAATACTGCCGCCTGGTTAAGGTTGACGATTACTGGGGCAACGATCTCCCGGCAGACGACAATCTGGCTCCTGGCGTAGCTGAGACCATCGAGTTCCGCCCATACATCGAGGCATCCTCCCGTGTTATGGCACTGCAGGCAGGCGAGATCGACGTTTGCGTAAACCCGCCGATCAATGAGCTGCAGTACTTAGAGGATGACGATAACATTACCGTTTACGAGCAGACCGGTACCCGTCTTTTCTACTTCGCATTTAACGTAGAGAAGGAGCCGTGGAACAACCAGACCTTAAGACAGGCTGTTGCATGCGCGATCGACCGTGACGCAGTCCTTGAGGCAGCTGTATATGGCAAGGGCACACTGCAGACCACCATCTTAAACCGTGGTCTGTGGGGCTTCTATGATGACATGGATGGTTTCGACTACGACGTAGACCGTGCAAAATCCTTAATGGCAGAGGCTGGTTACCCGGACGGCGGCATCAGCACCACCTTAACCTATGCATCCGGTGCTCCGTATGAGCAGATCGCAACCATCATCCAGGCAAACCTGGCAGATATCGGCATCAACGTAACCCTTGAGCCGATGGAGACTGCAACCTTAAAATCTACCTGTGTAGACGGCAATCAGGAACTCTTCCTGTGGAGATGGAACGAGGACTCCAAGGTTGACTTCGTATACCGTGACCTGTTCTATACCGGTTCCGGCTCCAACTATCATCACTATTCTGACTCCAAGGCAGACGAGATGATCGACATCGTAGCAACTGAGAAGGATCAGGACAAACGTCTTGAGACCGCAAAAGAGCTGCAGACCTACTTAGTAGATGCATGCCCGCAGGTTCCGTTATACATTGCAAACCTGGTTGTTGCATACAACAAGAACCTTCAGGGACAGTACTTCTATGGCGGCGGCAACCACGACTGGCGTCACGCTTACATCGCAGAGTAAAGAGAAACGCGGTGTGAAAACGGATCTGTAAGAGGATCTGTTCTGTAACAAAAACATAATGGCTGAAAAGACTTGCGGGTGCTTCAAAAGCCCCGCAAGTTTCCATGTAGGCCTTTTAACACACAAAAAGGAGCGACAGGCAAATGCTGAAATACATTGGGAAAAGACTGATCATGCTGATCCCGGTTATTCTGGTAACCTCATTTCTGATCTTCTGGGCCATGAGCTTAACCGGAGGAGATCCGGCGTTAATGCTTGCAGGCGATAACGCGAAGCCAGAGCAGATCGAGCAGATCCGTGAAGAACTTGGACTGAATGACCCATTCATCGTACGATATGGCAACTATATGAAAGGCATGCTGACCGGAGACATGGGCAAGTCCTATGTGACCAAGCGTGACGTATTCAAGACCTTTATGGAGCGTCTCCCGAACACGCTGATGCTGGGCGGAGCCGCTGTCCTCATTGCCGTAGTGGTATCCCTGCCGCTCGGTATTTACACAGCGATACACCAAAATACATGGAAAGATACAGCGGGTATGATATTCGCCCTGTTCGGCACGTCCATGCCAAACTTCTGGCTGGGCCTGATGCTGATCATCATATTCTCGCTGAAGCTGGGCTGGTTCCCGACGGGCGGTAAAGGAGGTCTGAGCAGTCTGGTGCTGCCTGCGGTGACGGTCGGTTTCGGCCTTGCGGCCCTGATCACCAGAACGACGCGTTCGTCCATGCTGGACGTGCTCCGTCAGGATTACATGACCACCGCACGTGCAAAGGGATGTTCCGAGAAGCAGGTCATCACCGTGCACGGTTTAAAGAACGCGCTGATCCCGATCATCACAGCGATCGGCCTTCAGATGTCCCTGGTCATCACTGGATCTGTTCTTGCGGAGACCGTATTCTCCTGGCCGGGTATCGGACGTCTTGTTTATGATTCCATTTCCAAGCGCGATACACCGATGGTTACGGGTGCGATCATCATGTGTTCCATCCTGATGTGTATCATCAACCTGGTGGTTGACCTGATCTACGCATTCTTTGACCCGAGAATCAAAGCACAGTACAGTAAGAAGGGGTGATACAATGGCACAGGCAAGCGAAATCAAAAAACAGTATAAAAAACGGACGCTGTTCCAGGAGACCTGGCGGCGCCTGACTAAAAACCGCGGTGCTATGCTGGGATTGGCCTTCCTGGTGATTCTGGTACTGGCAGCAGCCTTCAGCCCGGTCATCTTTGACTATGAGAAGGATGTTATCGGCCAGAATATGAAGGACCGTTTGATGGGACCATGTGCAGCGCACTGGTTTGGTACCGACGAATATGGACGTGACTTATTTGCCCGTATCATCTACGGAGCACGCTATTCCCTGATCATCGGTGTCGGTTCTGTGCTTCTTGGCCTGATCGTTGGCACCATCCTGGGTTCCCAGGCAGGCTTTAAGGGCGGCATCACCGATTCCATCATCATGCGCGGCATCGATATTTTCTATTCCATTCCGAACATTATGACAGCGGTTGTTATCGTCTCCCTGTTAGGACCGAGCACCGTAAACTTAATGATCGCCCTGGCCTTTTCCTGCGCCAGCAGCTTTGCACGTATCGTCCGTGCTTCCGTTATGACGATCCGTGACCAGGAGTATGTAGAATCCTCCTACGCCATGGGACTGCCGACCTGGAAAATCATCGTAAAGCATATTCTTCCGAACTGTCTGTCACCGATCATCGTACAGATCACATTGCTGATCGGTACCACCATCATTTCCGCTTCATCCTTAAGCTTCCTTGGAATCGGTGTTCCGGCACCGGCACCGGAGTGGGGCGCACTGCTTTCTGCAGGACGAAGTCACATCCGTGATGCAAGCTATATGTGTATCATTCCGGGTCTTGCCATTATGTTCACCGTTCTGGCACTGAACCTGCTGGGTGATGGACTGCGCGATGCACTGGATCCGAAACTGAAAAAATAGGCAGCTGAAAAATGTTAGGAGGAATAGGGTATGGCTGAAGAGTTAGTACTTGATATAAAAAACCTGGTAGTCCACTACGAGACGGAGGATGCCGATGTCCATGCGGTCAACGGCATTGATCTTTCTATTGCAAAAAAGCGGACGTTAGGCCTGGTAGGTGAGACCGGAGCGGGCAAAACTACCACGGCGCTTTCCATTCTGAATCTGGTTCCGAACCCGCCGGGGGTCATCAAAGACGGCGAGATCAAACTGGACGGAAAAGATGTATTAAAAATGACACCGGCAGAGCTGGAAAAAATGCGCGGCAACGAGGTTGCCATGATCTTCCAGGATCCGATGACTGCATTAAACCCGGTTATGACGGTTGGAGACCAGATCGGTGAGAGTATTGCGATCCACCAGAATATCTCCCAAAAAGAAGCCTTTGAGAAGGCAAAAGAAATGCTGAAAATGGTAGGCATCGCAGAATCCCGTGCCTACGATTACCCGCATCAGTTCTCTGGTGGCATGAAGCAGCGTGTTGTCATCGCGATCGCATTGGCCTGCAGCCCGCAGCTTCTGATCGCGGACGAGCCGACCACGGCACTGGATGTGACGATCCAGGCGCAGGTTCTGGAGCTGATGAAACAGCTCATCCGGGAAAAAGAGATGTCCATGCTGATGATCACCCACGATCTCGGCGTTGTGGCAGAGGTCTGTGAGGACGTGGCAGTTATGTATGCCGGCCGTATCGTAGAAAAAGGAACGGCAGACGATGTGTTCAATCACATGCGCCATCCATATACAGAAGGACTGTTTGATTCCCTGCCGAACTTAAAGCAGCGCGGTGAGGAGCTGGTGCCGATCAAAGGACTGATGCCGGACCCGTCGGATCTGCCGCCGGGATGCGCATTTGCGCCGCGTTGTCCTTATGCGACCGAAGCATGCACAAAGGCAGTTCCGGAGCTGGCATCCGTGGACGGCAGCGAGACACACTTTGTTGCCTGCAGCGCTTATAAAGATCCGGAATTCAGATTAAGGGGGAACCAAGATGGCAGGTAAGACAATTCTTGAGGTAGACAACCTCACAAAATTTTTCAATACCCCGGGCGGACAGCTTCATGCGGTAGACGGAGTCAGCTTCAAGATCGAAGAGGGCAAGACCCTTGGTATCGTAGGTGAGTCTGGATGCGGTAAGTCCACCACCGGACGGACCATTTTAAAACTGCTTGAGCCGACCGGAGGAAAGATCATTTTCGACGGACAGGATATCACCAATTACAGCCGCAAACAGATGCGCCCGCTGCGTCAGGAGATGCAGATGGTATTCCAGGATCCGTTCTCCTCGCTTGACCCGAGACAGACCGTGATGCAGCTCATCAGTGAGCCGATCATCGAACACAAGCTGTTAAAGTCCAAGAGCGATATTGAGGAAAGAACCCTGGAGCTGATGCGGACCGTAGGTCTGGCAGAACGTTACATGAACGTATATCCGCATGAGCTGGATGGCGGACGCCGCCAGCGTATCGGCATCGCCCGTGCACTGGCTGTAAGACCGAAGCTGATCGTCTGCGATGAGCCGGTATCTGCACTGGACGTATCCATTCAGGCACAGATCTTAAACCTGTTGAAAAAACTGCAGGCTGATCTGGGACTGACTTATATTTTCATCACCCACGATCTGTCGGTCGTAAAATATTTCTCCGACGACATTGCGGTTATGTACCTGGGACAGATGGTAGAAAAAGCACCATCCGATGTACTCTTCCAGAATCCGGTGCATCCGTATACCAAGGCACTGCTGTCTGCAATTCCGCTTCCGATCGTCGGAAAGGAAAAGCCGGCTCGCCAGCTGATCCGCGGTGAGATCACTTCTCCGGTCAACCTGCCGGACGAGTGCCGTTTTATGAAGCGGTGTGACTGTGCGACAGAATGCTGCAAGAATGGAAACCCGCAGCTTCGCGAGATCGAACCGGGACATTTTGTTGCCTGCAGCAGGGTAAACGAGTTTTAAGAATGGTTTCATGACAATTTCATCCATACGCGCGAGAGCATAAGAGGAAGCGTAACCATAAGAGCACAGAATCGATCTGTGCTTCTTTGGGGACGCTTTTGTTGTATTTTGCGGACTGACAAAAGAAAAAGGGGGTGTCTGGAATGCTGAAGCTCTGGCCGGTACTGGCACAGTTTTTAGCTCCGGAACTTTGGGTCCAGGCGGAATATCTGATACGCATTGTCGTAGCAGCTTTTCTCGGACTTTTGATCGGAAATGAGCGGAAAAACCGCAACAAATCAGCGGGCATCCGCACCCATGTGATCGTAGCACTGGGGGCAGCACTGATCATGGTGGTTTCCAAATATGGGTTTGCTGATGTGGAAAAGGTGGATTCTGCCCGTGTAGCAGCGCAGGTGGTCAGCGGTGTCGGTTTTCTGGGAGCAGGTGTTATCTTTGTGCGGAACAATCTGGTGAATGGACTGACCACGGCAGCCGGGATCTGGGCAACGGCGGGGGTAGGTCTGGCACTCGGTGCAGGCATGTATGTAGTGGGAATCTGCAGTGCCCTGCTGGTGCTGATGATCCAGTTCGTGATGCACCGGATCGCCTATTTCGCTGATGTGGCATCCGGAGGCCTGATCCGCATGACCCTGGTAAAACAGGAAGGAATCGTGCAGTCTATGGAGGATTATCTCCAGCATGAGAAACTTAGTGTAGTTTCTGTAAAAATCAACAAGACCAAAAAGGATGAGGTAAAGCTGGAGTTCGATGTGGTATTCCCGCCGGGCTATCAGAAAACAAAATTGCTTGCCAGACTGGTAGAAATGGATGAGGTTCTGGCAGTCAGCGAGTAATGAAAGAACTAAGGTGTTTCAAAAACAGAAACGCAGCAAACAAATCTGGTATATGAAGACAGCTGGAATGCTGGTCCCGGATTTGAAATAGAGGAGACAGGAGTATGAACAGTATGAAGTATGATGTAGTGGTCATCGGCGGCGGAGTCATCGGCTGTGCGGTAGCCAGAGAACTTTCCCGGTATCAGGTAAAGGCCTGTGTCGTAGAGCGGGAAGAAGATGTGTGTTCCGGGACTTCCAAGGCGAACAGTGCCATCGTACATGGCGGATTTGATGCGGAACCGGGTTCTTTAAAGGCAAAGTTCAACATTCTGGGAAGCCAGATGATGGAGGAGCTTTCGAAAGAGCTGGATTTCGATTATAAACGCAACGGTTCCCTGGTCCTTTGCTTTGCAGAGGAGGATAAGCCTGCCCTGGAGGCACTCTATGAAAAAGGTGTAAAGAACGGTGTAAAAGGTATGTCGATCATCAGCGGGGACGAAGTAAGGAAAAGAGAGCCGAATATCGAAGATACCGTGGTAGCAGCGCTGGATGTTCCGAGCGGCGGCATTGTCTGCCCGTTCGGTCTGACGATTGCGCTGGCAGAGAATGCATGCGACAACGGTGTGGAATTCCAATTTCTGACAGAGGTGGAAACGATTGAAAAAGAAGCGGAGGGCTATGTGCTGAAAACCAGTAAGGGCGAGATCCACACAGCCTGCGTGGTGAATGCAGCCGGTGTTTATTCCGATCAGATTCATAATTTTGTGAGTGAAAAGAAGCTTCACATTACTGCAAGAAAAGGGGATTACTGCCTGCTTGACAAAGAGGCAGGAAGCCTGGTAAGCCATACCATTTTCCAGCTTCCGACCAAGATGGGCAAAGGCGTTTTGGTCAGCCCGACGGTACACGGGAATCTGCTGACCGGACCGACTGCAACGGATATTGAGAACAAAGAACAGACTGCAACCGTGGCAGAGGAGCTGGATTCCCTGATGAGCCGTGCATCACTCAGCGTGAAGGGCATTCCGTTCCGCCAGGTTATCACTTCTTTTGCGGGACTTCGTGCCCATGAGGACGGAGATGACTTTGTGATCGGAGAGATTTCGGATGCACCGGGCTTTTTCGATGCAGCAGGAATTGAGTCACCGGGACTTTCCAGCGCACCGGCAATCGGCCAGTGGCTGGCTGAAAAAGTAGCAGAGAAACTGAATGCCAAAAAGAAAGAGGATTGGAACGGGACCAGAAAGGGCATCGTACGGCCGGAACTTTTAAGCAAAGAAGAACGGGCAGAGCTGATCCGCAAAAATCCGGCATACGGCACCATCATCTGCCGCTGCGAGAGCGTCAGTGAGGGTGAGATCGTAGATGCGATCACCAGAACGCTGGGAGCAAAGTCCTTAGACGGCATCAAGCGCCGCGTGCGCCAGGGCATGGGACGCTGTCAGGCTGGCTTCTGCACGCCGCGTACCATGGAAATCCTTTCAAGAGAACTTGGCATCCGTATGGAAGAAGTATGCAAGAATGCACCGGGATCTGAGATGCTGACCGGTCAGAAATAAGGGGGAGCGATCATGAGACATGACATTGTAATCATCGGAGGCGGCCCGGCAGGTCTGGCTGCGGCTATAGCAGCAAGAAAAGCCGGCATTCAGGATATCCTCATTTTAGAGCGCGACAGCAGTCTTGGAGGTATTTTAAACCAGTGTATCCACAACGGCTTCGGTCTTCATACCTTTAAAGAGGAGCTGACCGGACCGGAGTACGCAGCGCGCTATATTGCTATGGTGGAGGAGAAGAAAATCCCGTACCGTTTAAATACCATGGTCATTGATATCAATGAAAAACGAGAGGTAACCGTGATCAGCCGTGAACACGGCATGGAAACCATAGAAGCAGGGGCTGTGATCCTTGCCATGGGCTGCCGGGAACGCCCGAGAGGTGCCCTGAACATTCCTGGATACCGTCCGGCCGGTATTTATTCTGCCGGAACTGCACAGCGTCTGATGAACATCGAAGGCTATAGTGTGGGAAAAGAGGTTGTGATCCTTGGCTCTGGTGATATCGGACTGATCATGGCCCGCCGTATGACCCTGGAAGGCGCAAAAGTCAAGGTTGTAGCAGAGCTGATGCCGTATTCCGGCGGTTTAAAGAGAAACATCGTCCAGTGTCTGGATGATTACGGAATTCCATTAAAGCTTAGCCATACGGTAGTGGATATCCAGGGCAAAGAGCGTGTGACCGGCATTACCCTGGCCCAGGTGGGCCCGGACCGTAAGCCGATCCCTGGCACTGAAGAGCATTACAGCTGCGATACCCTGCTCCTGTCTGTTGGTCTGATCCCGGAAAACGAGCTGACTAAAGAAGCAGGCGTAAAGATGAACCAGGTTACCTCCGGACCGGATGTTAACGACCAGCTGGAAACCAGTGTGGAGGGCGTATTTGCGTGCGGCAATGTCCTGCACGTGCACGACTTGGTTGATTATGTATCTGAGGAAGCTACACTCGCAGGAAGCAATGCAGCTGCATACGTGGAAAAGCAGCGCGGAGAGAAGACAGAGCAGGCCCAGCCACATGTGGCAGTCTTAAAGGCTGAGAACGGTGTGCGTTATACCGTTCCGCAGACGATCGATGTGAACAACATGAAGGATCAGGTGGTCGTGCGCTTCCGCGTAGCCGATGTATACCGTGACCGCATCATCTGCGTTTACCTCGACGGAGAGCGCGTCCAGGCGAGAAAGAAAAAGGTTCTGGCACCGGGTGAGATGGAGCAGGTGATCCTGAAGAAGGAAGAACTGCAGAAGTATCCGGACCTGAAAGAAATCGTGATTTGTACGGAGGTGGAGTAAGATGGAGAAGAGAGAGCTGATCTGTATCGGATGTCCGCTGGGGTGCCCTCTGACGGTAACGATGGAAGAAACCGGGATCACGGTAACCGGAAATACCTGTAAACGCGGAGAAATCTATGCAAAAAAAGAAGTGACGGATCCGACCCGCGTGGTGACATCCTCTGTCCATGTAAATGACGGTGTGATTCCTATGGTATCTGTAAAGACGAAGGAAGATATCCCAAAAGACAAAATCTTTGCCTGCATGGAGGAAATCCGCAGGGTTTCTGTTGCAGCGCCGGTCCATATCGGAGATATTGTGATCGAAGACTGTGCTGGTACCGGAGTGCCGGTTATTGCGACCAAGAATGTGGAAAGGGCGTAACTGGTTTGACATAAAATGTTTTCACAGGCCCCGCCCGTATAGACATGCGGGTGGGGCTGTGCTATGATACGGGAAGATGATGATACATCAGTTTGCAGGTGATTTGCGCAAACGGTATGCGCATCTTCGAAATTACAGATAGAGAGATTTTGCCGGTCTGGAATGTGATGTACCGGCAAAGGCTTGCTGCCGGTCACACAGCAGCAAACAGACAGGAGGACAGGAAGATGAAAGTATATGCGCACAGAGGTTACAGCGGCAGATACCCGGAGAATACCATGCTGGCATTCAAAAAGGCAGAAGAAACCGGCTGCTATGGAATTGAACTGGACGTACAGCTCACAAAGGACGGAGAGGTTGTGATCATCCATGATGAGCGGGTAGACCGTACCACGGACGGAACCGGCTGGGTAAGAGACTACACGCTGGCTGAGTTAAAGAAACTGAATGCGGCAGCAGTCTGGAATGGTAAGTATGGATTTGAACCGATCCCGACCCTGGAAGAATACTGCCAGTGGGTAAAGGATACCAGTCTTGTGACAAATATTGAGATCAAGTCAGGTGTTTATTATTATGAAAATCTGGAAGAAAAGACACTGGAGATGGTGAAAAAGTACGGACTGGAGAAACGGATCGTATTTTCTTCTTTCCTGCATTCCTCCATTACCCTGCTCCGGAAACTGGCACCGGATATCCCTTGCGGAGCCCTGGTAGAGTATGATGATCTCGGAAATCCTGGATATTACTGCGAGAAGTTCGATTTCCAGTATTATCATCCGGGTGTAAAGGCTTTGACAGAAGATATGGTACTCAGCTGTAAGGAACACCATATTCCGCTGAATGTCTGGACCATCAATGATATGGGGGCGCTGGAACAGATGGATGAATGGGGCGTTGAAGGTGTGATCAGCAACTACCCGGGTGTATGCAAAGGATGGATTGACAGTAAAAAATGATAAAGGCAATCGATTTATTGGAAATATCACCGGTGATCGCAGCGATTAAAGATGATGCCGGTCTGAAAGAATGCCTGGATACGGAATGCCAGGTCGTATTTATCCTGTATGGAAATATTTGCAGTATTAAAAACATTGTTTCTGAATTGAAAAGTCATGGAAAGTACGCCATGGTGCATGCAGATCTGGTCCAGGGACTCGGATCAAAGGAAGTGGCGATTGACTTCTTGAAAGAGCAGACAGGGGCCGATGGCATCATCAGCACGAAGCCGATGCTGGTACGCAGGGCACAGGAACTGAAGATGTTCGGCATTTTGCGTGCTTTTATCATTGATTCCATGGCGGTAGACAACACCAGAAAGATGCTGGAGAGCTTTCACCCGGATATGATCGAGATCATGCCCGGAGTTATGCCGAAGATCATAAAAAGTCTTCGCGGCAGCACCAGTATCCCGCTGATCGCAGGCGGACTGATCTCAGAAAAGAAAGAAGTTATGGAACTGTTCGAGGCAGGAGCGGACGCAATCTCTACGACCAGGCAGAAACTCTGGTATATTTAGAAACTGATCGTGATATATCCGTTCGTAAGAAAACGTAGTATTTAGAAGTATGGCATGCCAGATGCATTTTAGTGCGGATATCTGGCATGCTGTATTTTTGTTTCATAGGAAATTGCTTTTTTCATAAAAAGCCTGTTGTTACCAGCATAGTGCGGACATAATATAGTCTTGGTTAGCTGTAGAAATGGGGGTTCAAACGAGAAAAACGAAAAAAATAAAAAAATGTAAAAAATAGGGTTGACAGGAACAATAAGGTATGCTAAAATTCATCAAGTCGCGTGTGACGAGCAAGACATGAACGAAACACCGATAAAAAACTTAAAAAAGTTCTTGACAAAAACGAAAGCTTTTGGTAATATAGTAAAGCACGTTTGAGGAGAGATATCGAAGTGGTCATAACGAGGCGGTCTTGAAAACCGTTTGTCCGCAAGGGCGCGTGGGTTCGAATCCCACTCTCTCCGTTGGACAAGCGAAAGGCTTGCCGATGACAATATAATATTTACTGATGTTCAGGCATCGGGACTTTGCAGAAGTACCCAAGAGGCTGAAGGGACACCCCTGGAAAGGGTGCAGGTCGTTAATAGCGGCGCGAGGGTTCAAATCCCTCCTTCTGCGCTTCATCTTCAAAAAAGATGAAAAAAGTTGTTGACAAAGCGAAAACAACGTGCTAAAATATCGAATGTTGCCGCTGAGAACAGCAACAACATGAACCTTGAAAATGAAAGATTGAACAGTG
>NZ_QUIK01000029.1:0-21224 GCF_003480105.1 Clostridium sp. AM42-4
AGTTCGGAGCAATATGCTCAAATATTTCTTTTGCCCGATTGGAAATCGGATCATTCAAAACCTTTTTTCGGTATTTTACCACCAGAATCAAATGGTAATATAATAAAAATACCGAATGTGCATTACTATCCAATTTTCTCATAGAAATCAGCCTTTCTTATTATTTCGACTGATTATATTTTATCATATATTGCTCTATATGTCTATATTCTTATCGAATGTATGTTCTTTTTCTGTCAGCACAGATATGTGCACTATCGAATCATGCCAGTTATTGCATATCAGGAATCAAAAGCAGGCAATTCATCCCACTAGCTGAAGAGGATGGGAGAATTCTTGCAGTGTTACGTTAAAAAAAGGGAATCCTCCAAAGAAGATTCTCTCCATGCTCATTTCCGGCATTCTCACTGCCAAAAACATTCTGATCGTATTTGTCCTAATTGGGATGATGACGGCCCTGTGGCATGCCTGCGGGACGATCCCGTTTATCATCTGCCACGCAGCAAAACTCTTACGCCCTGAGGTGATCCTGCTTGTCTCATTCCTGTTAAACTGTGCACTTTCCGTGCTGACCGGAACCTCGTTTGGCACGGCAGCTACCATCGGCGTCATCTGCATGGCCATGGGAGTTTCTGCAGGTGCAAGCCCGCTGCTTCTCGGAGGTGCCATTCTCTCCGGAGCCTTTTTCGGGGACCGCTGTTCCCCATTTTCCACCAGTGCGCTGTTAGTCAGCGAGCTGACGAAGACCAGCATCTTTGACAACATCAAAAACATGGTCCGCACCGCATGGTTTCCGTTTCTTCTGACCTGCATCCTGTACGGAGTCCTCGGCTTTCAGCTGCACAGCCAAACCGAAACGACGGATCTTACCTCCCTGTTTGGGCGGGAGGTTGTGCTTCACCCGACAGCCATCCTGCCAGCCGTTGTGATCCTGATCCTCGCACTGATGCGGATCCCGGTTAAATTCGCTATGCTTGCCAGCATTGCCGCTTCGCTGGTCGTCGGCTTTTTCATTCAGGATCTGGCTGTTACAGACCTGCCGCAGCTGCTTTTATCTGGCTACCATGCTGCAGACCCAGAGGCTGCCACATTTCTTGATGGAGGCGGTATTCTCTCCATGGTGAAGGTCGCAGCGATCGTATGCATCTCCTCATCCTATGCCGGTATTTTCCAGAATACCAGACTCTTAGATGGACTGAAAGCCGGGTTATCGAAGCTTGGAGCGCGTATCACCCCGTTCGGTGCGATTCTGGTGGCAGCAGCCGGCACCTCCATGATTGCCTGCAACCAGACACTCTCCATTATGCTGACAACGCAGCTTGGCCACGATCTGGAGCCCGACAATGCCTGCATGGCACTCGCCCTGGAAAACTCTGCCGTGATCGTGGCCCCGCTCATCCCGTGGTCCATCGCAGGTGCTGTTCCCCTCGCAACCATCGGAGCTCCGATGACCAGCCTGTTTGCGGCATTCTTTCTGTATCTGGTGCCGCTGTGCTATCTTTTCAGCGCCGCCAATAAAGCAGGGCATGTGCGGCACCTAAATCGGCTTTTCTAACAGTCTCTTGTAATATGCGCGTGCCTGATACAGCGCCTGAACCGGATTGTTTCCAAGGACACGGTCCTTTACTACCAGGGTTGTTGTCAGGCCCTTCGCATACTTGATAAACAGGCTGTCATGTCCACAGCACAATCCCATGATGATGTTTAAATCGACTTTTTCTTTATTTAAAAGCTTTGCCTGCAGGATCGGATTGCACATTACATTGCCGGTTACACAAGTGTATTCCGGTTTGACGCCGATATCTGTTTTTAACATGGAACCGGTTTTGCAGGCTGCGCTGTAAACCTCAAACCCGTTTAGGCGCAGGATCTTTGCCAAAATCCGGCTTTCTTCCAGGAGACCGATGCAGGTCGCGATTCCCAGCTTTTTCGCGCCGATGCGTCTTGCAAACTCGATGGTCTCTTCCACACGGGTATATCTGCCGTAGAATTCCCCTTCTACTTCCGCAGAAGCAATGGCTACTTTTTTGTTGACCCGGTTTTCATACAGGTGCGCGATCTCCTGCAGCTCTTCCTCAGTCAGTGCTGCGGTCGCGCAAAATTCCGGATAGTCTCCGTTATGCTTTTTGCAGCCGCATTTTCCGCAATCCACACAGCTGAAGCCTGTCTGTTTTTTATCACTCATGTTTTCGTTCTCCTCTCCCAAAAGTCATGGCTTACTTTTGTTTCAGTGTTTGTTCCACCCGGTCCAGCGTCTCTTTTAACTGGCTGCGCGGACAGCCGAAATTCAGCCGTACAAAACCGTCCAGTCCATATGTTTTTCCATCATTGAAATGGACTCTGGCTTTTTCCAGGAAAAACGCATAGGGATCTGTGATTCCTGTTTCCCGGGTATCGATCCAGACAAGATACGTAGCCTGGTTATGTACCGCCTTCAGTCCCGGAATTTCTGAGATCCGCACCTCCAGATAGTCACGATTTGCCCTCAGGTAGTCCCGCAGTTCTTCTTTCCATGCATCACAGGAGCCATTATAAGCAGCCGTCAAGGCTGTTTCCGAAAGGATATTGCGGACCGGAAACAGGCCAAGCGTCTCTTCCTCAAAGCGCTTGCGCAGATCCGGATTCGGAATGATCGCATAAGCCAGCGGAAGCCCCGGAATATTTGCGATCTTTCCCGCACTACAGAGGGTGATGCTGTTTTGCTCGGCCTCTTTGTTCAGGCTGAAATACGGGATATGCTCCCCTTCCAGGATCAGCTCGCAGTGGATCTCATCGGCCACCACAAAAAGATCATGTTTTTTTGCAAAATCTGCAACTTCTGTAAGCTCCTGCCTCGTAAATACCCGTCCGAACGGGTTATGCGGGTTGCAGAGCACATATACACCCGTCTGCGGGGTAACTGCCTGCTCCAGTGCTTCAAAATCCATCGTATAAAACAGATTATCTTCTTTCATCGGAATCTCTGTCACAGCGGCCCTGGCTTCCTGCGGCAGACGGCGGATATGCGTGTACATTGGCGTGGAATAAAGAATACTTCCACCTCCCACCCGACACGCCAGATTGGCACCAGGCATCACACTCGGGATCCAGACGATCTATTCCGGCTGCACCATCACCTGATAGCGGCGTTTATAGTGTCCGACCACGGCTTCCTCTGCTTCTTTTGGAGACGCTGGATAACCGAATACGCCCTGTTCCAGTCTCTTTTTTACTGCATCCAAAAGTGGTTTTGGTGCCTGAAAATCCATGTCTGCCACCCACATTGGCAGAAAATCTCCGCCCTGGCGGTCCCATTTTGCACAGTTCGTTCCTCTCCGGTTCAGGATCTGATCAAATTGTACCATATTTCATCCTCTCAATCTATGATATTAGGGTAATTTTATATCTGATAGTCGTAATCATTTGGTAAAATACGCTGCAGGAAGGCACGCATGCGCGGATTTTTCGGTGCTGTCAGAAGCTCCTTCGCTGTCCCGGGTCCACAGAGCGAAGCGCTGTCAGAAAGCTTCCTGACAAAAATGCGGCTGCACTGATGCCAAGTGCCAGCACTGCGATCCCAAGCGCCGGGATCACGGTTGCATTTACCGTCCATCCATACGTCTTTGCCAGTGCGTTAAAGCCATTTTTGATGCTCAAATATAAGATCAGCAAAAGAAGAATGGTCGGAATCCCCCGAATCAGATGCACATACGCATTCGCCAGATAGCGGAACCACTTCTTTTTATTTCTCGCTGCTGCCAGAAAAATTCCGAGAACCAGTCCGGTCAGCATGGCAGCCGTTGCCGCAAAAAAACACACCGTAACCTGCTTCATGCAGACCAGGAATACCTCCCAGGTAAACACCCAGTCAAATTGGAATGTTACCATACACATTTCCTCCTGTTACGCAAACGCCAGATGACGCTGTAATTTCGCAAATACCAGTTCCAGGAGTAAAGACATCAGCACCTTGCGCGGATGCTCCGCAGTCGGCGGATTCTGTGCATCCGTGTCCGAAGCGTTTCCCTGCGCACTGTTCTAATCTGCCGTATTGCTGGCCGCCGCACCAGTATCTGCTGCATTGGCATCTGCCGCACCAGTTCCGGATGCATTGCTTTTTTTCATAATCGTTTGCTCCTCTCTTCTTAGCCGGGTATCATGTTTTCTGATCCACCATCCAACGTCTCCATTCATATACACTGGACCATGTTCCATTACCGGATACTCATGCAGGAACAAAAAAAGGAGACCCCGCAAAAATACCATGACTGATATTTCTGCAGAATCTCCGGTTTGTCCGGTCAATCCTGACGTCTGATGATACTAGAATTAACGTACCCTTATTTTCTCGTGTTTTTCCATCTGGACCAGTGCCCCATCCTGAAAGACCAGTACGATGGAGCCGTACTGTAAAGTGCCTGCAAGTGCCTGAATGTCTGCGATCTGCTCATCACAGATTGGATTCAGCCCTTGTCATATACTTAAATTGTTATTTGATCAGCAGGGATTTTCCAGTCATTTCTTTCGGCTGTTCCATGCCCATCAGCTCAATGAGAGTCGGCGCGATATCTGCCAGACAACCGCCCTCTCTTAACTTATAAGCCGGATCTGCATTGACCAGAATAAACGGAACCGGGTTGGTGGTATGTGCGGTCCACGGCTCACCGGTGCTGTAATCCACCAGCTGCTCTGCATTTCCGTGGTCTGCGCAGATAAACAGCACACCGTTCACTTCCTTGATGGCATCGACTGCTCTGCCGACGCAGGCATCTACCGTCTCGATCGCCTTGATGGCTGCGCTCTCCACTCCGGTATGGCCGACCATATCCGGGTTCGCGAAGTTGATGATGATGACATCGTACTTGCCGGACTTAATGCAGTCTACCAGCTTGTCGCAGACAGCCGGTGCGCTCATCTCCGGCTTTAAGTCGTAGGTTGCTACTTCCTTCGGGGACGGAACCAGAATGCGGTCTTCGCCCGGGTTCGGCTCCTCGACACCGCCGTTAAAGAAGAAGGTTACATGCGCATATTTCTCGGTCTCTGCGATACGGGCCTGCTTTAAGCCGTGCGCAGCCAAAAACTCACCAAAGGTATTGGTGATGCTCTCTTTCTTGAATGCAACCAGCTTGTTCTCGATAGTCTCGTCATAATCGGTGAAGCAGACAAAGGTTGTCTTGATGCGCTCGCCGCGGTCAAAGCCGGTAAATTCATCATCACAGAAAGTGCGGGTCAGCTGACGTGCACGGTCCGGACGGAAGTTAAAGAAGATCACGGAATCGCCGTTTTTGATGGTTGCGACCGGAGCACCGTTTTCGGTGATAACAGTTGGCATCATAAATTCATCGGTCTTGCCGTCGTCGTAAGAAGCCTGGATTGCATCTGCTGCATGCTCTGCGTGAACGCCCTCGCCTTTGGTCAGCGCATTGTAGGCTTTCTCCACGCGATCCCAGTTTTTATCACGGTCCATGGCATAATAACGACCGGAAACAACACCCACCTTGCCGACGCCCAGCTCTGCCATCTTCGCTTCCAGTGCTTCCACGAACTCTTTTCCGGAAGTCGGCGGGGTATCACGACCATCTAAGAAGCAATGAACATAAACTTTGGAAAGCCCGTTTCTCTTAGCCAGTTCCAGCAATCCGTAAATATGGGTGATGTGGCTGTGTACACCGCCGTCGGATACCAGACCGAACATATGCAGCGCGGAATCGTTCTTCTTGCAGTTCTCAACTGCTGCCATCAGCTCCTCATTCTGGAAGAAATCGCCATCCTCGATAGACTTGGTGATGCGGGTCAGCTCCTGGTATACGATGCGGCCTGCACCCATATTTAAGTGGCCAACCTCAGAGTTACCCATCTGTCCGTCCGGCAGACCAACTGCCAGACCGCTTGCCTGACCCTTTACAAACGGGCACTGGCTCATAAGCTGGTCCATGACCGGGGTCTTGCCCTCGCAGACTGCGTTTGCCTCACAATTATCGTTTAATCCGTATCCATCCAGGATCATTAATACCACTGGTCTTTTTTCCATGACTTGTTCTCCTTTTTCTTTAACGACCGGATTCCGGTCCGATGGCTGCTGTTTTCCATGCGGCAGACAGCAGCTCTTTTCCTGCATTCCCAATATGGTTTGTCTAAATTTTGACGAATCAGTTATATTGTACTTCAAGAAAAACAATAATGCAAGGTGGAATTCTGATTCTGCGAAGATTTCTCGTTGCCGTTCACACGTGCGTGCCCGGCAACGGGATTTTGCCGATGCTTCGCATTCCAAATCGGCAAAATCTGCTACCAGAACTGTATCTTACGGAATTTTCAGTTCAGAAAATTCCTACCCGTATACAGCAACCAGGTTTCCACTCATTGCTTCTCTGATGTCGCCGGAATCTTCCCGAGCCGCACCTGCTCCAGATACTCAGCCAGATCCTTCTCCACATCCGCAAACAGATATCGCTTGCCGGGCTTTACCAAATGCCCCCGGTCTTCCTCGATCTGGCGGCTGACACGCTCCATGTCCTCTTCCAGATCACTGGCTGACATAAGAAGGCAGCCCTGGCTGCGGATGATGACCTGCTCCAGTCCATCGGAGGTTGCCACGGTCACCCGGTATTTCTTTCCCATCTGATGGGCAAATTTTTCGATGTACTGATCTGCGGTCTCTGCTTCTTTCGTGTAAACCACGTGAATATTGTGGTAATCCTCCGTGCTTCCGACTCCGCCGCTCACCTTATAAGCATCAAATACCACGATCAGGTTGTATTTGCGGTATCCCTGGTAATTGCAGAGCATGTCCATGAGGCGGTGACGCGCACCGTCCAGTGTGACCTTCATCAGCTCCCGAAGCTCCTCCCAGGCATAAAGGATGTTGTAGCCATCCACCAGAAGATATTCCTCCACGGGCTCTTCCTTTTTGGTATGCGCATATTTTCCAGAATCATACACCACCTGGCGCGGGCCGCTGTCGTAAGAAAGTTTGCGCTTGCTCTCGCCATAGGTGCGGGTAAAAATGGCTTCGAGTTCTTTCTCATCAGCACCAAAGGACGCAGCACCGCCAGAGTTCGAACGGCTTCCAGTCTGCGATACGGATCTGCCAGATATCCCTCTGGCTCCAGTTCCTGCTCCCGCATTTCTGCCATCACCTGCAGACGCGCCGGTGTTCCTTCTGGCTCCGCTTCCCGCATTCCATCCGCCCGCATCATTACCGATATCCGCAGCGGCTTCCTCTCCCAGCACCGGGATTCCCGTCTGGATGTGCATGTAGTGCTTTACCTCATACCACGGTACCACAAACCCGGCTCCATGGGCACAAAATACGGAACCAGTCGGATCGGCCAGATCAAGCTCTGCCTCATAGTTGGTCTCCTGCACCACCTCCACCGCATTATGGCATGGAAAATATCCCTGCAGGACGCAGCTTAAGCGCCCGCGTCCTTTCGTGTACGACACGACCTCCCGCTGGTAATTCTGCATGGTGGCAACCGGAACGACACCGCTTAAAAGCATATTGTCACCCTCTAGCTGCGGCGGCTCGATGGTTCCCTTCATGCGCTCTAAGTCTGTCATGGCGCGGCCCACATACTCAGACGGAACCTCCAGCTTAAATGCATAATATGGCTCTAAAATCTGCACACAGCCCTCGGCTGCCGCCTCACACAAACCCTGACGGACTGCCCGGTAGGTAGCCTGGCGGAAATCGCCGCCCTCGGTGTGCTTCAAATGCGCACGCCCGGCAATTAGCGTGATCTGCATATCGGTGATCTCCGAACCGGTGAGCACGCCCCGGTGACGTTTTTCCTCCAGATGGGTCAAGATCAGGCGCTGCCAGTTCCGGTCCAGAAAATCCTCACTGCAGCGGGCAGAAAACTGCAGGCCGCTGCCCGGCTCACCCGGCTCCATCAGAAGATGGACCTCCGCATAGTGCCGCAGCGGCTCAAAATGCCCCACGCCCTCTACGGTCTGCGTGATCGTCTCTTTGTATACAATGCTGCCTGCATCCAGGCGGATATCCACACCAAAACGCTCTGCCACCAGACTCCTCAGCACCTCGATCTGCACCTCGCCCATAACCTGCACCTGTATCTCCTGTGCCTGCTCATTCCAGGTAATGTGAAGCTCCGGCTCCTCCTCCTCAAGCTGCTTTAAATCCGCCAGCATTTTGTGGGCATCGCAGCCCTCCGGCAGCTCCACACGGTAGTTTAAAACCGGCTCCAGAACCGGAAGCTCGGATTCTGCCTCCGTTCCGATGCCCTGGCCCGGATACGTTGTCACCGGACCGGTCACCGCGCAGATCATGCCTGGCACAGCCTCATTCACCAGCTCATATTTTGTGCCGGAATACATGCGGATCTGGTTGACCTTCTCCGGCTCTTTACCCTTCACCTCCAGAAAATCCTTCACCTTTAAACTGCCCGACGTAATCTTTAAGTGAGTCAGGCGGGCTCCCTGGTCGTCGCGGGAAATCTTGAAGACCTTTGCGCCGAACGCCACGTCAGGATTCACATGTGGAAGTTCTCCATTCAGGTCCCCTTTTGAGCATGCGTTGCCAGACATTCCGGCATCCATCCATCTCTCCAACCCGACAAGCAGTTTCTCCACGCCCTGCAGCTTCAGCGCCGACCCGAAATAGCACGGAAACAGCTTCCGCTGCCGGATCAGCCTGCGGATGTCTTCCTGCGCAATGCTTCCGTTTTCCAGATACTGCTCCAAAAACTCCTCATCGGACATGGCGATGGTTTCCCAGATTTCCTCCGGAACCGCATCTTCCGGACCATCCAATGCCGCAAAATCCACGCAGGAATCGTTCAGCCGCTTTTTCAGCTCTGCCATCAGCGCTTCGCGGTCCGTTCCCGGCTGGTCCATCTTGTTGATAAAAAGGAAGGTTGGAACCTGATAACGCTTTAGCAAGCTCCACAAGGTCTCTGTGTGGCCCTGCACACCATCTGCCCCGCCGATCACAAGCACCGCATAATCCAGCACCTGCAGCGTCCGCTCCATCTCCGCAGAAAAGTCCACGTGTCCAGGTGTATCAAGCAGTGTTACCGTCGTATCGCCAAGCTGGCAGACCGCCTGCTTGGAAAAAATGGTAATGCCCCGCTCCCGCTCCAACGCATAAGTATCCAGATAGGCATCGCGGTTATCCACGCGCCCCAGCTTCCGTATCGTTCCTGATGTATATAAAACCGCCTCGGACAAGGTTGTCTTGCCCGCATCCACATGGGCCAGAAGGCCGATGCAGCGATAGTTCTTTGCTTTTTCCTGCTCCTGTAAGCCCATAAAAAAGCCTCCTTCTGTGATCGCATAATGCAAAAATTATACCACAGAAGGAGACTACTTTCCATACTCCACCTGACGGATCTGGTACTCCAGCCCGTTTTTATTTTCTTCTATGACCATGGCGGTCAGTTTCTTTTTCCACACACATCCGGTATCCAACCCAATGCAGCCATACTCCGGAAGCGGCTGCTTTCTTCCAGCAACGATCTGCCTGCAGGTGCCATCTCCCGGAAGCATCCGTGGATGTCTCCGACCACGATCGTTCTCACCGTTTTCTCTCCGCTTCCTTCCTAATATATTCCGAAACCTTTCCCAGCTCCTGCGCTGCATCCAGTCCATAGGATTCGATGCAGCGCCGCAGATTGGCTTCGGTTTCCTGTTTTTTATTCTACAGTCTGCGGGGCGTTCTGACAATCAACCTGTAGTTTAATCCAATGATATTGCAGTCAAATGGATACAATTGCGTTGACAGCAACGCCAAATGCTACAGTTCCAGTTCCTGCGCAATCTCGCCCAGGGTCTTTGCCGACTGGATCAGCCGTGTTGTCTCATCTTCATTCAGTGAAACCGGTACATGGGTTTCTACGCCGTCCGCACCCAGGATTGCCGGCATGCTGAGTGCAATATTGTGGATGCCATATTCCCCGTGCATCATGGAGGACACCGGCAGAATGGAACGCTCATTGCGGATGATGCAGGCGCAGATCCGACGCACCGACATAGCAATGCCGTAATAGGTTGCCTGCTTTTTGGCAATGATGTCGTAGGCGCTGTTTTTCACCGACTCCGCGATCTCGTCCAGCTTCTCCCTCGGATTTTCATATCCGCGCATCTCACAGAATGCATCCAGCGGAATTCCGGAGATGTTGGTGCTGCTCAATACCGCGATCTCGCTGTCACCGTGCTCTCCCACAATATAAGAATGCACGCTGCGGCTGTCGACCTGCAGATGCTGTCCCAGCGCATATTTCATGCGTGCAGTATCCAGAACGGTCCCGGAACCAATGACGCGGTTTTCCGGCAATCCACTTAAACGAAGTGCCACATACGTCAAAATATCCACCGGATTTGACACGATCAGCAAAATCCCGGCAAAATTCCGGCTGGCGATCTCAGGAATGATGCTTTTATAGATTTCCGTATTCTTGTGCACCAAATCCAGCCGCGTTTCATCCGGCTTCTGGTTCGCCCCGGCCGTCACGATAATGATGGCCGCATCCGCGATATCATCATAATCACCTGCATAGATTTTCATGGGAGCCGCAAACGGAATACCATGGGAAATATCCTTCGCTTCCCCATCTGCCTTGTCGGTATTCACGTCCAGAAGTACCAGCTCCGAAAATAATTTGCTCTGCATGAGCGTAAACGCTGTCGCAGAGCCAACAAAGCCGCAGCCAATGACTGCGGCTTTTCTGGATTTCAACACATTTCCCATAAGGCCCTCGCTTTCCCGGATCAGTTCACGCATAATATGTGCGCTTCTGCTCCAGCCATTATTTTTTGCTGCGGTTTACACATTAGGGTGTTGTGCGCAAGAAATTTCCTGCCCTCATCATCCCGCAGCCTTTCTATGTCTAGTCTTTGTGAGAAATGGATTTACTATACCAGTTCTATGATTTTTTATTGATTTGATAGACGCAAAACCTTTTATAAGTCCTCGCAAATGTTTATAAAACCTTGCGAAAATGGCTTAAAATCAAGGTTTTCCGCATATCGTCATTTATCTTGCCGTATCTCCACATAATCTCGTTTTGTAAGCGCGGGCGGCAAAAAAGCGTCAAGCGCAGCACCGAAAATGAAGGAGGACGACATGAAAAACGTACTTTTAGACAAGGGTATTATACTCCCGTCCGGCGAAATCAACAAGGATAAAATCAACCTTGTAGCCGGAGCAATCACGCAGCCGTTCGCGGAAATGGTATGGGTAACGACAGGCGGCGACATGGAAACCATTAACCGCTTGACGGACGTATTTGTAACCATGAACACCCCCGCAGACAGGGAAAAACTTTTTAAGGTTGTCAAGCTGCTGTACGGGCTTATGGGCTTGCCCTTTTCTGAGGAAGCCGAGCCTATGGGCGCAGACCCCGACGTATTGGAATACTTCCTGTTTTCCCTTACGGCTGACTTTGGCGAAGTCATGCAGGACATAATCGCCGACGACAATTAAATACAGACCCGCACAGGCGGCGTTTCTTACTCCCACACCGGGAGAACAGGAACGCCGCTATTTTTATGCCCTCATGTTACGCAGTAGGAGCAGAAAAAGCCTTGATTTATGCGGTTTTGCGGGCGCGTTTTTCGTGCGGTAAGGGATTTATACCTTTTCCCTCAAAATCGCCGTTCTACTGCGTAACAAATCCACAGCAAAGGAGTGATGAAGCTATGGCAGTTTTCCGCGTGGAAAGGACAACGGGCTACACCGTAATGAGCAACCACCACTTACGCAACAAGGAGCTTACCCTAAAGGCAAAGGGGCTGCTTTCTCAAATGCTGTCACTTCCCGAAAATTGGGACTATACCCTTGCGGGGCTGTCCTACATCAACCGGGAAAGTATCGACGCTATCCGTACCGCCATTTGGGAGCTTGAAAAAGCCGGATATATCACAAGGCGGCAGGGGCGCGACGAGAAAGGAAAAATGACCGCTATCGAGTACACCATTTACGAGCAGCCGCAGCCGCCGGGATTGGATTATCCGATATTGGAAAATCCAACAGCGGCTAACCCGATATTGGAAAATCCGACAACGGATAATCCGACGTCGGAAAATCCAACGCAAATAAATAAAGATATATCAAGAACTAACTTACCAAAAAAAGAAAAATCAAATACGGATTTATCAATTACCCATTCCATTCCTATCCATTCCGGGCGTTTGGAACAAACGCCTATCCCTCTGCCTTATGGCGAGGACGAAACGGCACAGCCGCAGGAAAGGAAAAGAACGGAAAGGAACGACGCTTATAGAGTGTATGAGGAAATCATCAAGGACAATATCGAGTATGACATTCTCTTGCAGGATATGAAGTTTGACCATGACCGTCTGAATGAGATTGTTGACATTATCCTTGAAACACTCTGTACGTCAAGAAAGAAAATCCGTATTGCCGGGGACGATTACCCCGCCGAACTTGTGAAGTCAAAGTTTATGAAGCTGAACAGCGAACATATCCGCTTTGTGCTTGACTGTATGCAGGAGAACACCACCAAAATCCGCAACATCAAGCAGTACCTAAAGGCGGTGCTTTTCAATGCCCCGTCTACCATTGACAGCTACTATACTTCCCTTGTCGCTCACGATATGGCAAGCGGCGCACTTGCACCGAGAAAGCCGAAGTACGGCGACCCGGACTATTACACCTACAATGAGGGCGAAAGCCTGTAAACGAAAAAAGGAGGATTTACCACATGACACAGAAAACAGGAGCTTTGATTTTTGATGAAACCGCTGACCGCTACGACATTCGCTTTGATATTGCCGACTATTACGGCGGCTTGCATTGCGGCGAGTGCATGGACGTATTCACAGGCGGCAAATGGAAGCCTACCCGCATTGAGTACGGGGACAACTGGTATCTTGTAGGTATCCGCGCCGAGGATTTGAACGGGCTGCGGGTACGGATTTAACAGGGCGGCGTGAAGAACGGACGCCCTTTTTTCACGCCCAAAAGAACACTATCACTATCGGGAAAGGAGGAACGGTAAACATTGCAAGATGAAATCAACGAAAAAGTGGTTGCGCTCTCTGTCAAGGGAGCAAAGCTGACCGCTGAAATGCTGCAAAAGGCAATCAAAGCCATGCTTGCACAGGCAAAAAAGCAGCAGGAAAAACAGCCCCACGGGAAGCAGACCCTAAAGCAGCTTGCGAAGCAGAACGCGGGGCTTTCCAACATTGAGATAACCGAGGGCAATATCAAAGCCTTTGAGCAGACGGCAAAAAAATACGGTATCGACTTTGCCCTAAAGAAAGACAGCACCGAAACGCCGCCCCGTTATCTTGTATTTTTCAAGGGGCGGGACGCGGACGCTCTGACCGCAGCCTTTAAGGAGTTTTCCGCAAAGAAGCTGACACAGGAGCAAAAGCCCTCTATCCGAAAGGCACTTGCCACATTCCGGGACGCAGCAAAGCAGCTTAATGCGAACCGTCAAAAGACAAAACACAAGGACAGGGAGGTATCGCTATGAAGCCGAATATCAAGAAGCTGCTTATCCTAAACGCCCCCTATCTGCTCTTTGTGTATCTCTTTGATAAAGTCGGACAGGCGGTGCGGCTCTCTCCGGGGGCTGACCTCTCCGGCAAGCTGCTTTCCATTGGCAGCGGCTTTTCTGCCGCCTTTTCAAATGCCCTGCCGAGTTTCGCCCCTATGGACTTGCTTATCGGCATTGTCGGGGCTGTCGTTATCCGGCTTGCGGTCTATGTGAAAGGCAAGAACGCAAAGAAATACCGTAAGGGCATGGAGTACGGCTCTGCACGTTGGAGTGCATAATTTTAAGTGTAAATGACACATCAGCAAGAAAGTGAAAACGGGCATTAAGACCAAAGGTATGAGTGGAAAGCCGATTGTCACCGAAGCCCCTTACGGCTATGTCAAAGACCCGGACAACAAGGATTTTTGGATAATCGACGAAGAAGCCGCCGAGGTTGTCCGTTTGATTTTCCGTCTGTTTATCGGCGGGAAAAACCGCAACCAAATCGCCGTACATCTGACACAGGAGCAAATCCCAACCCCCACTTTCTACATGAAAGACCGCGGGCGGGGAACCTGTAAAAATAAGACGCTCAACGAGGATAACCGCTGCAAGTGGAACAAAGTCACCTTGACCAATATCCTCACACGGCAGGAGTATTGCGGCGATGTGGTCAACTTCAAGACCACAAAGCATTTCCGGGATAAACATAACCACTATGTAGACCGGAGCCAGTGGCACATCACAGAAAATGTGCATGAGCCGATTATCAGCCGCAGCGATTTTGAAACCGTACAGCGGATTTTGGAAAACGCACCCGTCAGACGCCCCAACGGGGACGGGGAAATCCACCCTTTATCCGGCTTGCTTTTCTGTAAGGACTGCGGCGCAAAAATGCACATTCGTATAGATTACCGGAACGGCGGCAAGCGGCACGTTGCTTTTTGCAGCGAGTACCACAAGGGAAAAGCCAAGAACCCCAAATGCCATTCCCCGCACATCATGGACGCGGACTTGCTCATGCAGACCATCGCGGAAGTGCTGAAGAAAATCGAGGACTATTCTATCAGCAACCGGGCGGAGTTTGAAGCATTAGTGAAAAAGAACCTTGCCATGCAGCAGACCGACCAGACCAAAAAGCAGCAGAAGCGTATTCCGCAAATCACGACGCGCCTTGAACAGATTGACAAGGTGCTGAACAAGCTCTATGAGGACAACGCCCTCGGCACGATCCCGCAAGACCGTTATGAGCAGATGTCGCAGAAGTATTCGGAAGAATACTACACGCTGAAAGCGGAGCTTGCCACGCTCCAAGAACAGCTATCCGCTTATGAGAACGCGGGAGGACGGGCGCAGAAGTTTTTGAAGCTGACGGAACGCCATGCCGCCTTTACCGAGCTTACCCCCGCCATTCTCAACGAGTTTATCAGCCGGATTGAAGTGCATGAGCGCGACCAGAAAAGGGCGAGATACGCAATCCAGCACATCAGCATATATTTCAATTATATCGGCAAGTTTGAGAACGAAGTGACACAGCTTGCAGAGCCGACCGAGCAGGAAATCCGGCAAATGCGGGAGGAAATCGAAGAAGCCAAAAAGGAAAAGAGCCGCGCCTACCACCGGCAGTATTCAAGGGAGTACCGGGCGAGAAACCTTGAAAAGCAGCGGGAGTATGACCGCATGAAAGCGCGGGAATACCGGGCAAGGCGAAAGGCGCAGGCAGCCGCCGCACAGCCCACACAGTAAAACAGAATAACCGTCAACCAAGAGGGATTTCCCGAACTACGGGAAACCCCTCTTTTGCGCCCAAAGAAAGGAGCCGCCTATGGCAGAACAGACCCCCGACAGTATCATTACGACCCAGAGGAACGGGCAGACCATTGTTGCGGAGTTATTTTTCAATCACAGCAGCACAGAAACATTCCGCGACAAGCTGCTCAAACTGGCACTTGCCGACAGCTCGCGTTTATCCGCGTCTGACGGTCAAGAGCCGGAAAAAACAGAAATCTTGCGATAACAGCCGCCCTGACGATACACTCCCCGTCCGGGCGGTTTCTATTTGAAAATCCTCATTTTCCCCAAGTCAAGAGCCGGGAAAAACAGCCGAAAAATGCCCCTATTGCGTAACAGGGGCGCAGAAAGGAGAGTTTATGAGAACAGGGCTTACGAAGCAGGAAAAGACCACCGATATTTGGTTTGACGAGAAAGACCCCCTTATCCATATCCGCACCCACAACACCGACTTAAAGAAGCGGCTTGCCGCCTACGCCGGACAGCACCCCGACCAGTGCCGCCAGACCGACGCAGACCCCGAAACGGACTGCATGGAGTTTGATATTGCAAAGGGGCGTTTCTCTTTCCGTCTGACCGCCCCATACAACGAGGAACGGCGGGAAGCTGCGCGGCGGTCTGCCAGAGAAAACAAGGCCACTGACAGGTTGAAATGAGGTGGATTTATTCATAACCATGTGCTATGATATTTATAGATAGTGAAACTTCCTTTCAATTTTTTCGTCTATACAAGTAACAGAGAAGAACAGGAGGCTTGTTCCATGAGAAAAAAGAGATTGATGATTGCAATAGCTTGTATCATTTTAGTAGGTATCGCGGTAATCGTATTTTTTTCACAACAGGGGAAAAAACCGTATAAGGATTTGGACGCAGCGCAGATTGTTTCCGCTAAAGTGTTATTAACACCGCCAGACAAAACGATTGAGATTGAAAATATCCAAGAATTAGTTGAATATTTGAATGATGTTGTTGTCTATAATGAGGATAATTCTTACACAGAGTATGATGGACAAGGCGTTGTTTTTACCTTGACTATGGTAGACGGTACACAAACAGATATTATGGCGTATAACCCATTTATTGTCATTGACGGTATCGGTTATAAGACAAAATATGAGCCATGTGAAGCACTCAACAGCTATGCAAATGAATTACTAAACTCTGGGACTGCCAATATAATTTTGGAAGAACCGCCCACATTAAGCGTTGTGAGTGACGAAACCGCTATCGGTGCAGTATTAGGAACTTATTCGTGGCAAAAAACAAATATTGACGGAACTGCTGAAAGCACAATAGCTGATAGCCCACACCCGTTAGAGTGCAAGGATCTGTTGTCCCCGCCATTTGAAACAACAGAAACAACAGCTACATTAAGATTTACAGAAGACCCAGATACAATTTTAAGTGTGCAGTGCTGGAGTGACGAACATTGGGGAGAGCCTGCTACAAACAGCGAAGATGTAACTATTGTTGGAAACGTACTCACTCTTAAACTGGGCGGATATATTTATGAAGTAACAGCTGAATGGAATACTGAAAATGGCTATGGCGGAACAGCAAGCTATTTTATATATTTGAAAACAGCAGACTGAAATTGAATAGCCACCCACAAGGGCAGCCGAGAAAATCGACTGTCCTTTTTCTATGCCGACAGGCAGAAAGGAGCGACCACCCATGACGAAACCGAGAACAAAAACCTTTGAAGAACTGACCGCCGAGATTGAGGACGGAAAGAAGAAAATTCGGCAGTTTGAGAACCGGGAAAAAATGTTGCGTCAGAAGTTATCCAAAGAGGAACGCAGAACGCGCAGCCACCGCCTTATCGTCCGGGGCGCAGTCTTTGAAAGCATTGTGCCGGAAGCAAAGAACATGACCGACGAGGAAGCCACAGCACTTCTCCGGCTTGCCTTGACGAGTGAACCAGCGCGGGAATATCTGAAAAAACGAGCCGAGGGAGCGACAAGCTGAAAATCCCTTAGGAACTAAGGGCGCACTTATACACCCTTGCGGGCGTGTGCGCTCTGCCGAGGGCTTATCTCCGCACAGGGAGATTTCCCCGCGCTCCGATATGGCGGCTTTGCCGCAACAAGGGGCTGCACCCCTTGCGCCGCTTTGCGGCTATCCCTGCACACCCACAAAAACAGTACACCCGCCGTTGGCGTCTGTACCTTTTTTGCGGGTTTTATTATCCTATCCGGGAGGTGATACCCATAGCCATTTACCATTGGAACATCGGCATTGTGAGCCGAGGAAAAGGCAAATCAGCCGTTGCCGCAGCCGCCTACCGAAGCGGCGAAAAGCTGACAAACGAATGGGACGGAATGACCCATGACTACACCCGCAAAGGCGGCGTTGTCCATACAGAAATCATGCTGCCGCCCCACGCGCCACCCTCATTCTCTGACCGTTCAACCTTGTGGAACAGCGTGGAGCTTTACGAGAAAGCCGGGAACGCCCAGCTTGCCAGAGAGATTGACGCGGCGCTCCCCATAGAATTATCCAGAGAGGAACAGATCCGGCTTGTCCGGGAATACTGTTCCTCTCAATTTGTTTCCAGAGGAATGTGTGTGGATTTTGCTATCCACGACACCAACAGCGGCAATCCCCATTGTCATATCATGCTGACTATGCGCCCCCTTGACGGGCGCGGCGCGTGGGCGGCGAAATCCAAAAAGGAATATGACCTTGATGAAAACGGTGAGCGTATCCGCTTGCCAAGCGGCAGATACAAGACGCACAAAATTGACCTTACAGGCTGGAACGACAAGGACAACACCCTTTTGTGGCGCAAGGCGTGGGCTGACTATACCAACGACTTTTTGGAGAGAAACGGAAGCCCGGAGCGTATCGACCACCGCAGCAACGCCGAGCGCGGCATTGACGAGATACCCACCGTCCACATGGGCGTGGCGGCTTGCCAGATGGAGAAGAAAGGTGTAGCCACCGAGAAAGGCGAACTGAACCGAAATATCCAAAAAGCAAACCGCCTTATACGGGAAATCCGGGTGCAGATTGGGAAGCTCAAAGAATGGATTGCCGACCTGTTCAAAGTGTGGGAAACCGCCCCGAAGCAGCCGCCGCAATCTCCCAACCTTGCAAATCTGTTGATGAAGTATTTGAGCGTTCAGAGAGAAAAGAGCCGGAAGTATTCGCAAAGTTGGCAGCACCAACACGCAGCCGACGAACTGAAAACCATAGCGGCAGCGGTCAACTATCTTTCCGAGCATGGTATCTCTAATCTTGACGAGCTGGACGCTTCTCTTTCCTCTGTCAGTGATAGAGCCTATTCAATCCGGGAGGGAATGAAAACCGCCGAGGAACGCATGAAGAAGCTGCAAAAGCTAATTGAATACGGGAAGAACTACACAGAGTACAAGCCCATTCACGATGAACTGAAAAAGCTGCAAAACGGCTGGACAAACAAGCGCGATAAGTACGAGGAAGCCCACCGCGCCGAGCTGACCCTATGGAACGCAGCAAGTCGCTATCTCCATGCAAATCTGCCGAAAGGAACAAAGACCTTGCCTATTGCGGAATGGGAACAGGAATATGCTGACCTCAAAACACAGAGGGACAGCGATTATACCAAACTGAAAGATACCCGCACCAATGTTTCAGAGCTTCAAAAAATCCGCAAATGCGTGGATATTGCACTCCGCGCCGACCAACCGGAGCAGACGCAGAGCTGCACCAAACGGCATGATATAGACCGCTGAAAGGAGTTGAACTTTTATGTATTACACCCAAGAACAGATAGACCGCGCCAACCAAGCCGACCTTGTTTCTTTCCTGCAATCACAGGGCGAGCAGCTTACCCGTGCCGGAAATGAATACCGCTGGAAGCGGCACGACAGCTTGACTATCCGGGGAAACAAATGGTACAGGCACAGCCAAAGCAAAGGCGGCGGCCCCGTTGATTTTGTCATGGAGTTTTTCGGCAAGAGCTTCACCGAAGCCGTTGAACTGCTGACAGGCGAAAAAGGAGCCGCCCCGCCGCCGGACAGACCAAGCCCCGCGCCCCTATCCGACTTCCGACTGCCACCCCGCAGCACCGACAACCGCATAGCGAGGAACTACCTCACAGCAGCCCGCCGCATTGATGAAGATGTGACGGGCTTTTTCTTTTCCACCGGGGATATTTACGAGGAAGCCGCCCACCATAACGCCGTATTTGTCGGCAGAGATGAAAGCGGCATACCGCGATACGCCCATCAGCGCGGCACAGCCGGGAGTTTTCGGCTTGATGTGAAAGGCAGCGACAAAGCCTTTAACTTCTGCTACCGTGGCGAGGACGAAAGGTTGTTTGTCTTTGAAGCCCCGATAGACCTCTTATCTTTCCTCTGCCTGTTCAAAAAGGACTGGCAGAAGCAAAGCTATCTGGCGTTGGGCGGCGTGGGAGAAAAAGCCCTGTTGCGCTTTCTCTCTGACCGTCCGAACATCAAGACCGTGTACCTCTGCCTTGACAGCGATCAAGCCGGAAACGACGCTTGCAGCCGCCTTGCAGAGCTTGTGCCGGAGGGCTTGACCGTCCATCGGCTTATCCCTCTTTTCAAGGACTGGAACGAGGTATTGCAGCACCGGGCAGAAATCACAGACGGGAAGTATTTGCGGGAAGCAATCTACGGCTTGAAAGAGCCGCCGCAGGAAGAAACCGTTGAGATTATCCGCATGAGCGAGGTTGACACACAGACCGTTGAATGGCTATGGGAGCCGTATATTCCCTTTGGGAAAGTAACCATTGTGCAGGGCAATCCCGGCGAGGGCAAGACCACTTTTGCCCTACGCCTTGCCGCCGCCTGCACCACCGGGGGAACGCTGCCGGGAATGAAGCCCTTGCCGCCATTCCAAGTAATTTACCAGACCGCCGAGGACGGGCTGGGCGATACCGTCAAGCCACGCTTGATAGAAGCCGCCGCAGACCTTGACCGGGTACTTGTGATTGATGAAGCCAAGCGGGAGCTTACCCTCTCCGACGAGCGCATAGAAAAGGCAATCACGCAGACCGGGGCGCGGCTGATTATCCTTGACCCCATACAGGCGTACATGGGCGAAAAGACCGACATGAACCGGGCAAACGAAGTGCGCCCCATGTTCCGCCGCCTTGCCGATGTTGCCGAGCGTACCGGGTGCGCCGTTATCCTTATCGGACATCTCAACAAAGCTGCCGGAGGGCAGAGCGCATACCGGGGCTTAGGTTCTATCGACTTCCGCGCCGCAGCAAGGAGCGTCCTGCTGATCGGGCGCGTGAAGCGAGAGCCGAATGTGCGCGTTATCGTCCATGACAAATTTTCCCTTGCGCCGGAGGGCAAGCCCGTTGCCTTTTGCCTTGACCCGGAAACGGGCTTTTCATGGATAGGCGAATACGACATCACCGCCGACGAGCTGCTGTCCGGCGCGGGCGGGAACAACGCCACCAAGACCGAGCAAGCCGAAAGGCTGATACTTGACCTACTTGCAGACGGAAAAGAACTTGCCAGCGAGGACATTGTAAAAGCCGCAGCCGAAGCCGGAATATCCGAAAGGACGGTACAGAACGCCAAGCGCGACATGGGCGGTATTTTAGGCGCAAGGCGTGTCGGCGGTCAATGGTACAACTTCATCAAGAAGAAGCAGCCACCCGAACCCGCAAGCTGAAAGTGCAAAACGCAGACCCTTTGCACTTTGCACTTTCGCACTTTCACGATAATTTGCGTCAATAACTCAAAAAAGCACTTGACAAAACGCTTCATGGGGCAATGCCGAGGATATAAAGCCGTATATCGACCCCATTTTTGAAAATAACGTGCTGCTGACGCAGACCGAACGGCTGATGATGTCAAGCCGCCCGAAGCACCCGAAATATGCACGAAACAAAAATGTACTTGTCATCGGCGGCTCCGGCAGCGGCAAAACGAGGTTTTTTGTAAAGCCCAACTTAATGCAAATGCACAGCAGCTATGTAGTCACTGACCCGAAGGGTTACAATAATATAGGACAGAGAAAAAGTCA